>JBLIRP010000005.1:0-53375 GCA_049472355.1 bacterium | reverse complement strand
GCAGGGCATCAGGCAGAGGCCTGTCTTGAGGAGGCGCTGGAGAAATTTCCCGGCCAGTTCGTATGCGTCATCGAAGGGGCCATTCCCATGGGCATGGACGGAAAGTTCCTCACCATAGGGGCCAAGGGCAAGACCGGTTATGAGATTGCAAAGGAGGTGACATCGAAGGCCGCCATGGTCATATGCATCGGCTCATGTTCCGCCTTCGGGAATGTCCCGGCAGCCCATCCGAATCCCACCAACGCCAAAGGGATTGGTGACGCCCTCGGGATCAGCACCGTGAATATCCCCGGATGCCCGCCCAACGGCATCAATTTTGTGGGCACCATCCTTCACTACATCCTCTTCGGGTCCCTTCCCGGTCTGGATGGCCTGGGACGGCCGGTATGGGCATATGGAAAACGCATTCACGACTTCTGCGAGCGGCGTCCCCACTACGATGCTGGTGAGTTTGTCGAGGAATGGGGCGACGAGTATGCCAAAAGGGGATGGTGTCTCTACAAGATGGGGTGCAAAGGGCCCTATACCTACGCCAATTGCCCCCAGGTGCGATTCAACCAGGCGACGTCATGGCCGGTCATGGCGGGACACGGGTGTATCGGCTGCACCGAGCCCGATTTCTGGGATAAGATGGCACCTTTGGAAAAACCCATCCATGAGGGAGCCGTACTCCCCTTTGGTGGAATCGAGGCAACCGCGGACAAGGTGGGAATCGCCCTGACTGCGGTGACCGTGGCAGGGATCGCCATCCATGCCATCGGAAGCGCCATCAGACAACCCGGTAAATAGGAATAGCTTCACCGGCAGGTCTCAGGCAGCATGAATGTTCGATTTTGCTCAGGCAAATCAATAGATTAAAAGGGGGCTAATACAATGGCAAAACGGCTTATTGTGGATCCTATTACACGTATCGAGGGTCATCTCAGGATCGAGGTGGAGGTGGATAATGCAAACCGCATTACCAATGCATGGAGTTCCGCCACCCTCTGGAGGGGGATCGAGGTTATTCTCCAGGGGAGGGACCCCCGGGATGCCGGTTTGATGACCCAGCGATTCTGCGGTGTGTGTACCTATTCGCACTATGAGGCGGCAACCCTGGCGGTGGAAAACGCCATCGGGGTGACCCCGCCCAAAAATGCCCGGCTCATACGGAACCTGATAAAGGGTTCTCAGTACCTTCACGACAAAATAGTCCATTTCTATCATCTTCACGGCCTTGACTGGGTGGACATCGTGAGCGCACTTTCCGCCGATCCCAAGAAGGCGGTGGATCTCGCGCGCAGCTTCTCCGACGATCCGTACAACTGCTCCGTCTCCCACTACCAGGCGGTGCAAAAGCGGCTCAACACCTTCGTCAAATCAGGCCGGCTGGGTCCCTTTGCCCATGCCTACTGGGGAAATGACTCATACAAATTCCCCCCGGAGGCAAACCTGGTGATCGCCTCTCACTATCTCGATGCATTGGCGGTACAGCGGGTTGCAGCGCAGATGATGGCCATCTTCGGTGGGAAGAATCCGCATCCGCAAAGCCTGGTGGTCGGAGGGGTGACCAGCGTCATGGATGCCCTGGATGCGCACCGGCTTGGCCAGTACCTTTACCGTCTCAAGGAGGTAAAGAAGTTCTTCGAGACCGCCTATCTCCCCGATGTCCTCCTCGCCGCCCAGTATTACAAGGATGAGGGCGCGGCGAACATCGGCGCGGGCACCAAGAACTACCTCGCCTACGGCGGATTTCCCCTGGACGACGACTGGAATGAGACCCTCCTTCCCAAGGGCATCGTGATGAACGGGAATCTGAACAAGGTAGACGATCTCGATGAGACCAAGATCACGGAGAATGTCACCCACTCATGGTACAAAGGGAATGCCAGCCTGCATCCCTCCGACGGCGTGACCGAGCCCCACTACACCGGATTCGGTCCTGAGGGGTTTGTCAAGGGAGACGAGAAATATTCCTGGGTGAAGGCGCCGCGGTACGACGGAAAACCCATGGAGGTCGGCCCTCTGGCCCGCATGATCATCGGATATGCAAAGGGTGACACAAGGATCAAGCCCCTTGTGGAGTTCGCCCTGGATGCCGCACAGATCCCGGCCAGTGCCCTCTTCTCCACCCTGGGAAGAACAGCAGGCCGCTGCATCGAAGGCATCCTGGTCGCCCGGAACGTCGAGGGATGGGTGACCGAATTGGTGACCAATATCAAGGGCGGAGATGAGCGCACCTGGACACGCTGCGACATCCCGAACTCCGCCGAGGGACGGGGATTGACTGCGGTGCCCCGAGGAGACCTGGGCCACTGGATACGCATCGAGAACAAGAAGATCGCCAACTACCAGGCAGTGGTTCCTTCGACATGGAACGCCTCCCCGAGGGACGACAAGGGACAGAGAGGGCCGTACGAGGAGGCGCTCATCGGCACCACCATGGCCAACATCGATCAACCCCTGGAGATCATCAGGACCATCCACTCCTTTGATCCATGTCTGGCCTGTGCCATCCACATCATCGACCCGAGGACGAACGAGATCAAGAGGTTTAAAATTCAATAACGGAGGAAACCACCATGGCAAAGGAAAGCCCTGCTCCAAAGCGATTGCCGTATAAGGCAATCAAGCACTGGTCGGTGGCCATGTGCGTCAACCATTGGGCCATGGCCATCGACATCGTGCTGCTCATTGTTACCGGATTTTATATTGCAAAGCCGTTTACCGTCGGTGCGGGCGTGACCACCGAGAAGTTCCTGATGGCCAATATGCGCTTCATCCACCTCATCTTCGGCCTCCTGCTGGTCGCCCTGCTCCTCTGGAGGATCTACCTCGCCTTCTTCTCGCGTTTCCATGCGGACTGGAAGGATTTCTACGCATGGACCAACCTCAAGTGCACGTGGCAGGCGGTCAAGTTTTATACCCTGATTTCGACCGATCCGCCCGAGCACTGCGGGCTCTATGGCTCTTTGCAATCCGCTGCGTATCTCTTCCTTTTTGTCATTACGTCCATCGAGGCAGTGACCGGCATGGTCCTTTACGGATCGCTCCACCAGGCCGGGCTTGCCAAGTTTTCCGCCGCGGTCCTTGGTCCCATCCAGAGGGGGATCTTCGGTGGTCTTGCAGGGACGCGATTCATTCACGGTGTACTCATGTGGCTCTTTATCATCTTCATCCTGATCCATACCTATCTGGCCTTTTGGTATGACGCGGTATTCAGACAGGGAACCATCTCATCCATCGTGAACGGACACTTCTTTGAGGAGGCATCGGAACAGGAGTTCAAAAAGGGTTAAGATACCAGCGCAATATCTTTCGAAGTGGCGGTGAAATAGACGCATACGGTCTTCAAGGAGGCTTCGAGATCAGGCTTCCAGACGTGAGGATTTGCTCCTTTATCGAGAACAATGAGGACAAAAACCTCTGATGAAGTCCTCCCTGAATCCGGCGGGATGAATATTCGACGCAGGGGGGTGTCTGATGCCCCCCTGCGTCTTTTCATTTATCCGAAACGGCGTTCTCCCTTCAATCCCCTTGTTGTATATGAATATCTTATTCCCGATATGGATGCATCTCAGAATTGCTGTCCACGTTCGGGGTATTTCATCATTCCCTTACTTTCTGATATAGTAATTTGCTTGGCGGACCGCCGGTCAGTACAATAGTGAATATTCCTTAAGAATATGTAACCAATAATTATTACGGGAGGTGATCATGGAACGACAGGCCCTGATCGATATGCTCAACAGGGATATGGCGGAGGAACATGCCGCGATCATACGGTATCTTGTTCATGGATGGATCGAGGGAGAGGATACCCCCCTGGGTTCAAGCCTTATCTCCATCTCACGGGAAGAGATGTGGCATATGCATTGGCTGGGAATGATCGTAGGAGATCTCGGGGGGGAGCCGAATCTGGCCCCTGCGCCGTATCCCTATGACCCCACCAGTCGTGAGACGATCCTCACATCCTATATACAATATGAAGAGAACCTGATTCCCCACTACAACAGCGAGGCGGATACAGTGGATGATCCCCATATAAAGCGGGTACTCCACAGGGAGGCCTGGGAATCCGCCGGACATGCCAGGAAGTTTGCACGCAAACTGAGCAAGCTGAGCCCTGAACAGAAGGCGGGGTTGGCTGAACAACAGGGTGAACTGCCTGAAGGATTCGTCACCACGCTCCAGGCTGAAGTAACCAATAAATACACCGAGATGCTGCAGCACATCCGCTCCTCGTGGGTATTTCAGAAAAAGGGCAAGATCGGCTGGCAGCTCATGGACCAGGCCATGAAGAAGATGCGCCATATTGCTCACTTCTCTGAGCCTATTGCCGAGGATGGGGGGGTTCCACCCCGGTTCAACCCGGGGACGATCATACCCCACCAATCCCTGGAAAAGGCCTTGATAAAGGCGGTGGAGGATCTTTCGGCGGCCCTGGCCCGCCATGGCAAACTCGCCAAGGACGATGAGTTGAAGAGGCAATCAGGCCTGGTCATCAACCTGGACATGACGCTCCAGCAGGAGGGGTACCAGAAGGCCGAAATCGAGGACTGGGGCAAGGGGCTTTAATCCCTATGGATTTAATTCCCCGCTCCTTGGGGTGGTTTGAAAAAATTTCTTTTGATACCCCGCTGCGTGCGGTGGCATAGTTTACTCCCTGGATGTTGCGTTTCCATGTACCGGTGGTTCGGCTTTCCTGAGAGAATTTTTCACTCGTTGCACCAATGAAATGACCGTGCATACCCGGCCTGGAACCTTCCACGAAGGTTCGAGGCCGGGACTCGTTTCCTCTCCCTATATAAACGGCAGGAGTGCGGTAAGGCCGGTAAGACCGACGCTGCTTGTGCTGTTCACCACCGGAGCCGGTGCAGGGGTAGCCACCGTGCTGGTGCTGTTGAAATTGAGGTTGGGTTGCGTTGATGTGCCAAGCCCCGAAAGCAAGGGGAGCAGCAGGAGCGCGGAAGGCGGAAGCGCCGGTGCAATGGTGGTCGTGGGTGCCACTAGGGCCGTGGGTACCACAGGTACGATGGGACTCAAGGGAAGCACGGTGACCTGGATAACCGACAGGGCCGGATTAAAAAGGATGGTCACCGTGGCCCTTGCCCGCCGTAACATAGGTGCGGGAGGGGCAAGCGCCGGGAACAGCGGACGAGGTGCGGCCCCGAACGAAAAAAATGGGCCTGCAGGCAGGAGAGGGGGAAAGACACCCCAGAATGGCATTGAATACGCAAAGGGATACGGATATCCCAGCCGGAAGGGAAATTGAGCCCCTGCCACTGTGCTCACACAAAGAAGCAGTACAATGAGCATCAAGGCCGCAAAACTTCGTTTCATATATATCTCTCCATTCCTAAATAACGGGCAACTGAAAGGTGGTGAGCAATGCATCGTACAAAAGCGGAAAATTGGTGGTCAGTATCGCAATGTTGCTTGCCACGACCGCAGGATCGAGCAGATTGACGATTGCGGTCAAGGGTGGAGTGGTCACGGTCAGCGACGGCACCGTTATGGTGACCGGGGCATTGGCAAACCTCAGGCTGGGCTCCACCAGAAGGGGTGAGGCGGCAATGCGGGGGACCACCGGGAACCCGAAATATCCGAACGGATAGAAAGGAAACGGGTTTACGTACCAGGGGGGATACGGAAAAAAGGGTAACAGCGGGGGAAGGAATTGTGCATGTACAAGCATCGGATATACCATCACCCACATGAACAAAATTGTGCAAACAAGAAACAGCATTAGTGAAACCTTCATACCAATCAACCTCCGCTCTGAAACATCCCTTGTTTCTTCTTATGAGCGCATTTCAAAGGGGATCGTCCTGCAAACCTCTCGATGATTATCCAATCGTTGCGCATATCACCTCTACCTGAACCAAACCATCAGGATTTACAATAAAACAGGGGGATTCATGGTGAGATTGATGATCCCCTCATCCATGACCGGAATGGTGGTTCCCAACACCGTATAAAAACCGGTCATGGTGGTTGGCGAGGTCAAAATGCAGGTGAGCATTATATCATAGCCGGTTCCAAGAAATCCCGTCAGGTTTATGGTATCGTTTACCAGGACCCCGTCTACCGCAAAGGGTATGCTCGCGTACCGGCTTCCCTGAAGCGCGGCGGTACCGGTCACCACCCCCAGCAGCGGGTCCTCGACGATATTCAGATACATGGGACCGCTGTTCCAGAGCACAATAAAGGCGATATAGGTGCTCTGCCAACTGCCGGTCCAGGTGCCTGACTGTGCCGCACCCCTCACCGCAGGCAGCACTGATGCGGAAATCGGTGAAATCCCGGAGGTGAGTCCAGGAAGGGAAAACGGGGTGCCAAAGGAGGTCCCCACAAAGGGTGTACGTCCCCATGAGGTGCCGAAACCAAACAAGGGATTGAATAATCCGATGGCCGTTGCCGGGCGTCCGAATAATGAATTCCCGAATCCCAACCCCCCATAGGCAAACGGAAGAAGTGAATTCAGCGAATAGGTGGATGCCGCAGCCTTTAAACCGAGGCCCGGCAGGAACACATAGGGATTGAATAATCCGCCGTATCCCACCGCAGGATTGGGAGGCGCGAGAGTAAAACCGGAAAACTGCGATCCAAGCGGGATTGGCCTGAAAATCCCAATACAGATACACAATACAACGATCATGAAGAAATAAAGCCATCTATGTCTTCTCATTGCCATCTGACCTACCTTTCTCGCATTCCATGGCAATACCTATGTCATGCTACTCGAAACGACTGCCCCCCATGTCACAGGAAAAGACTCTGGAGCAGGGCGAAAAGCAGGGGATTCGCCGTGCTCAATGCCCCCTCATAGAGCGCACTGGTGTAAATGATCCCCAGGATAGAGAGCAATGGCGGCGGAGAAGCCGTCACCGCCGTGTTCAAAACGGGTGCCGAAGCAACAGTCGGATTTAATACGCTCACCGTCCCGGCGGTCGGATTGGTGAGAATGATGGTCGCGGCACCAATGCGCGGAGCAGGATAAGACAACGGGGAAATCAACGGAGAAGCCGGAAAGGGATAGGTCGGAATCAACGGAGAAAAGGAAAAGGGCGCCGGCGGATAGGGATAATAAAAGGGATTGTAGGCGAAAAACGGGTTGAAAGGATACGGATACTGGGCGGATGAGCTTCCGCACATACCGAATACCAGGCACACGAAAAGCACACAAAAAAGCACCACGATTTCTCGATCATGTCGCATCATGAATGACACCTCCTACCAGTCAAATGCATATATCTCCAATGTTAAAAGCGGTCCCTCATAAAACCAGCGTCGTGAGATAGGCGAAAAGGAGCGGATTCGCCGTGGAAAGCAATGCCTTTCCGTCAAGAAGGGCGCTGGCATACAGCACCGATAGTATGCTCAATAGCGGAGCAGGGGCCGGGGCGGCTGCGGTTATGAGGCTGGGAGGCACCGATGCGGCGACCGCCGTTGCAGGGGCCACCACGGGTGCAGTTGCACCCAGCACCCCTGTTGCGCCGATAAGGATCACTCCCGGGGCGGTCCCGCCCACGGCCGTCAATGTGGGGGCAGTAAAAATGATGGTCGCGTTCGGCCTGCGCTGGTAAGGAGAAAGGATCGCTGCAGCGGGGGGTATGACAGGCTGCAAGGGATAACCCCATCCCGGGTTCCTGCCGAAAAAGGGCGGAAATGCCCCACCGTACAGGGAAAATGGGGAATAGAAGGGATTACTCAGCCACGGAGCCCCCCATGGCCCAAACAGGCCCTGAGCGGTTCCTGTTTGGGGCAGCCCCCCCCAACAAAACACGATGCAAATACAAAAAACCAGAATACCCTTAGACGGTTTCATTATCAATCACCTCTCAATAACGCATGTCCATTTCAGCATTATCAGGCTCACCCATCACCTCGTATGAGTATGGACAAACAAGGGGCTGAAACATTGTTATGTATGGATGGGAATTTCCGTCCCATGTGCATTCCTCCACCGCCTATTCCGCAAGTGTCAAGTAGAGTATCAGCAACACCAGGCTGGACGGCGTGATATTGAGCGTACCCAAGGGTGCATAGGCGGTCACCGCAGGTGCAGCCGGCGGCAGCACGACGAGAGTCGCTGCCGCATTTCTGCTTGCAAACGAAGGCAATGCGGTGTAAGGACCCAGCACCGGGCTGAACGATGCAGGAAAAAATGCCGTCACCGGAGAAACAGCCGGAAACAGCCCGAAGGTGGGCGAGAAAAACGGATTTATCGGCATCCAGAACGGATAAGGGATAAACTGGGATGAACAAGGGACAGCAAAAGCAAAAACAAGGACAATAATTACAATGGATCCCATAATTGCTGCTAATACATTGCCTTTCATGGTATTCCACCTCCCTGGATTTCTTAAACCAATGTATCGCTGGATTACAATCCGACCAAACCTCTTTTGTCGAGCAATCTATCCGGCATATCACCTCCTGCCCTTACCGCCCGCGAAGACACGGGCAATAATCAAAAAGGGATTATTCATCCGGCGAACAAGAGACTATTCTTCATGGCCGTAATCGGACACCGTGGAGAATGTTAAAGGGTTTCTCATAGAGCTTACTGACTGGTAAAGCCTGGGAAGGAATTCGGGAGACCGGGGAACGTCAGGTCAATGACATCTCCGGTACACATAGTGGATACATTGCATGGTTCCCTATCTATTGCATAATGTAGGCGCTACGCCACTGTCAGGCAACTGTCAATCGCTTTAATAAGCCCCTCTAACCTCTCTCTGATATTCAATAGTATGTGTATGCTTCAATTCTTATCAAAGGTGGAAAAACGATAACCTCATTCGCAAGGGAGCCTCCCTGCAGCACCCTCATGGTATCACCAGAGGGTTTTAGTGTATCGAAACATACCTTGGGGAATCAGACCCTTAGAGATTAAACTATGGAACGATTCGGCGTACACCGATCTTTATTATAATTTTATTATAAAAATAGAAAAATGTCAATAACTATCGATTATATATTTTAATTATATATTTTAATTCTTACTATTCATAAAAAATGGAAAATGCCGGATGGAGTGTCTTTCAAGCATGCCCAGGATCAAACACGCCGCGACGCCGGTGGTTATGCCCGCAACAAGCGCAGTGACAAGAAGGACCGGCAGGAGATACCTCAATTCAGGCTGACGGATGATGAACAGGGAGGCGACGGCGTATTGAACCAGGTTGTGGGTATAGGAGCCGATGACGCTTACCCCTATAAGACTGAAGGCTCGTGGAAAAAGAAGGAGTGCCGTCCCCATGACGATGGTGCTGGCAATGCCGCCACTGAGACTGAGCCAAAAGGTTGGACCGAAAATCGTACCGAGAAGGATTGCAGCGAGGACTACCCGCAATCCTGTCACCATGAGCCCCTCTCGTATCCCATAGATGCTCAGAACGATCAGGATCACCACATTGGCGAGCCCCAGTCGAATCCAGGGGGCAGGATTGGGGAGAACGCTCTCCAGTATCTGGAGGACCATGGCCAAGGCAACCATCATGGAGAGAAACACCAGCCTTTGATGCCTCTGGTTCCATGCGGCAGCCACATGCGATTCACCGTGCCAGGGCATCGTACGCCTCCGTGCCGTCGATAATTTTTATAATCACGCGATTCGGGACGCAGCAGACCATCTGGCCCTCGCGTCCGATCCACCCCGTCTTTACGCAGTATTTGCCCGGACAGGTCGAATCCTTCATTCTCACCCTGCCATCCTTTATTTCAATGGAAAAGGGCCCCTCCGCCCCCTCGAACCGCATCGTCGTGTGACCAGCATCGAGCGAAAAGGTCCCTGTTTCTTGTCCATCAACCACAATCACGGCCCTGTGCCCCGCCTCCCTCGTAGACCATAATGAAAAACTCAACAGGGTGCCGATTGAAAACAGTATGATCACGGCGAGGTCCGCCCGGGTAAGGGTTTTCCTTAGGAACCCGATGGCGGCGCCGCTCATGGCGAAGGACCGCCGTGGAGTTTGAGTCTTTTTTCCCACCCGGATGAGACGGAAACCCGGCCGTCGGCATCCACAATCATGCCGTCAATGCCGGAAAGACGTTCGAGGAGTTCCATTCCCTCCTGCGGGCCGAGGACAAAGATCGCGGTTGACAGTATGTCCGCATCCAATGCCGAGGCGGATGCAACGGAAACGCTCATGCATCCCCTTGCAGGCCAGCCCGTCTTCGGATCTATGATATGATGATACCGCACCCCTTCATGGACGATGTACCGCTCGTAGTCCCCGGAGGTCACCAATGCCGTATCGTCGAGGAGGATGGAACCGATAATCCTGTCCTGGTGCCGCGGGTCCTGGATGCCGATATGCCAGGACGTACCATCAGGTTTCATGCCGAAGGACCTCAGATCTCCACCTGCATTGACGATCCCTGCCGTAATCCCCGACTCCTTGAGCCTCCGCACCGCCTCGTCCACCGCATATCCCTTGGCGGCCCCCCCCAGGTCCAGTCCCATTCCCGGACGATCAAGCGATATGGTTCCCTCGTTGCGATCGAGATGAATCATTTCAAATCCCACCAGTGAAAGGGCGGCATTCACCTCTTCTGCGGAGGGGATCATGGTTGTGGGGGCGTCGAACTTCCATAACCTGGTTACCGGAGCAATGGAGATATCAAAGGCTCCATGGGTGAGTGCGGAATAGCGCCGGCATGTCTCGATCAGCGCAAGCAATTCCCTGGAAACCCTCACGGGACCCTCCCCTGCATGCTTGCCGATGCTATCCACCTGATTTCCGGGGAGCCTGGCGCTCATTTCGGCCTCGATTTCCCTTATTCGTTCGAAGGCGGAACTGATTGCCGAATCTGCAACAAGCGGGTCCCTGGACACCACGGTGACCTCCACCACGGTTCCCAGAAGAAACTGGGTTCGGCGGTGGATTCCGTTCGAGGGATCTCGGTTGAGACACGAAAGGGATGAGGAGAGAAGAAACAGTACGAACAAGGCTGGATACAGCAGGCGAGATAGGGTTACACGAACGGACCTGTGCACGAACCGGTTAAAAATCTCTTTCCACAATGTAATCTGCAACCGACAAGAGCGCCGTTTTTGCCGCACAATCCTCAAAATCGACGAGGGCCTTTTTTATGTTCCTTATATACTGACGGGCCCGTTCCAATGTATATTCAGCGCCCCTGTGTTCCCTGACCAGGTTGAGGGTCCATTCCAGATTCGTACGGTTCATGGGCGGTTCCTTCATATATTCCCTGACCCTGGCCCGATCCTCCTTACCGACGAGGGAAAGCGTACGGATGAGGGGGAGCGTGGCGTTCCCGCTCCGGAGATCGTTTCCGGTGGGCTTACCCAGTTTCTCTTCATGGGAAAGGAAGTCCAGGACATCGTCCACCAATTGAAAGGCGATCCCCACCTGAGTGCCGAACAATTCCAATGTCTCCACCATGGCGCTGCTCAGTCCGCCCAATATTCCCCCTATCCTGCAGCATGCCGCAATAAGGGAGGCGGTCTTGTTGGTGATGATGTACATGTATTCCTCTTCAGAAAGATCGGCAACCCCCGTTTTATGGAGTTGAAATATCTCGCCGTCCGTTACGTTGGCGGTTGCGGATGAAACCGTGGACATGACGGCATAATCGCCGTCATCAACAAGCCAGTAAAAGGATTTGGCGTAGAGGTAATCACCGACCAATACCGGGAGCTGATTCCCCCACAGCTTGTTTGCGGACGGGCTCTTTCTCCTGAATGCGGCATGGTCGACGACATCGTCGTGCAAAAGGGTCGCGGCATGAATACATTCGATGATGCTGGCCAAAAAAACATCCCGATCCCCTTCATATCCCGACACTTGAGCGGCAAGGAGGAGAAAAATCGGCCGGATCCGTTTACCGCCGCTGCAGCATATATATGAGCCTATCCTGGTGAGGAGGGGATTCTTCGATTTGAGTAAGGTACATATGCATTCCTCGACCTGACTCAGCTTGTGGCCGATGAGTTCATTCACGCAATCGGGCATCGTAAGGGCTGCCTTTGTCGCTTCTTGTTCCATGATCACATCTTTCCTGATAAAAATGTTAAAGGGACTACGCCGTCGTGGATCAATGCATTCACGACTTCCCGCACTGGGCACGTGATCATCGCCCCCGATCCCCCTGACGTTCCTGTATATACTCATATGCAGCGGTCGCTGCCAGGGCACCTTCTCCCACTGCAGTGGCAACCTGCCGAAGGGACTTCTGCCTGCAATCACCTGCTGCAAAGATCCCTTTGCAGGAGGTGGCCATCTGCTGATCTGTGATAATATACCCCTGATCATCGAGTTTCACAATACCCTTCAACAATCCCGTGTTGGGAGTGGTTCCGATGTAGACGAACACCCCGGAAACCAAAAGCTCGGAATGCTCCCCAGTGACGACGTCCTCAAGGACCACCCCTTCCACCCTCTCGGCTCCGACCACCTCATGAACCACCTTGTTCCAAAGCATTGTTATCTTTTTCTCGGCGAAGGCCCTGTCCTGAAGCACCTTATCCGCCCTCAACCTGTCCCTTCGATGGGCGACATATACGACGGAGGCGAACCGGGTCAGATAGATGGCCTCTTCTATGGCTGCATTTCCCCCGCCCACGACCAGGATAGGTTCATCCTTGAAAAAGGGCCCGTCACAGGTCGCGCAATAGGAAATACCCCTCCCCATCAACCGTTCTGCGCCAGGGACCTCAAGGTCCCGGTACTCGGTGCCCGTGGCCACGACAATCGCATCGGACCGGTGTGTTTCTCCGTTTTCCAGGCCCACGGTGAATCCGCTCCCTGCAGCAATGGAAACGACCTTGGCAAACTCCCGCACCTGCAATCCGAACCCCTCCGCCTGCTGTCTCATGCCGTCCATGAGCTCGGCCCCCTTTACCGGATGGGGAAAACCGGGATAATTCTCTATCCGATCGGTCTTGATAATCTGTCCCCCGATGCATGATCCTTCAATCAGGAGGATGTTAAGACCACTCCTGGTGCCATAAATCCCGGCCGTAAGCCCGGCGGGACCTCCGCCGATGATGAGCAACTCCCATTGCTTGTGTGCTGCTGCGGCCATCCGTGCGCTAACTCCTTACCGATTCAGTGCCTGATAACGCATCAATTTGATAGTTTTTATCATACTTTTTCTCTCCTGTCCAGATATGGGCTTGAAGAAAGGGGTGGTTTCCTGTGTCTTTGCCATGTACAGGCTGCATTGCAGCACGTTATTCATGATGCCCAGGAAGCGACAATCCATATAACCATACAAATATGCCCTACCGGCATCATCGGGCTAAACCGGCATGATCTACCGATCACAACGAAGTATTAAAACAAATAAAACAAGAGGTTGCTGGATCATTCTTATATAACCCCGGGAAAAAACCCTGAGCAGAAAGGCGTAAGTGACCATGCCCAACCGCTGTCAATACTATATCTTACACGGTCAAAACTGACTTTCTTCACCCCAGAGAACAATAGGTTCACAGAGAGATCAATCACCGGGGGAGTGGATCCCTGTTGAAAATCCGATGGGTCGCGGAACGAGGATCGACTCGACCCTTGTTGCGGGGGGAGATAGATACCTTGACAATCTTCGGGAATCTGTCTATCATTAAAATTCATATATCAGTGATTCAAGGAGGCACACACCCCCCTTTGATTGGTTGCTTTCGTCCCACTGCATCGCGTTGGGCTATATCATATTTTTAATATATAATTCATTACATTAAAGGCCTGTTACGTAGGAGCGATCTCCTCCATTACGAGACCTGCTGTATTCATCATCACCTTGGCGATTCTACAAAGGGCACTCTTATGGCAACCGAGCGTTTCCCGGTACGGACGAAAAAAAAGATCGCGGTGGAGAAGGTATATGAAATCAAGGCAATTTTGCGTGATTTGAATATCAACACGGTATGCGAGGCTGCCAAATGCCCCAATATCGGCGAGTGTTTTTCGAAGCCGACGCTCACCTTTATGATACTGGGCAATGTGTGCAGCAGGAGTTGCACCTTCTGCGCAATGGAAAAGGGAAAACCCAGCAAGGTGGATTTCGACGAACCACGGAAGGTTGCGCAGGCCGCGAGGATGATGGGGCTCAAGCATACCATCATCACCTCAGTGGCCCGCGATGACTTGGCCGACGGCGGGGCCCTCCTTTTTGCCCATACGGTTTACGAGGTATCCAAACAGCATCCGAATTCAACCATAGAGGTGCTGGTCCCCGATTTCAACGGGTGCAGAAAATCCATACATACCGTGCTCGATGCCAATCCAAACATCTTTAACCATAACATCGAGACGGTGCCGCGGCTGTATTCGAAGGTGCGGTACAAGGCCAACTATGAAAAGTCCCTCAAGGTGCTGAAGACGGCGAAAAGGATCAATGCGAACGTCATCACCAAATCCGGTTTGATGGTGGGACTGGGCGAAACCGAGGATGAGGTGTTGGCGGTGATGAGGGACCTGATGCTCAACAGGTGTGATATCCTGACCATTGGTCAATACCTGCAGCCGACGCGGGACAATATACCGGTGGACAGGTTTATCACCCCCGAACGATTCGTGGCATGGAAGGAGCAGGGGCTGCGGATGGGCTTTCGCCGCGTGGAGTCCGCACCCTTTGTCCGCAGTTCATATAATGTTGAACCCTTTTTGATCGGTACCGTGAAGGACAGAAGAACAGGAAGCACGGAACATGGAACGATTCCCGCGTATAAAGAGACTGCCGCCGTACGTATTTAACATCATCAATCAGCTCAAGATGGATGCCCGCCACAAGGGCGAGGATGTCATCGACCTTGGCATGGGGAACCCCGATGGGTGCACCCCGCCTCATATCGTGGAAAAGCTGTGCGAGGCGGCAAGAAACCCCCGCAACTACCGCTATTCCGCATCAAAGGGGATCTACAAGCTCCGGCTCGCCATATGCGACTGGTACGCGAGACGGTTCGGGTGCGAGCTCGATCCGGAGAAAGAGGCCATCGTCACCATCGGCGCAAAGGAGGGGCTCTCGCACCTCATTCTCGGAATGATGGGGCCGGGCGACGTGGCATTCGTTCCCACCCCCACCTACCCCATCCATGCCTACAGTGCCATTATCGCCGGAGCCGATGTGCGCAGCATCCCGCTGACCCAGTCGAATAACTTTATCGAGGAATTGGAACAGGCCCTGAAATTCACCTGGCCGCAGCCAAAGGTGATGATCCTGAGTTTTCCCCACAATCCGACCACCAGGGTAGTGGATCTCGAATTCTTCCGCAAGGCGGTGGAATTGGCACGTGCACATGACATCATCCTCATCCATGATTTTGCCTATGTGGATCTCGTGTTTGACGGGTACGAGGCGCCCAGCCTCTTCCAGGCGCCCGGGGCCAAGGATGTGGGGGTGGAATTCGTCACCCTTTCAAAGAGCTATAATATGGCGGGATGGAGGGTCGGTTTCTGCGTGGGGAACCCCGAAATCGTCGCCGCCCTGACCCGGATTAAAAGCTACCTTGACTACGGCATCTTCCAGCCCATACAGATCGCGGGCATCATCGCACTCAATGGCCCGGATGATTGTGTGGAAGAGATACGCGAGGTCTACCGAAGCCGCAGGGATGTGCTGGTTGACGGTCTGAACCGGATCGGGTGGAAGATTGAAAAACCCAAGGCCACCATGTTCGTCTGGGCGAAGATACCCGATCAATACCTTTCCATGGGTTCCCTTGAATTTTCCAAGATGCTCATCGAAAAGGCCAAGGTTGCCGTTTCACCGGGCATCGGATTCGGGGAAGGCGGTGACCAGTTCGTCCGATTCGCCCTGGTTGAAAACGAGCACAGAACAAGACAGGCCATAAGGGGCATCAAGCAGATACTATGAAACAGATCAATCTCGGGCTGATCGGATGGGGCACCATTGGTGTCGGCGTGACCAAGATCCTGGAACAGTCTTCCGCATCCCTGTCCGAGCGCCTCGGCGCGGAAATCATTATCAGGCGGATTGCGGATCTCGACATCACCACGCCGCGGGATGTGCGTATCCCCGGCGACCGCCTTACCCAGGATGCGAACGAGATCCTGGATGATCCGGAGATACATATCGTCATCGAATTGATCGGCGGGATCGAACCGGCCCGCTCCTTTATCCTCAAGGCCATCGATCAGGGCAAACAGGTAGTCACGGCGAACAAGGCACTCCTTGCCCAGCATGGCGCGGAGATATTCGAACGGGCCCGGACCAAGGGCGTGGACATCGGCTTCGAGGCGAGCGTGGGCGGAGGTATCCCCATCATTCGCGCGATAACCGAAGGGTTCGTCTCAAACCGGATCCATGCCATCTACGGGATTATCAACGGTACGGCCAATTTTATCCTCACCAGGATGTTCGAGGAGAAAAGGGATTTTGACGAGGTGCTGGCCGAGGCGCAGCGGTTGGGATATGCGGAGGCCGATCCCTCCTATGACATCAAGGGCCTCGATACGGCACACAAACTGGCCATCCTGAGCGCCCTGGCCTTCGGCAGGGGGATACAACTGAAGGAGATATACACCGAGGGAATCGATCGGATCACCCTGCTCGATCTCGCCTTTGCAGCGGAATTGGGATACAGGATCAAGCTCCTGGCCCTGGCAAAAAACGACGAGGACGGACTGGAGGTGCGTGTGCACCCCACCATGATCCCTCAGGATAACATGCTCGCATCGGTGGATGGGGTGTATAATGCCATCTATCTCATCGGGGGCTACACCGGCCCAACCATGTTCTATGGACAGGGCGCCGGGGAATTGCCTACCGCCAACGCGGTATTGAGCGATGTAATGGAAATCGCACGGGATGTGCTTTACTCCACCCCGGGGAGGGTTACCCCCGCCATTCACCATGCCCTCAAATCCAAGGACAAACATCTGCAGGACATCCGCAATATACGATCCGAATACTATCTGCGCGTCTCCGCCATGGACCGGCCGGGGGTCCTCTCCGCCATATCGGGGATTCTCGGTGAACACAATATCAGTATTGCGTCCGTTATACAAAAGGGAAGAGGGGAAAAAGGCGGGGTGCCCATCATTATGATGACCCACGAGGCACTGGAGTCGGATCTTCAGAATGCCCTTGCAGAGATTGATCGCCTCCCCATGGTGCTCGACAGCACCCTCTGTATCCGGATGGAAAGCCTTCCAAGCTGATACCTTCCTTGTAAACCTCCCCAAACAGCAGGTTCCGTGCACCGGATGTCGTGAATTTCCTCCGCTGCAGCTTTCGCGTTTGGACTTCGTGCGCTATGGTATGAGATCGGGAAATATGCTATAGTACCTCTGCGACATCAGATTCTCTCTTGATGGACGTTTTCTATGGGGGGGGATTTGGTGTCTTTTTTTTGCAGTTATTCGTTCATATATAATTCCGACGTGATACCCTTTTTGTCTTGTCAAGAGCCTTTTTTCCTTCACCGCTTCTCACATCTTCTTCCCTTGACGGGAATGAGTTGATAAGGGTTATCTTTTATTTTATAATCCATTATGAGAAGGAGTGAACTATCATGTTCTTTCTCAGAGATAGACGTATAAGGGTGACAAAGAGGCTACGAAGACAGAGCATTCTGTGGAAGCTGGATATCCCCTTGGGAAGATATGCCCTTATTGCGGATAATCATGGCTATCTGGACGTTTATAGGGAAACCGTCCACGAGATCCTCGAAACACATGAGGACATAAAAGGAATATTCCATCTCGGGGACATGTTCGGGACACAAACGTCAGTGGAGGATTGCATCGATTGCCTCAGATTCACCATAGCGCACAACATCATGGCCATACGAGGGAATCATTGTCGAAAGGTGCTGCAGTGTGACACCAAGCACCGATATTCCCGGAGGGTTAATGAATTCGACAAACGGCTTAATCGGTCCCTGAAGGAACAACCCGACCTGTACGAAAATCTCCTCAGGTTCCCTGACAAAATAGAGACGGAATGTTTCGACCTGGTGCATTGCTGCGCTGCAAAACCATTCTACTCGAACAATGGATACAGTAATGAGATGTACCTGATGCATAATATGATTTCGAAACCGGTGTTCGCCTCCCACGATCACAAATTCCGGATGCAGACAAGAAACGGCATCGGCATAAAGAGGATCGACCTGGAACTGGACAAGGAGATCGAGGTGAGCCAGCCGTGCGTGGTTTCAGTACCTACGATGAACTACTCGCGCGAAAAACATAAATATCTCCATGCATACCTCATTCTCGCTGTTCAGGATAACTGCGCCGTATCGATTCGTGCGCATCATCTTAAAAGAAATTTTGTTCGTACCAACACCGGCCATATCATGAAAAAGGTATATCCTGATCACATACGTATAAGGGATATTCTATGGACATGATTCCTTCACATGAAAATCGCCCTCTGCGTGTTTTCATAATCACTGGTGAATCAAGGTTCACGAACGTTCCGGGTTCAGAAATTCAACGACTTTTCGGGGGTGACCGCAATGTCCATTGATACGAAAACCGTTACCAATACAGCGGACATACAGCTCGCTGAAAAAATCGATCGCCTGAAACGGGAGCGCAGCGCGATCATCCTGGTGCATAACTATCAACGACCCGAGATACAGGACATTGCCGACCATTTGGGGGATTCACTGGGCCTGTGCCGCACGGCCGCCGCATCCGAGGCGGAGGTCATATGTTTTTGCGGCGTTCGGTTTATGGCGGAAAGCGCGGCCATCCTCTGCCCTGAAAAGAGGGTTATCCTTCCTGCTCCGGAGGCAGGCTGCTCCCTGGCGGATGACCTGAGCCTCGACACCCTGAAGGCATTAAAGGCCAGGCATCCCCGTGCGGCAGTGGTCTGCTACGTCAATTCCAGCGCACAGATTAAGGCGGAGAGCGACATATGCTGCACGTCCGCCAATGCGATCCAGGTCGTCAACTCCCTCAAGGAGTACAATGAAATCATCTTTGTGCCGGATCATAATCTCGGCCACTACGTCAGCCTGCATACGGACAAAACGGTCCATTGTGCCGATGTCTATTGCAGCGCCCATCACCTCCTCACCCGAAAGGATGCGCTCAGGGTCACCGCAGCACATCCCGGTGCGCGGTTCATTGCACATCCCGAGTGCAGGCCGGAGGTCCTGGAACTGGCGGATTGCGTCTCGAGCACTGCCGGAATGGCACGATATGTAAGGGAATCAGGGGCCAAGGAATTCATCGTGGGCACCGAGGTGGGGATGGTCTACCGGCTTCGGAAGGATTTCCCCGGGTATACATTTTATCCGGTTTCCGATAGAATGATATGCGAACACATGAAACTGATCACCCTGGAGCGACTGGCCGCATCTTTGGAGACCATGGAAACGGTAATCGAAATCCCCGAAGAGATTCGCAAAAAGGCCCGGAAGGCCCTGCAAAGAATGATGGATGTGACATGAAGGGGGCGGAAATCAGACAGGCCTTTCTCGATTACTTCAGTGAAAAGGGGCACACCATTCTTCCCAGTTCCTCCCTGGTGCCTGCCCATGATCCCACCCTCCTTTTCACCAATGCAGGAATGGTCCAATTCAAGGACATCTTCACCGGCCAGGCAACACGACCCTATTCCCGCGCGGCCACCTGCCAGAAGTGTGTCCGCGCAGGGGGCAAGCATAACGATCTGGAAAACGTCGGCTATACCGCCCGGCATCACACCTTTTTTGAGATGCTGGGAAACTTCTCATTCGGGGATTATTTTAAAAGGGATGCCATCCGGATGGCCTGGGAGTTTCTGACCGTCCGCATCGGGGTGCCCAAAGAACCTCTGTGGGTCACGGTCTTTCACAAGGATCAGGAGGCAGCCGATATATGGAGCGGACAGATCGGCGTCCCTGCCGAACGAATCGTGGCCATGGGGGAAAAGGACAATTTCTGGTCCATGGGCGACACCGGGCCGTGTGGTCCCTGCTCCGAGATCATCATCGACCAGGGCCCGGAATTTTCCTGCGGCAGGCCGGACTGCAGGGTGGGGTGCGAGTGCGACCGGTACCTGGAGATCTGGAATCTCGTGTTCATGCAGTTCGAACGCCATGATGACGGGACAATGTCGCCGCTCCCCAAACCGAGCATCGACACCGGCATGGGTCTGGAGCGGATCACCACCGCCCTCCAGGGGGGAAAATCCAATTACGACTCCGACCTGTTTACCCCCATCATCAAGGCGATCGAGACTGAGACCGATCAGCGGTATGGGCTGCAGCATGACGCAGATATCTCGTTCCGGGTCATCGCGGACCATTTGAGGGCAATCACCTTTCTCATCGCGGACGGCGTGCTCCCCTCAAACGAGGGAAGGGGGTATGTGCTGAGGCGTATCATCAGAAGGGCCGCCCGGCATGGGACGCTCATCAACATCGACAGGCCTTTTTTGCACAGGCTCGTCCCGGCGGTTGCGGAGGCCATGCACGGCCCCTACCCTGAACTCGAGGACAACCGCACCTATATCGCCACCATCACCAGCCAGGAAGAGGATCGCTTCCAGTACGCCCTTGATCGCGGGCTCTCACTGCTCAACGAGATCATCGAATCATCCAAAAAGACGAAGAAAAAGGAGATCCCCGGAAGGGAGATCTTTCGCCTCTACGACACCTATGGCTTCCCCCTGGACCTCACCCAGGAGATCCTCGCAGAGCAGGGCCTTGGGTTCAACCAGGCCGAATTCGAGGATGCCATGGCGCAGCAACGGGAACAGGCAAGAAGGCACTGGCAGGGTTCCGGGGCGAAGGAGGTCAAGGGGGTTTACAGGGACCTGGCAACGCAGCTTCCCCGGACGCTGTTTTCAGGATATGAAGCCGTGTCGGACACCGGCCAGGTCCTCGCGGTGATAAGCGGATCGGAAAGGGTGGACAAGGTCGGGGAGGGACATGAGGCCGAGGTCATCCTGGACCGGACCCCCTTCTATGCGGAAAGGGGCGGCCAGGTTGGAGACAGCGGGATTATGAAGGGTGATGGTTTTTTTGCCGAGGTCACCGACACCTACACCATGGCTGATTTAATGGTGCATCGAATCATGGTGAAGCGAGGGGTGGTCGGAACCGGTGATCAGGTGTATCTCGAGGTGAACGGGGACCGGCGCTCCGCTATCGCCATAAACCATACGGCCACCCACCTCCTGCATGCGGCACTCAGGGAGATCCTGGGGGACCATGTCAGACAGGCAGGCTCGCTGGTGGCTGCAGACCGGTTCCGGTTCGATTATACCCATTTCGCCCCCCTCACCCCCGAGGAGATTGAACGGATCGAGGCGCACGTCAATGAACAGATCCGGCAGAATATACCGGTGAGCACCCAGGAAATGGCGCTGCAGAAGGCACTCGATTCGGGCGCCATGGCCCTGTTCGGGGAAAAGTATCAGGAACAGGTGCGGGTGGTGCAGATCTCCGATGTCAGCATAGAGCTGTGCGGGGGCACCCACTCCGAGAGCACCGGACAGATCGGGCTCTTTCTCATCCTCTCCGAGACCGGGATTGCAGCAGGGGTCAGGAGGATCGAGGCCCTCACCGGCAGGGGTGCATACGAATATGTACGGAGGATGCGGACGGATGTGGCGACTATTGCAGAGATGCTCAAGGCACCGGAGACGGAGGTGAAGGGAAGGATCGAGCGTATTCTCAAACAGGTGCGGGACCAGGAACGGGAGATCAGGGAACTTAAAAACCAATGTGCTCATCAGGAGATCGGGGGAATCCTGGAGAGGGCCCAGGAGGTGGACGGGATCAAGGTGCTCGCGTATAACCCCACCGGTCCCAGCATGGATATGGAGGCCCTGCGCAGCATGGCGGATATGCTTGCCGACAAGCTGGGGTCCGGGGTGGTTGCCCTGGCGGTGGAGGTGAAGGGGAAGGCCCATATCCTTATCAAGGTGAGCAAGGATCTCACGCACACGATAAAGGCCCCCGATCTCGTCAGGAAGGTGGCTGCACACGTGGGAGGATCAGGCGGAGGTCGTCCAGACATGGCCCAGGCAGGAGGGAATAATCCCGGGGGCATCCCCGATGCCCTTGCATCCGTACCTGAAGCCATCAAGGGATTATTACGAATAAACACTTAGAAGGGGGAGCAACCATGAATGAGGAGCACAAGTTCTCAGATTTTTTGCAGAAAATGATTAATGCGGGCCTGGGATTCATCGCCCTGTCCGAGGAAAAGACCAAGACGTTCATCAATGAACTGGTGAAGAGGGGTGAGATCACCACGCGTGAGGGCGAAGGGCTTTTGAAAAACATGCTCGAAAAGTTGGAGCTCACCGGCAAGGAGCTCGAGGCCAAGGTTTCCGAACTGGTCAAGCGGTATGTGACCCGGGAGAACCTCAGCACGAAGGAGGACATTCACAAGCTTGAGCAGAAGATCGAGGCCCTTGAAAAACGGATTGCAGCGATCGAGAAACAGAAACAGTGATGGGAGGCCTCACCCCTGAGGTCATCTGATGCCCTTTTACAAAATCGGTCAAACCTATAAAAATATCCAGCGCCTCCGCCAGATCATCAATGTCTTCATAAAACATGGGTTTGGCCAGATTATCGAACAGCTCCACCTGCAGGACTTTCTCTCCATGGGGATGAGGGTGGTGACCTTCCGCCCTCCCCTGGGTAAGCCCAGGGGCAAGGTCTCCATGCCCGTCAGGGCACGGCGCGTGTTCGAGGAGTTGGGACCCACCTTCGTCAAGTTCGGCCAACTCCTTTCCCTCAGACCGGACATCGTTCCCAAGGAATTCATCGAGGAGTTCAGGAAGCTCCAGGACAGCCTCCCTCCCCTCCCCTTCCCTGTTATTCAGAGGGCCATCGAGGAGGAACTGGGCTCCCCTTCAGGCGAGGCTTTTCTCACCATCAATGAGCTTCCCGCCGGCTCCGCATCCATCGCCCAGGTACACGAAGCGACCCTTACGGACGGCACACCTCTGATGATCAAGGTCCAGAGGCCAAAGATCGAACAGCAGATCGATACCGACATCAACATCCTTTTTCATATCGCCCATCTGCTCGAGAAGTACATCCCGGAAAGCCGGGTGTATGACCCCGTCGGCCTGGTGGAACAGTTTTCCAGGTCCATCCACCGGGAATTGGATTTCACCCTCGAGGCAAGCAATACGCAAAAGTTCAACACCCTGTTCGATGAAGACACAAGGGTGGTCATACCAAACGTTTTTTGGGACCTGACGTCCAAACGACTCCTGATCCTCCAGAAGCTTACCGGGATTCCCATAAACGACGTCGAAAAGATCGATGCCAGGGGATGGGACCGAAAGCTGCTCGCCCAAAACGGCAGCCAGATATTTCTCAAGCAATTCCTCGAATTCGGCCTTTTTCATGGTGATCCGCATCCCGGGAATATGCTGGTGGTGGATGACGGGGTCATCGGGCTTCTTGATTTCGGCATCGTAGGAAGGCTGGACGAGGAGGTGCGCGAGAGCTGCGCCCAGATCTTCTTTGCCTATATGAACAAGGACTATGATCGCCTCATCGAGGAATATATCAGCCTGGGATTTCTCACCGACAACACCGACCTGCGCTCGTTCAAGCGCGATTTCATCGACCTGCTCGATATATACTATGAACGTCCCCTCAAGTATATCGTCATCGGCGAGGTGTTCAACAAATCCCTCGACATGGCACTGAAGCACAACATGCGGGTCCCCGTGGACCTCATGCTCCTGGGGAAGGCGCTCCTCTTTATCGAAGAAGTGGGGCGGCAACTCGATCCCGACCTCAACATCGTGGAGATTTCGCAACCCTATGCCCAGCGGCTCCTCACGAAGCGGTTCCAGCCCAAGCGCATCATCAGGGATGCCCTGAAAAACATCTCCAATCTCTCCAAGATCCTCAAGTACCTTCCCGGCCAGGTCAACACCCTGATCAAGAAACTCATCAAGGGTGAATTGAAGATCGAATTCGAGCATGTGGGCCTGGACACCTTCATCAAAGAGATCGATCGGTCCAGCAACCGCATCGCCTTCGGCCTGATCATCTCCTCACTCATCGTGGGCTCCTCCATAATCATGTCGCTGCAAACCGGCCCCGCCATCTACGGCTATCCGGTGCTGGGGGTGCTGGGCTTCGTTTCGGCGGGGATCATGGGACTGGGGCTGGTGATATCCATCCTGCGGTCAGGGAAATTTTAATCCTCGGGTGTGAATATCTGAATCATGTGTGGAATTGCAGGCATCATTTCATCGCATCTCCCATCATCAACAATGAAGGATCTGCTCGATGGGATGCTCGATGCAATCAGGCACCGGGGGCCCGATGATTCGGGTTACTACATAGCACCCGGCGTTGCTATCGGGATGCGCAGGCTGAGTATCATCGACCTTGAGAGTGGTCATCAGCCTATGCTAAGTTCCGATGGTCAAACGATCCTCGTGTATAATGGTGAAATCTATAACTTTCCTGAACTTCGCAGGGAGTTGTCCGCCCGCGGTCATATGTTCCGAACCAGATCCGACACCGAAGTCATTCTGCATGGTTATAGAGAATGGAAAGAGATGGTCGTTGAACATCTCAATGGTATGTTTGCCTTTGCCATATATGATCGCATGGAGAATAGGATATTTATCGCGCGCGATCATTTCGGCATCAAGCCCCTTTACTACTGCAGTAATGAAAAACTCTTCGCCTTCTGCTCCGAGCCCCTCCCGATTCTCGGCCTCCCCGGTGTTTCCAGGACCCTTGATCTGCAATGCCTCCACACCTTTCTTGCGTACAAATATGTCCCAGCTCCACACACCTTCATAAAGGAAGTGAGCAAACTGGAACCAGGCACATGGATGAGTATCGATACCCACGGTGAAATTACCTCCTCCAAAACCTTTTGGCGCCTCCGGATCAAGCCGATGGAAATCAATGCACCTGAAGCGGAAGAACGACTGCGCGGATTGATAGTTGCATCGGTACGAAGACAGATGATCAGCGATGTCCCCGTCGGGGTTTTCCTAAGCGGTGGTATCGATAGCGGGCTTCTTCTCTGGGCATCACAGCGGGCATCCAATGGAAAATCCGTGGACGCCTATACCGTTGGGTTCAACGATGCATCATTCAACGAATCGATCCGTGCAGCAAGGACAGCAAAACACTTGGGTGTATATCACCATATCGAAAAATCCCCCCCGATGGACGCATCGGTGATCGATTCCCAGGTTGAACTCTTCGGCGAACCATTCGCTAACCTGAGTATACCTGCCAATTTTTTGCTCAGCCGGGTAACAGCCCGTTACGTCAAGGTTGCGCTGAATGGCAGCGGTGCTGACGAGCTTTTCGGTGGCTATGACCGTTACTTCGCAATCCGGCCTCCGGCGATCCTTGCTGCGATCCGCAATCATTCGCGAATCTTTTTGCCTATTGCGCAATCCCTCCCGGCGGGAGGCAAAAAATTATCTCTCGTTTCACGCGCTCGAAGATTCCTGGAAACCGCCAATGAATCACCTGCCACTTCTCATGCCACTGCCGTAGGTCTCTTTTCACCAAAGGAAATCGGCATCCTCATACCTGGTCTCGAATATCCAAAAGATGATGTGCTGATTAATGTCTTTAATGCTGCACCGGGTTTTGACTCCCTCCAACGGGCAATATGGACTGATATCTCCACCATGATGGCAGATGATTATCTCGTTCTGGTTGATCGCACCAGTATGGCTTCATCTCTGGAAGTCCGGGTGCCGTTTCTCGATATAGATCTCGCTGAATTTGCCTTTTCACTCCCGTCGGCATTCAAGATTAAGGGATGGGAAAAGAAGGTCATTCTCAGACGCCTTGCCAGGGAATGCCTGCCCAAAGAGATCGCAAGGGGTCCCAAGCATGGTTTTGAAAGCCCAGTTGGTCAATGGTTTCGTGGCACCCTGGGTGATTCCCTCCGGGATGTTGTAACCCAAGGTACATTATCAAATCTTTTTAATGTAAAATTTATTGAGCAATTGCTTACCGAACACCGGGCGCTGCGACGGGATGCATCCAAACAGCTATTGGGCATCTATACCCTGGCTCGATGGATGACATTGTTCAACATTTCCATATAAGGTTCTAAAAAAAATGAAAGATGGTCAATCCCTGAAACCACCGCCCGTCGTCTCATGGGAGATCCGGGAGGATATGTAGTGCATCTGAGTTTTTTGAGTCATGAATTTCCACCGATCGGAGGGGGAGCGTCTTCCGCACTCGATGCCCTCACCAAGAAATTGGCCCAGAGGGGCCATTCAATCCAGATCCTGGCCATTGGCATGGATGAAAAGACTACCCATGAAAAGGATCGATTCGACAGGGTCATTATACGTTTCGCCTGCGGCCGCCGAAGGATCATGGCGCCATCTGCATGGGAATTGCTCCGTTCCTACCTGGTCCTCCGCTACAGTTCTGTTCCGTTTGTACGCAGCTTCAGACCGGATGCCCTGACCGCATTCTTTGCCTTTCCATCCGGACATGCTGCAATTGCCCTGAAACGGCGATTCACCATACCATTAATCGTTTCTCTGAGAGGATCCGATGTACCAGGCTTTTCCGACGCCCGATGGGGCATCTTCCGTTTCATCCGGACCACGTTGTTGCGGCCCGTATGGAAGCAGGCGGATCTGCTGCTCGCAAATGGAAACAGGCTCCTCTATCTGGCGGATACATTCATACGGACAGGAAAGGTGTTCAATCTGCCCAACGGAGTCGATACCGACATATATCAACCTCCGATGCGGCGTCATACGGATAATCACATGAGGATCCTTTTTGTTGGTCAACTGATTGGGCGAAAAAGATGTATTGAGATGCTCGAAGGCATTGAATGGCTTGCAGGACGTGAGGTGTCTGCGGAAATGACCATAGTTGGAGACGGGCCACTCCGTCCCGAAATCGAGGCCCGTGCAAGCCGGATCCAGGACAGAATCCGGATACACATCATGAGGCCCGTGGAACGAGATAGGATGCCGGAATTATACCAGCGCCATGATGTCCTGATTCTCTTATCCCGAGCTGAAGGGATTTCCAATGTCCTATTGGAGGCGTTGGCATCCGGTCTCTGCGTCGTTACCTCCGACACCGCCTCTCAGGATGTCTTGGGAGGGAAAAGGGCAGGCATTCGGCTCGACCGGATCACCCCTCAAAACATCGGAGATGCGCTATTCACTCTTGGACAAAACCGCGATATCAGACAGCAGATGCAGACCGAAGCGAGGAAATTGGCGGAGGGCTTTAGCTGGACAACAACTGCAATCTCGTTTGAGAATCATGTGTCGAGGATTCTTGGGACAGGTGAACCTCATCACAACGAAGACATTCTTTGTTAACCGAAGTTCGATACTCCTGCATCTGATACATTCTGGTATAGGCTCCAAAAAAATCTTGATACGACCTACGGTACCCTATAAATCTTGATTTCAGGACCCGGTTTATCTATGAGATTGCTCTCAAAACGCATTATCAGTTCGGCGTCATCATCTAAAGAGTCATAAAAACCTCTCCACCTGAATGTCAATTCCGGGTTATGTTTCATAGCGTCCGGGCTATAAAATACACTCGTATCATAGGAAGAAGTAATGATATATTCAAATCCTGCCCTTTTAAGTAAAGCAACCGTAGGGTTGAGATCCCTCATTGACTCTCCCCTGTAGTAGCTCACATCATATTTGACAGTAGATATAATGGGTGGATAGAGTATCGGTGCGAAGACCTTACTTCCCTGTGGAATATTCCTCTCAAACCATTTCCCTGCAATCAAACGTGAATCAATATGAGACTGCAAGTAATTAAGTCTGACCGTACGCATACCTGTCGGAAAGACGAAAACGATTGACGCTACGACTAATACGGACTTATTCCATCTCTTTTCTTTAAAGAAAAAATCCACCATTTCGGTAATAAATCTGGCAGCAATAACCGTATACACTGGATAGAGAAAATAGAAATAACGAATAAGCTTCTTTTTTCCCTCACCAGCTAAAAACATATAGAAAAGAATAACCGTGATGCAGATTCCGATATCAAACCACCGATTCTTTGATTTATTTGTCAGCACTAAATATAAGGCATAAATGATTCCGCAGATAAGGAAAAAAAGAAGCGGGCCTCCCATTACAGATAAATGAGACTGGGCTGCAAGAGGTTCGTTATTAATAGGAAATCTACTGAATAAAAGGTCAAAATACCAATTCTGAGTGTAGCCTATCTTTCCTCCTGCTTGCGACTGCAATTCGGAGACAACCCCACCGGTACCAATGCCGAGATATTTGTTGTACCTGACCAAAAATATCGGAGTTCCCACCAGGAAAAAGACGAATATCATCAAGAATCCCGCCAGTGGTTTTTTGTAATACATAAGATTCGCTTTTTTGTTTTTTAAACCCTCCAACAATTTGGGGGCAATTATGATTAAATAGGTTATTATGAAAAATCCCGGAAAATATTTGGTGGAAATACCAAGGCCGATAAATACTCCACAAAGTACATGATCCTTCAATTGATCATCAACACTTATCCTGCTCAAGTAATAGAGCCCTATAATACCAAGAAGGCACATTGTGGCATCGGTCATGGGAAATCGCGAATCCTTGACGTGGCCAAACATAAATGCGAGAAAAAGGGCTGAGACAAGACCTATCCTTTTGTCTTCAAAAGCTGTTTTCCCTATTAAAAAAACAAATAGGACGGTCAGCGCACCGGCGATCGCACTTGTGATCCGCGCCAGGAGATGAAAGGCGCTCGGCACGGCCCGGTATAAATAGCCCCGCTCCGGCGCCGTATAAAGGGCTTGAATGGCCTCTTTAAATGAACGATGTCTTCCCAGATGGGTGTTTATGACTCCATAAATCGCTCCATAGGCAATAAATTCAATGGCCATGAGATTAATATAAACCGTAGGATATTGATACTTCTGCGGATCGATATTCCAGTTGCCGGTCAAGATATTGAGAGCAATCTTTTTGGCAGGCAGCAAGGTCTTTTCAGCATCAATATACTTTATCTCCGGTAATCCATAATTTATTCCCCACAGGCGAACCATAAGGGCGATGCCAATCATGAGAAGGACTGTAATGAATGTCTTCCTATTTTCTTTTAGCATAGTGAGCTACCCTCTCCGATAAGGAAATTCCAGCGCTGGAAATGATAGCATTCTATATATCAAATTACAAATAATAAATATTTCACTGCATTATATAGATCATGGCTCCATTTGCGAATTTACTGTGATCTGCTTAACGTATTGACAAAATCCATGATTATCTAATATATTTTTTCTTTCTGAGAACTAATTCATTCAACAAAATCTTAGATAAGGAGGGTTAATGCCTTCTCCTCGGTTTACTCTTATCATCCCGTGCTACAACGAAGAAAAGGCGATTCTCAAGACCATTCATTCCTTGCGAAGCACCCTGCAGAGTGCCCAGCCTTATGAGTTAATAGTGGTGGACGACGGATCAATGGATGGATCGTCCGAAATCCTAAGGGAAGAGACCGAAAAGGATCCCGAACTTCATATCATAACTCATAAAACAAATCGCGGGTACGGAGCCGCTCTTAAATCCGGCATTCGTCATGCATCATCCGATATTATTGTAATCACGGATGCAGACGGCACCTATCCGAATGTACGGATCAAAGAATTGGTTGAGATCGCCCAGAACACCGACATGGTTGTGGGAGCCCGAACGAGTGAAAACGTGACATATCCTCTAACAAGAAAGATCAGTAAACTATTTCTCGAAAGATATGTCTCGTGGCTCGCCGGACAAGAGGTCCCTGATATGAATTCCGGTCTGCGCGTATTTAAACGATCGATATCCGAAAGATTTTTGAATATCCTTCCGGACGGCTTCAGTTTTACGACTACTATAACCCTTGCAATGATCAGAAACAACTATGAGGTCGAATTTGTACCGATCGATTACTATCCACGTATAGGAAAATCCAAAATAAGACCCGTAAGAGACACTCTTAGGTTTATGGAGCTGATCTTAAGGACTGGAATATACTTTGCGCCATTAAGGGTTTTTCTGCCTCTCGTGCTTTTGCTATCAATATCTTTTTTGGGGAGCCTTTCTTATGATATTATTTTATTAAACAATTTGACTGATAAGACACTTATTCTCCTGATGTTTACCCTTAATACGGCATTGTTTGCCCTATTAGCAGACATGATTGATAAGCGAAGTGGCTGAGAAGGAGAGGATTTTTATACGAAGCTAAGTGACAATACTCATTTTTTTGACTTTAATCGTCAGAATATTTCTTTCCAATTTTTGTACCTTTACGAGAATAATTTTCATAAAATCAACTTGTAATGAATGAAGTTTTTGAGACATGATGAAGGTTTCCATTATCATTCCAGCATTCAATCAAGCACGATATTTGGCTCAAGCTATCAAATCGGCCATTACCCAAGATTATCCGAATATAGAAATCATTGTAAGCGACGACTCTTCCGATGATGAAACAGATTTAATTCTCCGTTCATTCTCGCATAAAAGCGAAGTCAAATATTTTAGAAATCCAACTCGCATCGGCAGGGTGGCCAATTATCGGAAATCCCTGTACGAATATGCAACCGGTGATTTGGCCTTGATGTTGGACGGAGATGATTATTTAATTGACAGCACTTATATCAAAAAAGCTGTCTATCTTATCCAAAAAAATGACCTTGCCATGTCCTTTGCCAAACAGAAGGTCTTCTTTGAGAAGGAAGGCAATTTCATTGAGGACAAAATGAATGATAATCTTCCGTCACTAATGGACGGAGATAGACTTTTTCTGGACTATCCTAAAGGTTACTCTATACCTCACCTTACCACTCTCTACAATCGACAGCAAGCCATGGAAATCAACTATTATAAAGAAGATATACTCAGTTCTGATTGGGACTCCGTACTAAGACTGATGATGAAAAATAAGGTAGGTTTTGTGAAGGAATGTGTTGGAGTATGGCGTAAACACGATTCAAATGAAAGCAAGACGCAAGAGTTAGAAAAACACCTTCTTAATCTCAGATATATTGAATCACCATATGAGTTCGCAATCACAAAAGGCTTTTACCCATTAAACGTATTGAAAAAATGGAAAATACGTATGTTCAAAAGACATTTCGCCAAGATTATCTGCAAATTTCCAAACCAAAGTAACAATATAACGCATTATTTTAAAACGAATTACAAAAGGGAATACATATCAATTACCTTGGATCCAAGAATGAAGGTTATTCTGTTGGCATCCAAAAATAGAATGATTCGTAAACTTCTTTTTTCAACATTGATAAAGAATAGTTCGTTATATAGAGAGCTTCCTTTATAATGAAACATCCCATAGTGAGCATTGTTATCCTGAATTTCAATGGACTTCTTTATCTACAGAGAATAATTCCAGCGCTTATTGCTCTGGATTTTAATGATTACGAAATAGTAGTCCTAGAAAATGGTTCTACTGATGGGAGCACAATGTATTTAAAATCTTTCAAACAGATACATATTATTAATCAAACCACAAACCTCGGTTATTCAAGAGGCAAAAACAGCGCTATTGAAAATGCGGCGGGAGATTATATTCTGCTCCTTGATAATGATATTTTGATAGAAGATAAGGACATTCTGCAAAAGCTCCTTGTTGATTACAGAGAAAATGAATTATTAACGATTACACTGCTCAATGAGGGAGAAACCCGCACCAAATATTATGGTTCTTATCCATCATTTTACGGCCTTCGGGAAAACAAACCAATTGATATCAAAAGGATTTTACAATATAAGGGTGACATCCGTCCCTTTGGGGCAAATGGCGGTGCCCTTTTTTTCAAAAAAAATCTTTGGCATTTGCTTGGCGGCTACGACGAAAATCAGCCCTTCAATCTGGATGACTTCGATCTCGGCCCCCGGGCTTGGCTCCGGGGATTTACATTGCGCATCTTCAACAAGACATACTTTTTACACATCGGATCACGAAACAGAGAGGACCCGAAGGTGTATCTGTGGCAGTACCGCTTTTATTTTTCCGGAATAAGCCGTATGATGGTGAAGAATTATCGATGGGTTAATATTGTCATTCGATACCCTTTCTTTGTCGGCTTTATACTTATTAAAACCGCTAAAAGGGCGCTTCAATACAAATCGCTCGGTCCTTTCACAACATTGCTTTTTTCCATAAGACTCTTTATCATTAATCTTCCTTCAACCTTGAAAGCACGGCGCCAAATTCAAAAAAGCAGAAGGGTAAGAAACGATATCTTTCTCAAGATCCGGCCAGTTTTTTAATCGGCCCCATCTATCATATCCTTTTCTCTCTCTCTCGACCTCATTCTCAGTCTTGTAATGTCAAATATGGGTCCAACCTAACCCTTTTTCAAAAGAGTATCAGTATAATGTTCTATAAATCAGATAATCATTAATATATTGAACAAGGCCCGTGCGAGGCGCTCATTTGATAGTATCCAATTCTATTTAAAACCGCCTTGACGTACTGTTTGCCTCAATCTTCATTTTATAGTATTATCATGATTGAAAAAGATTATATATATGATAAAATCATGTACCAAAAAATTAAATATAAATCATTTTAAGGTATGGATATACTATCCATGGAAAAATCATATTATTATTTTATACAATGTATTCTACTACTTTTTAATGTAGATTTATGATACAAAACAAAACAAGACCAAAAATATCTATTATAATGTCAGTATATAATGGCGAAAAATATTTAGCTAAAAGTATCCAATCTATTCTTGACCAGAGTGTTACCGATTTTGAATTTATTATTATTAACGACGCATCAACTGACAGATCAGATGAAATAATCAAAACTTTTGTCCAAAAAGACAAAAGAATTATAACTGTCGAAAATGATTCTAATATTGGTCTTACTAAATCTCTTAACATCGGTATAAGACTTGCGAGAGGTAACTATATCGCACGTCAAGATGCAGATGATATATCACTTCCTGATCGATTGAAAAAACAATATTTTTTTATGGAAAAAAATAGAAATATTTTTTTATGTGGGACTATGGCAATTATCATTGATGACAATGAAAATGTTTTAGCAAAAACAGATTATTTATCCGATACATCACAGATAAAAAAAAGATTAAGACGAGGTAATTGCCTTATTCATTTCTCAATAATGTTCAGAAACAAAAATATATTTTATCGTGACAAATTCAAATATTCCCAGGACTATGATCTGTATTTGAATCTTCTAACAATGGGACATAACATCGCAGTGTTGAACGAAGCACTGGTTAAGTCACGCTTTAATTTGCATGCCATCTCCTTTGAGAAAAACTCACAACAGGAACTGTTCGCAAAAAAGGCAAAAACTTTTTATATTCAAAGAATGAATAAAGGTAGTGATGACTATGATAGTTTTGACCCGAATGAGATCCTCAATAAGAACAATTTGAACCCGGAGAGAATACTGTTGAGAAAAAAAATAGAGCTCTATTTAAGAACCGGGAGATATGACGATGCACGGTTACATTTATTGGAATATAATAAATTGGAAGAAATTAATCCTTTTCGCCTTACGGCGTATAAAATTTCTGTAACACTTCCTTTCGTTTACCGAATTTATAGAAAGCTCTTCTATTCATAATAGGCCAAGGGTGACAAGGCATAAGCTTGATTCCCCTTTTATGTTCCTTTCCTGATCCAAAATCTTAGCCCTTTTAATATCTTAGAAAACAAATTATAAAATATACATTCATATTTTACTACCCTGGAAGGGATTTTAAAATATGGATTAAATTTATAGTATTTATTAACACGAGCATTATGGCCTTTCAAGAATAATAAACCCTTCTCATCTTGATATTCATACAGTCTATTCTTTTTAACATACTCATATAACTCCGATCCAGGTAAGCCTACAAAGACATTTTTCCCTATAAAATCCGGTTTAATTTTTTTTATTAATTTGTTCGTTAGTTCAATATCTTTTTTTGTTTCCGTAGGAACTCCATATATCAAACTGGCATATGTTTTTATATTCGCTCGATGGGCATTTTCAAATGCCTTTATTATTTGTTCTGTGGTTATACCCTTTTTCATAAAGTCCAGCATTCTTTGACTGCCGCTTTCAACACCAATATAAAAAGCCCTGCACCCGGCTTTGGCCATTAATGACACAAATTTAGAATCAACCAGGCTGTCAGCCCTTGTCTCACATATCCAATCAACATCTATATAGTTTTTGATTAACATATTACATAAGGCTACGATTCTCTCCCTATTTAAAGTAAAGTTATCTTCTCTGAAGTATATACATTCAGCCCTGTAATTTTCTTTTAAATGCAGAATATCATTGTATATTCTCTTTGCAGACATACTCCTATAATCTTTTCCCCATATGCCTTTCACTGAACAGAATTTACAATTGAATGGACACCCCCGACTGGTATTCAATGTGAAAATTGGATAAGAATTAACCCATTTATCCCCCCAGTCGTAGGGTAATCTTACAAATTTATCCCAGGCAGGTCTTGGTAACGAATCCAGATCTTCGATTTTTTCCCCTTGCAGGATCTTATTTGCTACATTTTCCTCAATGATATCCAAAACAACCTTTTCTCCTTCTCCTATCACAATGTAATCTGAATAGTCCACAAAATCTTCCGGTCTGATGGATGCATGTGGACCGCCGACCATTACCTTACCGTCCCACTTTCCCCTTCTTCTCAATTCCTGGAGCTTTCTCAAAGCCTCCATGGCCCCATTAAAACATATAGTATTTGTATATATTCCTACGCAGTCGATGTTATTCTTCTGTAGAAAACCGTTCTCGATGATTCTCGAGGGTTTTAGATATTCGTCACTGAAAAATATAGTATGACCAGCCTCTTCCACTATTGCCATCAGAAAACCTAGACCAAGGGGGGGCCTCTTTTCTGAGGTTGAAAATGGCGAAATTTTTGGAGCTGCGGACGTCATAAAAAGTATATTCTTTTTTCTTTTCATTTTCTTATTACCACCATAAAATCACCCCAAAAACGCACCTTTGAGAATCCAATTTTTTTGCCTATATTTTTTATTTCTTCCTGGGTGAATATGTGGAGATGATATTTGTTTTCCTGTAATTTTTCCGTATGGTTTTTAGACCGCGGAAAATATGAGCTCATAATCAACATCCCATTTTCTTTGAGATTGGTAAAAACCTGGGCTAGATAAATCAGACACTGCTCGAAGGTAAGATGTTCGACTAATTCATACCCTAATATAACATCAAACCTTTTGCCGAGCGAATCCAGATCCAAAACGGAGTGGTTTTTAAAGATTATTTTCTTATCCCTCCAATGCGCAACTGCAAAATCTAATGCGCCTTGGTCCCTGTCTATTGAAACAATCTCTCTTGGATAATGACTTATCAAAAAGGCCCCCCATCCAAATCCGCACCCTGAATCCAATACTGCCTTATTTTTAATATATTTTATAGAGTAAAGATATCTTGCAATCATATATTTATAATAATTTGAATTCATATATTTCTGGAATCCCGGCAGTGCATTTTCTTCTTGATCCTTTGAGCCTAAACCTATATCATTTTCACTATACTGCAGAATCATTCTTATTTTATTTCCAATTTCATGTCTATAAAAATAATAATGAGAAATAATATATTTCTTCTCTATATAATTAATAATTTTCGCACATGATTTACTTAATTTCATTATAAATGCCTTTTTCGAAAAACAATACCGTAAATGACAAATGTTAAAATATCGGCTATGCCATGTACTAAAACCGTTACGTAAAAGACACCAATAAACCCATAATATTTTATAAAAACAAAATCTAATACTATATTAACAATGCCTCCAATAATAGTCAAATATGCAATTATATTTGCAAAACCGGAAGGGACTATAAAACCATTCGTTAATAAAGTACCTGCCACCTTGAAGGGTAGTAATATTAAAAGGATATTCAATATTTTTAGAAAACTTTCGCTTAAATACTCAGACAACATCAATCTCATAACTTGTGGAAAGAATAAGTATGTAAGAATACTCATTAATATTCCTATAAAAAAAACATAATACAACTTGTTAAAATAATAGCGTAATTTATGATATTTATGCTCAGCCATCAATCTTGTTATATCAGGAGCAATAACCAAACCCAAGATAGCAAAGGGGATATATAGCAACCTGAACAACTTATTAATTATCTCATAATAACCGATTTCAACAACGTATCCAAAATATTCTAAAATTAGTATATCTGCGCGAGTGTATAAAAAATATGAAATTCCGGACACACCAATGACCATTGAATATGTAAAAACTTGTATTGATATTTCTTTATCAAAAGAAGAATGCCTCTTGGGGATGAAAATAAATAATAAGATAAAAAATAAACCATAATATAAAATCTGAGATAATATAGCACCTATTAAATAAAAATACTTAATCAGAAAAAAAATGCCGCATAGAGTTGTCAAACCCGAAATTATTGATACAATGGAAAGTTTTTTAAACTCTTTTAATCCTCTATAAAAACCGTCAAAAATATTAACGGAAGCGATTAAGAATATTAAAGGTATTATATATTTGAAATACTTATAATTTTCTTTAAATAAAATTCTTCCAAATAGCACAATAAATACGATAATTAATAAGCATAATATAAGACATATCAACAAAGATGAAAAAACAATAGAATTTATTTTTTTTTCATCTTTTACTTTATATTCTGCAACATATTTACTTACTGAAGCACTCAATCCAAAATTGCCAAACAAAACGAAGAATGAAACTAACGCCAATAAATAGTTGTATTTTCCAAATACTTCTGGTGTTAATAATTTAGCGGCAACAAAGAATATTATTGCCGATAAGAGCATAGTACCAATAGTCTGAAAAGAATACCAAAAAAAATTAACCCCCTGTTGTTGATATCTTTTTATAAATGCAAGAATTCCACTCAACTCATTCATAATTCAATATCTTTCTATAAAATTTATGAATAACAGCAAAATAAATTCAAATGCGGGGAAATCTTTTAAGAATATTTTTTTAAAAAAAGAAGATAGTGAACCATTTTGAATAACTTCAATTAATTTCACCTTATATCAACCCAAAGGGAGTACGCAGTCCATAGGGAAGGATACCGTAACGGACTAAAAAAAGCCAGTACGCTATCGTAGTCGCTATCGTAGTCCATATAACCGATATCCACCGAAAAAGGATTAAAATACGTTCAGAAGCAAGGTTGATGGTCTTGCAAAAAGTCTGAACCGCCGGGAATTATCCGTTATAGAGTATAAATTCAATTGAGCTATTTTTAGGAAATTATCCCTTTTGTCAATCCAAAATGACTTTTTGCGGTGCCATCAAGGTTTGAATAAGAAACTGACATTTTTTTCTCATCGCAATATAAGACACTCGAAAACGGTCAGAGAAGCCATGGGATCATCTGAAACGGATATTTACTTCACCTGAGGTATTCGAACCGATATCGGTCTTATAGGGATTTGAGCGTTAAGGGCATGCAACGTTCAAATCGGCAATGATGAAAGGATTCGATTCGGTTTGAACGTATAAGCGTTGAATTCGAGCGAGAGGGTGAATCGCAAGGGTCCAACGTCTCTCTGCATGGGTAAGGCATGGAAAGGATGATTTTTCGGTGCCATCTGAAGATGTTTGTCCACCGGAAGTTTTAGTGAGGCACTTGCCGCTTTGGAGTGAACAGATATTGCTTTACTTCCACTTACCCCATACCTCCAAGTGCTCTTTGGCGACCTGGTAGTCGAGCCCGACATACTTTGCATATTCCCTCAGAAAACCGACTGCATAAGCGCGACCCGGCAGTTCGCCGTAATCGCCGTTCTCCAGTGAGGAGAGGAAATGGGACTTGATATTGGTGGCCTCCGATATCTCGGTAAGGGAAACTCCTTTGATCTCGCGGGTTTTTTTCAGAAATTCCTTGCACAGGGGGTCTATGGATTCTGCCTCCTGGACCGGCTCTTCCTTTTTGGACTCCCTTTTCTTTGCCTGCTTTGGAAGGGGGGGCCGTGCCTCCTCGGTCTCCTGCCTCTTTTCAAAAGGCTTGAATCCGATTGATTCATCGTATTTTTTTCTTTTCTCTTCATCGATCAATATCTTGTACGCCTCTTCAACCCTGACAAGCATGTATTCGCGTTCCTCGTCGGATAGAATGGAATAGACCGCCAAGGAGTCGGTATCATAGGTCTTTTTAAGCTTGCTGAAGGATTGCTGTATCTCGGCCTTGGTTGCAGTCGGCTTCAGATCAAGCACTTCATAATGATTAAGCTCCGTAACCCTTTTCATGTTTATAACCTTCCCCCCTTCTATAGCCAACAGGACGTTCATCATCTTCCAGAAATCTGTTTACCAGATTGCGGATACAGATGGCCGCCCCGCAGTTGGGAAACTCGGTAAACAGGGGCAACCTTCGCGTTGATGCCATCTTAAGGCGTTCATCATAGCTTACGTAGCCGATATACTGCAGGTTGACCCCCAGGAATTTGCGAACAACGTCTTTGATCGACTCACCAAGGGAAATATCGCTTTCCGAGCGAACCTGATTCATGATCAGCTTCGGGTTGAAGCCCATGATCTCCTGGACCATCTTTTCTGCGGCATAGGGCTCGATCTCGTAAACCCGCTCCACCAGTTCATACACCGTCTTGATGCCGTTTCGCGGATACATGGACTGCTCGATCAACCCCCTGATCGGTTGCCGGTTAAATCTGCGCAGAAGCTTTCGATGGACTGCGGATTTAATGAACCGATAGGCATTTTCGATTGCCGCCGGCTCCGGTATGGAAACAAGAAACCCGCTGTTTGAGATAAGAAAAAAATCCAGCATGGTATACGCTGTTCCCGCACCCAGATCGATGATGACATAATCAAAGGGAAGCTCCCTTATATGCCGGATGAAACGCTCTTTCTGCATGAAACTCGTATTGGCGAGACCGAGCACATCATTGGCATCGCTTATTAACTTCAGGTTCTCAAAGGGGGTATCCACCATCACCTGGGCAAGGCTGCAATTCCTGTTCAAGAGAAAATCGGCAAGACTCACCGAGGGAGGCTTTATGCCCATATAGGTGTGAAGATTCCCTCCCCCCAGGTCCGCATCGATGATGATCGCCTTTTTCCCGCGTTTTGCCAGTTGAACCGCGATATTGGTGGCAATAATACTCTTCCCCGTGCCCCCCTTGCCGCCGCCGACTGCCCAGAGATTTTGTTGCTTGATGAAGCTTTCCATTATTACCATTCTCTCGGTTTGGCAAGTAGTTCCCTGACCTGAAGCTGTAAAAATCGCTTGGAGGCTGCTGATTTGACGATGCACACGGTGTCCGCGCCATAGGCCGTGCCGCCCACCGCAAGGACATCCTTCCCTTCCGGTATGAGGCCTGCATCACATGCCTCCATGACGATCTCACAGCATACCTTCATCCCCTGCCCCAGCCTCCGCAATGTCTGGGCGATGATAATCGTTGGATATGCACCCGAATGCTGGCCGGCCAGGGCGGTTTCCAACGAATGGGTGAGGATTGTCGCCGTCAGAATCCTCCCCCCCAGGGATTCGATCTCCTCCCTGTTCCTCACTGTGAACTCCTGCTCCCCCTTTTCCTTGAATCCTGCGGAGTGGCTCACCACCACGAGATTGATCCCCGGGGCCTGTGACAATGCACGGCCCATTTGCACACCTACATCTCCGGTGGTTGAGGCAACAACCAGATCGGTAAATCCTTCATCTACCATAGTCCGGCAGATTTCCACACATCGTGGTGTGTTCACCCGCCCCGGTTGATCGAAGTATTCCACCTCACGGATCATAGGGATCTCTTACCTGTAAAATATATTGAATTTTCTGTATATACCTATAAATTATATCGGCTGTTCCAGTTTCAGGTAATCGTTTTTTTCGATGGCATCACCCCTAACCAAGCCCTCTCGAATCCCTGGGAACGATTGACCGGAATGTTTTATCTGAAAATCCCCCAGGATTTTCATGCCTCTTTGTGAGCCGAAGTCTCATCTGCGTTTCACTTCTACATTCTATATTCTACATTCGACATTCGCAGTTTCATCCGGCTCATGTGCGTTTCACCTAAAAACCCCTTGTGGGTATATTCATGCCCCTCTGCAAATCTATTATTCAAGAATATTTCACTCATTGTATGCCCCTGAGACGGAACTGTCAAACGGACCAAGGGCGGCGTTTCCGACGCACTCCCCGTCCCCCACGCACAGATCCTTGATGTAGGTGAAGGGATAGATGATGCATTCCTTGCCGATAACGGTTTTGCCTTCAATCACCACAAAGGGGTAGATAACGGAATCCCTTCCGATGCTCACATCGCTTTCGATATAGGTCGCACCGGGGTCGATAATCGTTACCCCGTTGAGCATCAGATCCTCCATCTTCCGCCTTTTGATCAAAGCGGTGACGCGGGCAAGCTCAATCCTGCTGTTCACCCCGAGGATCTCCTCCGGGTCCTGCAGCACATGGTTGGCAATACTGAGCCCCGCCTCCCGCGCCAGTGAGATCGAGTCGGTCAGATAGTATTCACCCTGACGGTTTTCCTTGCCGATTCGTCGCAAAAGGTCAAAAAGGACCGATCCCTTGAAGCAGTATACCCCGGTGTTAATCTCCCTGATCCGTCGTTGCTCCTCCGTTGCATCCTTCTCCTCGATGATACCGACGATTCCCTTTCCCTCGTCCCGTATGATGCGCCCATACCCGAAGGGATTGTCCAAAAATGCGGTCAGCAGGGTCACATCCGCAGATTCCTCACTGTGCCTTCGATGGAACGTATCGAGGGTCTGCTCGCTGAGCAATGGGGTGTCACCGCAGGTGATGAGACAGTCACCCTCGAATCCCTCCAGGCAGGAAGCCGCCTGAAGCACCGCATGGGCGGTGCCCAGGCGTTCTTCCTGGATGACGAAGTCCACCTTGAATCCCCTGAACGCCTCCACCACCATCTCCTGTCTGAAACCGATGACCACCAGCAACCTGGATACCCCGCTTCCCTGCACGGCCCTGATCACATACTCGAGCATGGGGCGTCCCAGGAGGGGGTGGAGCACCTTTGGGGTTCCCGACTTCATCCTGGTGCTATCCCCTGCGGCAAGGACGATACCCACAAGGTCCCTATGCGCCATCGCTCTTCCCTCCCGGTGAGAACACCTCACCAATGGATTCGGAAAAGGGGGGCCGGATGACGCCATGCTCGGTAATGATCGCGCTCACCAGATGGTGAGGGGTCACGTCGAATGATGGGTTGAACACCGCCACCCCCTCGGGGGCGATCCTGCTCCCGTTGAGAAGGATCACCTCATCAGGGGTGCGCTCCTCGATAGGTATCTCATCGCCAGAGGAAAGGGCGAGGTCGACGGTGGATGACGGTGCGGCTACATAGAAAGGAATACCATGGGCATTTGCCAGGACCGCCAGGGAATATGTCCCGATCTTGTTCGCCACATCCCCCCGGGCGGTTATCCGATCGGCACCGACCAGCACCATATCCACCATTCCCCTGCGCATGCAGTCGCCTGCCATGTTGTCCGTTATCAGGGTAAAGGGAATGCCCTCCTGGAGAAGCTCCCAGGCGGTAAGCCGGGCACCTTGCAGCGCCGGCCGCGTCTCATCGACCAGCACATGGATTCGCTTCTTCTTTTCCCACGCCGCCCGGATGATTCCCAATGCCGTGCCATACCCCCCGGTGGCCAGGGCCCCTGCATTGCAGTGGGTGAGAATCCTGTGGCCGTCGCCGACAAGGGCCTCGCCGTGGCTGCCGATACGGCGGTTCATCCGGACATCCTCCTGCAGGATTCGCTCCGCCTCCTCCCGCAGCAAGCCCTTGATCTCCGATACGGCAGCATCTTCATGCCCGTGTGCGACCCCCTTCATGCGTTTGATCGCCCAGGCAAGATTCACCGCGGTAGGTCGCGTGGCAAGAAGAACGTTGCAGATCTTCTCAAGCCCGGAGAAAAAACGGGCCTGTTCGTCCGTTTTCATGCCGAGCGCCCCCCAGGCAACACCCATTGCAGCGGCAATGCCTATGGCAGGCGCACCCCGAACCCTCATCGAGCGTATGGCGTCCGCAACCTCTTGATAATTCGTACAGGTGATATAGCGTAGTGTGGCCGGCAGCAGGGTTTGATCCAGTATCCGGACCCCTTGGTCGGTCCACCGAATCGGCTCAATCATGAAGCCTCTTGAGCACATCTTCCCGTGTGATTCCCTTGAGAAGCACCTTTTTCAGCCTTGTGGTCTCGCCCTTTTGTACCACCACCTGGGACCTCTTTATCCGGAAGAACGAGGCAAGCAGCCCCACGCATTCCTTATTCGCCTTCCCCTTCTCAGGGGCGGCGGCAATCCTTATCCGAAGGCAATCCCCGTGTACGTCGACGATTTCGCTCTTGCCGGCATTGGGAGAGACCTTGATGGTGAGAAGCATCCCCTCCGCCGTGTCTGAAAGGAAACGATCGATACCGCGCCTCCTCGTTATGCCTTGCCCAACTCCCTGGAGCGGAGGGTCGCACTCTCCACCGCATCCATAAACGCCGCGCGCATCCCCCTCTTCTCCAGGACATGTATACCGCATATGGTTGTGCCGCCCGGTGAGGCGACCATATCCTTTAATGCACCGGGATGGGTGCCTCCCTCGGCAAGGGCGGCTGCACCGCGCATGGTCTGAATGGCAAGCTCCAATGCCATGGCCCGGGGAAGCCCCATTTTCACCCCGCCGTCAGCCAGGGCATCGATCACCATGAAACAGTAGGCAGGCCCGCTTCCGCTCAGGCCGGTCACCGCATCCATGTGACGCTCCTCCGTGACCACCACCCTGCCCACGGAGCTGAAGATCTCCCGGGCAACATCAAGGTCTTCCGAACGTGCCCCATCCTGGCAGATGCAGGTAATCCCCTCAAGGACCAGGGCAGGGGTGTTGGGCATGACGCGAATGATGCGGGAGGAGCGCAGGAGGTCCCTCAACCGGGAAAGGGTGACGCCCGCGGCAATGGAGATGATGACCCTTTCGGGGTCAAGGCATGGGGCGATCTCCTCGGCAACCGAGGCAATCACCTGAGGTTTTACCGCCAGCATCACCACCCGTGCCTTTTCCAGCGCCTTCCGGTTATCGGTGACGGTCCTTACCTTGTACTGTGAGGCAAGGGAGGATAACCGATCCTCACGAACATCCGCAACGACGATCCTTTCAGGAGAGACACAACCTGCCTGGAGCATTCCCCTGATAAGGGCCTCCCCCATGTTTCCCCCGCCGATAAAGGTGATATTGTCATCTATAATGGTCGCCACCCCCTTTTCAATGCCGCGCCCCAAACAGGGCTGTGCCGATCCTTATCATTGTTGCGCCCTCTTCGACCGCTACCTCATAATCCTGGCTCATCCCCATGGAAAGGATATCCATGCTGACATCTCCGGGGCATTGCTCCTTAATCCTCTCTGCGAGATGGGCGAGTCGCGTGAAATAGGGGCGTGATCTCTCAGGATCAGGGGAAAACGGGGGGATGGTCATGAGACCGGAAACCTCGATATGGGAACACCCTGCAATCCCTTGCAGATCACGAAGGAGTTCTTCAGGGGTGAACCCGAACTTTGTCTCCTCACCCGCCAGATCCACCTGAAGGAGAACGGGGATACGCCTTCCGACGGCGGAGGCACGCTTTTCGATCTCTCCGGCAAGATGAAGGGAATCGACCGACTGGATCAGGTCAAACAGTTCCACGGCCCGTTTCACCTTATTGGTCTGCAGGTGTCCGATCATGTGCCACCGCACCCCATGCCCGATCTCGCCAATCTTTCCCTCCGCCTCCTGCACGCGATTCTCTCCGAACACCGTAAGACCCGCAGCTATTCCCTCACGGATGCGATGCGTTTCAATGGTTTTGGTCACCGCCACCAAGGTTATCCCATCGGGATTCCTTCCCGAGCGCAAAGCAGCCTCAGCTATCCGTTCCTTGACGGCAGCGATATGTTCCCTGATATCACCCATACAAAACCCCAGTAAGTATACCCCGGACCATATATCATTGCAAATTGACGGGATTTTTGTGATAATTTTCCTGACATTCTTGATGGAATCGTAAAAAATCGATTGTACCCTATTCTGTCATTCCGTGCTTGACACGGAATCCAGTGTCTTCGAATAGTTCTGGACTCCGGCCTTCGCCGGAGTGACAGGTTTGGCGACTTTTTACGAGGCCGTCATTCTTCGGTTGTGGGATGATAGCATCGCACAATCCCGCTTGACAATGATCACAAGAAGATATTATTATAGAGTAAGTTACCGGTTAAACGTTTTTTTATAACAACTTATCCGAGATACTCTTATGGACCCAGTCCAACGAGGAAGAATTACCCTCAATCCCGACACCCATCGCCTTCGGGCGGCAGCCGAGCATATGGTGCTCGATGATGTCGAGGAGCCGCACCTGTTCCGGGAGGTGTATCCCTTCACCTCGATCCCCAAGGTGCCCTTCAACGACCGGCATGTTCCCATGAACACCCCGAGCCTCAACAAGATCTGGATCACCGACACCACCTTCAGGGATGGACAGCAGGCACGCCCTCCTTACACGGTCGAGCAGATACGCACCCTGTATACGCTCCTCAACGAGTTGGGAGGACCGCGGGGAATCATCCGCCAGTGCGAATTCTTTCTCTATTCGGAGCGCGACAAAAAGGCGGTCGACGCGTGCCTTAACCTAGGCTTCGAATTCCCCGAGATAACCGGCTGGGTCAGGGCCTCGAAAAAGGACTTCGACCTGGTAAGGCGCATGGGGCTCAAGGAGACCGGGATTCTTACCTCGGTGTCGGATTATCATATATTCAATAAACTGCAAAAGACACGTTCCCAGACATTGGACCTCTATCTGGGAGTCGTCAAGGACAGTCTCGATGCGGGGGTCATTCCCCGCTGCCATCTTGAGGATATCACCAAGGCGGATTTCTACGGTTTTGTCGTCCCCTTTGCCCAGGAATTGATGAAGCTCGCCAAAGATGCCAATCGCGTCATCAAGATCAGGGCATGCGACACCCTGGGGCTCGGGGTCCCCTACCCCGGTGCGGCCCTGCCCAGGAGTGTGCCGGGCATCATTTACGGCTTGAGGACATACGCCGAGTTCCCCCCGGAATGGCTGGAGTGGCATGGACACAACGACTTCTACAAGGCGCAGGTCAACGCGGCAACTGCGTGGCTCTACGGGTGTTCGGCCGTGAATACCACCCTCCTGGGCTTTGGAGAAAGGACCGGCAACTCACCGCTCGAGGGGATGGTGATCGAATACTGCCAGCTCTTCGGCACCCCAAACGGCATGAACCTCGAGGTCATCACCCAAATAAGCGACTATCTGGAAAGGGAGGTGGGCATCCAGATACCTCCCAGCACCCCCCTGGTAGGCCGTGATTTCAATGTGACCAGGGCGGGTATCCATGCGGACGGGTTGTTGAAAGATCCGGAGATTTACAATATATTCGATACCAGGAAGATCCTGAACCGGCCTTCAATGGTATCCATCACCGACAAATCCGGGCTGGCGGGTATCGTTCACTGGCTGGAAAATCACCAGAAGGTTAAGGAGGGGCAAAGGCTCAGCAAACAGGATCGCTTGGTGGTGGCCCTGTGGGAGAAGATACAGAAGGAATACGAGCACGGTCGGGTTACCTCCATATCCGACGAGGAGATGGAAGAACTGGTACGAGAGGTTTCTCAAGCAATCGGGGAATGATCCGTATAACCAAAGGACGGCAAGCATCGGGGAAGCGTGTTTGGCCAGGAGGGGATGATGGAGAAGAAGAGGATCTTAGTGGTGGATGACGAACAGAATTCACGAGAAGGGCTGACCAAGATCTTGATAAAGGAGGGGTACGATGTCGTGGCTGCCGAGTCGGGGGAGACCGCCCTGGCGGAGGCAAAAAAGCAGGAATTTGATCTGGTCATCACCGATCTGAGGATGCCCGAGATATCGGGAATCGATGTGCTTGAAAAGATCAGGGAAAACAAGCCGGATATCGGGGTCATCATCGTCACCGCATACGGGGAGGTCAATTCCTATCTCAAGGCAATGACGCTCGGCGCCTTCGAATATCTGAATAAGCCGATAAAACTGGACGAACTGCGTCGTGTAATCAGCAAGGCATTGAACAAATCATAAGTGCCTCCATGGAGATGACATGAGCGAATTGAGAAGAGATCCCATCGTCGGGCGATGGGTGGTGATCGATCCTGAGCGTAAGAACAGGACCTCCGACTTTTTTGAATCAAGCGAACCCTTCGTTACCGATAAGGCAACATGCCCCTTCTGCGAAGGGAATGAGGCAATGACCCCTCCTGAAATCCTTGCCTTCCGCCCCCCGGAGACCGGACGGGATAAACCGGGCTGGTGGATCAGGGTATTCGCCAACCGGACGCCGATCCTGCACATCGAAGGGAATCTCAGGCGACAGGGAGTGGGAATGTTCGACATGATAAACGGGATCGGCGCCCATGAGATCCTCGTGGAGACCCCGGACCACCAGAAGAGCCTCATCGATCTGTCCGACAGCCAGGTGGAAAATATACTATGGGCGTATCGGGATCGCATCATGGACCTCCAGAAGGATGATCGCTTCCGGTACATCCTCATCTTTAAAAATCATGGGAGGAATTCCGGCGCCAGGATCAGCCACTGCCACTCCGAGCTTATCGCCACCCCTGTTATCCCCAAGTCGGTAAAGGAGGAACTGGATGGGGCCAAGACGCACTATTGCTACAAGGAACGGTGCGTGTACTGTGACATCATCCGCCAGGAAACAAGCATGAAGGACCGGATGGTGGAAGAAAATCAACATTTCGCCGCCTTTGTCCCCTTTGCCGCCCGCTTTCCCTATGAGATCTCCATCATGCCCAAGGAGCACAGCTATGATTTCAGCACCATCTCAAAGGAACAGGCCATGGACCTGAGCAAGATACTCAAATCGCTGCTCTGGAGGATACATAAAGGGCTGAATGGGCCATCCTACAATTTCGTCCTCCACACCTGTCCGAACCACCTCTCTAAGGAAACCCTTTGGGACACGCTGCAGCTCGACTTTCACTGGCACATCGAAATCATTCCCAGGCTCCTGAAGGAAACAGGCATCGAATGGGGATCAGGGTTCTATATAAACCCCGTCTTGCCTGAGGAAGCGGCCGAATTTCTCAAGACGGTAACATAAGAGGAGGTGTGTTTTTATGAAAAAGGATCGGGACAAGCATCAGGAAGCGCCTGATCATACCCTCCCGCCAGAAATCTCACCCACCGTTCCCACGGAGATTTCTTCCACCGTGGAAGCCATGAAGGATGCCCACGAGGTCCAGGAGGAAATCGAGAAAGAGGAATGGGGAGAGCAAAAGAAGGCCATACGAAAGCGGGAAAGGAGCATGTTCAAGGGGTTCTCCCAAAAACTCATGAAGGGAGAGGGCCCCAATCCGATCCTGAAAAAAGGCAAGAGCATCGGTGGCGTAAGGGGGAAATTTCACCCCTCGAAAAAGGGGAAGTAGTGATGGGGTTGCTCCTCCCATCCCTCACCATCCTCAACTAACGTTATCGTTAGTTCCATCGGACCCATTCCATCGTCCTAAAGAGCAGGGAAAATGTCCGACCCGAACCATACTGCATCGTGGTATCAGCCCCTCTCCGATAAAGGGGTGAGGTGTGAGCTCTGCAATCACTTCTGCCTCATTCTCCCCGAGAAAACCGGCCGGTGCGGGGTCCGTCTCAACAGGGAGGGGACACTGTACAGCCTGGTGTCCCATAAGCTGGTAGCGCACCACATCGACCCCATCGAGAAAAAACCCCTTTTCCACTTCCATCCGGGCTCCAAGTCCTACTCCATCGCCACCGTGGGATGCAATATGACGTGCAAGCACTGTCAGAACTTCGAGATATCTCAACAGCCGAAACAGGGGAACGGTTCCATCCCCGGGTCCGAAATCGACCCGGCGGAGATCGTGGAGCTCGCACAATCCTCCAACTGTTCGAGCATATCGTACACGTATACGGAACCAACCGTTTTTTTCGAGACCGTCCATGAAACCGCTCGCCTGGCAAGAGATGCGGGGCTAAGGAACTGCCTGGTCACCAACGGATACATCGGTGAAGGGGCCCTGCGGGATGCGGCGCCCTTCATCGATGCGGCAAACGTGGACCTGAAATCCCTTTCCGACGGTTTTTACAAGGAGATATGCGGGGCCAGCCTGGAGCCGGTCCTGAACAACATCAGGGCAATGGTCTCTATGGGCATATGGGTGGAGGTCACCACGCTGCTCATCCCCACCCTCAACGATTCGGACGAGGAAATGGAAGGAATCGCCCGGTTCCTCATGGAGGTCAACCCTGAAATCCCCTGGCACATAAGCAGGTTCAGGCCAACCTACAAGATGAAGCACCTCCCTCCCACCCCCATAACAACCATCCGCCACTGCCGGGAGATCGGGCTCAAGGCCGGGCTCAAGTACGTGTATTCAGGAAATGTCCCGGGTGACCCCGGGGAAAGCACCTATTGCCCCTCGTGCGGCCAGGTGGCGGTGGAACGCTTCGGCTACACCATACACCACTACCGTATAAAGGAGGGGAAGTGCATGCACTGCGGCGCACCCATCGCCGGGGTGAGTTTGTAGGAATACGCCCTGATTAAAAAAATGGAGCGGGCGACGGGATTCGAACCCGCGACTCCGAGCTTGGGAAGCTCGTACTCTACCGACTGAGTTACGCCCGCTCAATCAGGGATCAATTGTATAATTTTCCCCTTCCTCTTGTCAATAAACGATTATCGATATTGAGTAAGTGTCCCGCCGTGTAAACTGATCAATACCTTTATAATGCCCTCGCTTTCCCCTATAATGGTTCCATATGGAGAGCAGGTATCGAAAAAACATCCTCTTCTGGTTCATCGTCCTCGCCTTTATTGTGGGCGGGGTTCTGGCGGGCGTGTTTCTCTCCGTGCTCCATGGGCTTCCCGAGATACGCACCCTGGAGGACTTCCGGCCATTCATGGCCACCAAGGTCTTTTCCCGCGATGACCGCCTCATCACCCAGTGGTTCATCGAACGTCGCTCCCCGGTCCCCCTCCACCGTATCCCTCCCCTTCTCAAGCAGGCCACCATCGCAGTGGAGGATCAGCACTTCTTTGAGCACGAGGGGCTCGACTGGCTGGGCATCCTGCGGGCCGCCATCGTCAACCTGAAGGCAGGCAGAATCCTCCAGGGGGGGAGCACCATCACCCAGCAGCTCTCCAAGGTCCTCTTCCTGACCCCGGAAAAGAGCTTCGACCGGAAGGCAAAGGAGGCCCTGCTGGCCATACAGATCGAACGGATGTACAAAAAGGAGGAAATCCTCGACCTGTACCTGAACCAGATCTACTACGGCAATGGGGCATATGGGGTCCAGGCCGCTGCCCAGACCTTCTTCGGCAAGGATGTCTGGGACCTCACCCTCACCGAGTGTGCGCTCATTGCCGGTATTCCCAAGGCACCCACCCTGTATTCCCCGCTCTCCTTCCCGGACAGGTCGCTGATGAGACGCTCGCACGTCCTGGAGAGGATGCGCAATGAGGGGTATATCACACAGCAGGAATTCACCGAGGCCATCAATGCCCCCATCGGGGTAGTGAATGCCGCCGAATCCCTCCCCTCGGCCCCCTATTTTGTGGAAAAGATCCGGCAGGATCTCGAACGCGAACTGGGGCCGAATCTCCTCTACCGGGGCGGCCTCCAGGTATACACCACCCTTGACCTCGATGCCCAGGAGGCCGCGGAGAGGGCGGTGGCCGCAGAACTCGCCCAGCTTGAGAAACGGAGGGCTCACAGCGGGCTTACCACGCGGGAGGACCTCCCGGTGCAGGCCGCACTGATCGCCATCGACCCCCACAACGGCCATGTGATCTGCCAGGTAGGGGGAAGGGACTTCAGCGAAAGCAAGTTCAATCGCGCGGTGCAGGCAAAGCGCCAGCCCGGCTCCGCGTTCAAGCCCATCATCTATACCGCTGCCATACAAAGCGGGTTTACCCCCGCAGACATCATCATGGATGCGCCGGTCATCTACAAGATACCCGGAAGACAGAAGCCCTGGAAGCCGCAGAATTTCCGCCAGAAGTTCTACGGACCCATCCGGCTGAGGACTGCCCTGGAAAAATCCGTGAACGTGGCCACGGTAAAGCTCATGAACAAGATCGGGGTGACCAATGCCATCCACTATGCCCGCATGCTGGGGATCGAATCCCCCCTGAAGCCCTATCTCTCCCTGGCCCTCGGGGCCTTTGAGGTGAGCCTTGAGGAGATCACCGCGGCATATGTGCCCTTTGCAAACAACGGGTTCAGGGTGCAGCCGATCTATATCCGTTCCGTCACCGACCACAACGGCCAAAACATTTATTCGTCCATGCCGCTCAAACGGCAGGTCATCAGTCCCTCCACCGCCTATATCATGGCAAGCCTGCTCCAGGGCGTTGTGGAACGCGGCACCGGAAGGAGGGCCAAGGAAGTGGGGGTGCCGGTGGGGGGGAAGACCGGCACCACGGACAACTACACCGATGCCTGGTTCATCGGGTTCAGCCCCTACCTTGTCACCGGGGTGTGGGTGGGATTCGACCAGAAGATCACGCTGGGCAGGAATGAAACCGGCTCCCGGGCGGCATGCCCCATCTGGACCACGTTCATGCAATCCTATCACCAGGGCAGACCCAGGCGGGACTTCGAAAAACCGAATGATGTTGTGGAGGTGCCCATCGACCCTGAAAACGGATTGCGGGTCACCGGGTCCTTTCCGAACCGCTTCATGGAGGTCTTCCAGAGGGGGACCGAGCCCCGCGAATACAGCCGCTCGGAGCTCAGGGATGGGATCGGGTCCGAGGATTACTACCTGAGGTTCATCGAATAGAAATGATGCCCACGGGATGAAACGCCTCTATTTGTCAATATCCCTGATCGGGGTCAACGCAATCTGCAGCCAGATCATCCTCATACGGGAGATCATCGCCGTCTTTTCGGGAAACGAGCTCACCATGGGGTTCGTGCTCGCCTCCTGGTTCTTCTGGGTGGCCCTGGGCAGCACCATCGGCGGACGATGGAGGGGAAGGGACGAGATCGTGCTCCGGAACCGCTTCGCCCTCCTCCAGACCGCCCTCCCCTTCGTGCTCATCCTCCAGGTGGTGGCCATACGCTGGTCCAGGATCATCCTTCGTCTTCCCCCCCTGGCAACCGTGGGCATGGCGCCCATATTCTGGGTCTCCTTCCTCTTTCTCGCCCCGCTCTGCCTCATGCTGGGCATCATGTTCAGCCTGGGCTACCAGTGGTTCAATCTCCCCCACCTCTCCCCTGCCCGGAGGGTGGGATGGGTGTATGTCCTGGAGGCGATCGGCGCGGGTGCAGGGGGCGTGCTGTTCAGCTTCCTCCTCATCCGCATCATGAGCCATTTCCAGATCTGCCTCCTCCTGGGCCTGGTGAATCTCCTGGCCGCCACCCTCGTGTTTCTGATGGCGCCCGGACAGAACCGGGGAGGGGCCTTTGCAGCAGGGGCCCTCTGCCTGCTCATCCTGGCCGTGTTTTTTGCATCCCCCGTGCTCCGCCTCGACTTTCTCATCTACTCGATGCAGTGGAAGGGATTCGACCTCCTTGCGTGCAGGGATTCCATCTTCGGCAGGATCGCCCTCACCCGCATGGGCGGCGAATACAGCTTCTACGAGCATGGGGTCCTCACCAGCACCATCCCCAATGCCTGGAGCGAGGAGTGGACCGTGCACCTCCCCCTGGTGCAGCATCCGGAGCCGAAAACCGCCCTGCTCATCGGGACCGGCATCGGAAGCCTCAGGGAGGCGGTGAAACACCAAAGCCTTGTGCTCATCAACTACATCGAGCTCGATCCCACCGCCCTTACCCTGGCTTCCCGATACTGCCCCAGGGAATACACGAATCTGCTCACCCACCCGAAGGTGCATCCCATCCACACCGACGGCAGGCTCTTTCTCAAGGAAAGCCCCTGCACCTATGATGTGGTCATGCTGGGGCTGCCCGATCCGAAGACCGCGCAATTGAACCGTATGTACACCGCCGAGTTCTTCGATCTCGTCTCCCGCACGCTCTCCCCGGATGGGGTGGTGGCATTCGCCGTCACCTCCTCGGAAAACTACATAGGCCCCCAACTCGGGGACTTCCTGCGGTGCATCCACAAGACCCTCGGTACGGTCTTTCCCGCGGTGCTGGTGACCCCGGGAGACACCGCCTATTTCCTGGCAGGGAAAAGGCAGGGCGCATTGAGTCTTGATCCCGACCTCATTCTGCAGCGGCTCTCGGCCCGAGGGATCGAAACCCAATTCTTTTCCGAGTGGTACATCCCCTCCCTGTTCAGCGAGGAAAGGACCCAGGCGATACACGACGTGGTGAGCGATACGGCACAGGTTCGGATAAACACGGACCTGAGGCCCATCTGCTACTTCTATGACCTCATCCTGTGGGGCCGCTACTTCTCACCCCTTACCGGAGGGCTCCTGGAGAAGGCGGAGAAAACCGACGGCAGGCTGCTCGTGCTGCTGCTCATGATCGGCGCGGTGATGCTGGCAGTGCTGATCAGGATATCGGAACGGGAGCGGGGGAAACGGCTCACCGTGGGCACCGTGGTCCTGCTTGGCGGATTCGTGGAAATCGTGCTGGAATTCCTGCTCATCCTCGGATTTCAGGTCTTCTATGGATACGCCTACCTGCAGCTTGGCATTATCATCACCGCATTCATGGTAGGCCTTACCATTGGCAGCGCCCTGATGACCCGGATCATGGACAGGCTACAGCGTGCCTATGCCTGGTACTGCGGCATTCAGATCGCCTATATCCTCTATCCGCTCTTCACAATATTCATCTTCTCCAGTATCACTACGGTTGCTATGGCGCCCTGGCCGGTTATTGTGGTAGAATTTCTTTTTACCCTGTTGGCCTTCATGGCAGGATTTCTGGGGGGATTCCAGTTTCCGCTGGCAACGAGGCTCTTCCTTTCCAGCACCCAGCAATGGAAGGGACAGGCAGGACTCCTGTACGGGCTCGACCTTATCGGGTCGGCATGCGGCGCGATCCTGGCGAGCAGCTTCCTCGTCCCCCTCTTCGGGATCGTCGCCACCCTGGGGGTCCTGTCACTCACCGGGGGTATCGGCCTCAGCCTGCTTCTGGTCAACAGGTACTGAGGGGAAAGGTTTGATGCAATCGCTCAATATCCGATGTGAGGACGTACGTATTCCCTTTTCCAATGCATCGAATGGTTCCGGTTCAATGAGCACGACAATTCATGAGACCGGCTCACACCGAACGAAGGATGGCTTAATAAATATAACATCATGTTTATATTAATAAAATTTATCATGAATAAAAGTATTTTATTAAGCAAAGATGAATTTAAGGCATATTCCAAAATAATTTTCACCTCTTGTCTCACACTATT
>JBLIRP010000049.1:0-28471 GCA_049472355.1 bacterium | reverse complement strand
CCCTTGAGGATTTTTGCGGCAAGCGCTCCGGCCATTCTGCCTACATTGTAGTACTCCGCGCTTATGCACAGAAGCGCCCTCTTTCTGAGGTAGGATATGCTGGTGACGCAGGTGGGTATCTTCCGACGGGTGCTCTCGCTGATAATGCGGGAGACGTATTTCGATATACTCCATTCGGAGGGAAGGTAGATGCACGCCACCCGGTTGCTCACCCGCTCCATATATGAGCGCAGGGCACGAAAATTCTGATGGAACTCGAAGGGGAGCAGGATACCCCCCGCCTGTTCGAGGCATTGCTCCATGGCCTCCTTGATTTGTACGGACTGCTCGTCAGCGGGGTTGTAAATAAAGCCGATCGCCCCTTCGCCCAAGACCTCCCGGATCTTCTCGATCTGTATATCCGCAGGAATGGCGTTTGACGCCCCGGTGAGATTGGGCTGCTTCGAGTCCCAGGATTCAATGATCCCGTAGCCCACCGGATCAAAGACGATATCAAAGACAATGGGGGGTTTCGTATACCGCCCCGCAATCTCGGAGGTTATCTTTGAGCCGTATGTATAAACAAGATCATAGCGAAGCTCGTCGAAGTCCTCCAGATGGCGTTCCAGACGGTCCATGTCCTTTGCAGCGTCAAAGAGGGTATAGGTCGGCGCCTGCTCGGGAAATTCCTCCGCAAGCACATCCCTGAAGCCCTCTTCAGCCTTCGTTTCACCACTCCAGAGAAACATCGCGATCGTTGCTCCGTTTCCATGGCAGGTGAGAGGGAACAGGAAAACGAGAAGGACGGTCAGCCATGCAATGAGGCGAGAGCAATATGGCCTTTTCATCCTGATGCACCTTCTATGCTCAGCACTTTTGAACCCCCCTCAGAAAGATATCCCAAAGGGTATTGAACTTGGAAATGGGCGGTATGGTATAGCCGGTCAATGCATATTGAACGATCGCCGCCTGAATGAGGCCGAAAAAGGTCAGACTCGCGGCGTCCACATTGGTGTCTTCCCGCAGCAATCCCTCGTTCTTCGCCTCCTTGAGCATCTCCTTGATCCTGTCCCTGTATGTATTGATAACACTCAGGATCCGCCGGCGCAATTCATCGTCGTTAAAGTGGACGGACTCGGCGGTGACGGCGAAAAGGATACCCTTTTTCTCCTCGGTAAAGGCCATGTGCGTCTTCATGACCTCCTTGAGCCGCTGCAACGGATTGCGGTAATTTCGTATGGGGTTGTCCAGCGCCTGCATGAGATTTACCTCGAAGCTGTCGATGAGCGCCATGAGAATGGCGTGCTTGTCGGCAAAATGCCGGTATACGGCAGCCTCCGTTATATTGTTCATCCTGCAGATGTTTTTGATGGTGAGCCCATGAACCCCCTCCTCCATGATGAGCTCCCACGCAGCCTGTACAATCTCCGCCCTGCGTATCTCAGTGGGTTTTCTTTCCATCTACCTTCTCCTTGCCATGGTGGTTGGAGGAACATGTCATCCCAATCGGTTCACATCCACATCCCTGGGGGGTATCCTCATCCCGTTTGATCATGTCCATCGAAACCGTATTATTTCCGGTTATTGCCGCATCGTTCCTGCGTAAGGAATGGCAGAAGCTAAAAACGCGGATCGCGTGACGCCCTTCACAATACGTCAGATCACCGACCCGATCTCATTGAGCCCCACCATAATGGGGGCTTGCAGGTGAACAAACGTCTTCAACTCATGGTACAACCGCTTCCGTTTCGCGATCTTGACAAAATTCTTCATCATCCGGAACTTCAACTGGTGGAGGGCATTGAGATTAATGCCCATTATGTAAGCGATTTCGGATGATGCAAGGTCCTCTTCATACATCAAATTGAACAGATACCTGTGCCGCTCAGGGAGTTCCGCCTTGATTACGCCGATGATCTGTTTGAGATCGCGGTAATCCACTCCATCGTAGTTATCCCGGGCGGAAACACAATATTGCACCTTCTCAAGATCGACGAACGGCTTCTGTCTCCTCAAGAAATCAATGGTCATGTGAAAGCAGATCTCTCGCAGATACGCCACAAAGGATTGCTCGCTGCGGCCGCGAAAACTCCGCATCCTTTTACAGTCATTCTCTAAAAGCGCCAGAAAGATACAGTTGAAGATTTCATCGACCTCCTCGTACTGCACCGGATGGGAGTACCTTTTCAATGTCCTTATAATGTAAAGGTACATAAGGTTGCTGTATTTCTTGACAAAACCGTCCCAGGCGTCTCTCTCCTTGTCGATACATCGGCCCAGGAATAAAAGAAATTCTTCATGTATTGCCATTATTGCTCCTGTTGTTCTTCTCGGTTAATTCAGCGTGATCATGTATGCAGGCTATCTGATCCAAACAACCCCCCTATACCGAAGTGAGCTCGACACAAGATATTGTTAGTAAATGCTCATTTACATGATACCATAACGGTTCTCAATGTCAAGGAATCGAACCGTCAGGGAAATAATATACAAAGAATATCCAATAGTAAAGACGGGGGAAAAAGCGTGCGGATTACATGCCCTGCATTGTCTTTTCCGTCACGTTCGGGATTGAAAAGGGATTCCATTTGGAATAGTATATATAATGCATATACAGCATGACCTTACGAATGATTCTTCCGGAGCCGGGTCAGATTTCGGATCTCTTCACCAGCCTATGTTCCATGCATAAGACAGTGTCTATTCTTAACATCCTGAAAGGAGGACGGTCATGTCCAGTTGTCATGATATGAGAATGGGGGAGATTTACATGTGCGAGGATTGCGGCCTCGAGATCAAGGTGGTCAAGGAATGCATGGATGTGGGAACCCCTGAAGAGGAATGCACCTGCCACGATGCGGGGGGCACCTGTGCAATCGAATGCTGCGGAAAACCGCTCGTCAAGAAGGATTGATCATCTCCGCGCAATCGATCCGCAATCATCCGACGGATGAGGAATGTGATCGAGACCGCCTTCTCGATCCATGATACACTTACAACAGGGGACCTGAAATGCAGAAACCGGTAAGGATCTACACCCTCAGCACTTGCAGCCACTGCAATGCAGCCAAGAAGTTCCTGAATGAATGCAATGTGCGCTACGACTATACGGATGTGGACCTCCTGGAGGGAAAGGAGAGACAGGCCGTCATCGAGGAGGTAAAACGGGTGAATCCCAGGTGCACCTTTCCCACCATCCTCATCGGGGACGAGGTCATTGTGGGATTCAACGAAGAGGCGATCAGGGAGGCACTGAGTCAATGAGCGAGGTTGAAAAACTCCATGAGATGCTGAAACGGGTCCAGGAGCCCAAGGGGTATCTTTTCAACAAGGATAGGCAGAGGACCTTCGATCTCCTGGAGGGGTTGCTGGTGAACAAGAAACGCTACGGGTACATGTGCTGCCCGTGCAGGCTCGCGTCCGGAGACCGCGACAAGGACAAGGATATCATCTGTCCCTGCGTATACCGTGCCCCGGATGTGGAGGAGTACGGGAGCTGCTACTGCAATCTCTATGTATCCAAGGAATGGAACGAGGGAAGGATCCCTCACCGGTACGTGCCCGAGCGAAGGCCCGCTGAGAAGATGCCCTATTGACCATACGGCCGCTCGTCGGCAAGGATCAGTATTGACAAAACAGCCGATCTGGATTATCATTTTCAGGAAGATCCGGCTCCTGTCAGCATGCAGCCAGTCACCAAGAATTTACCGCATACACACCTTCAATCACCTGTGATCATGCAAAGGAGACAACGTATTCTCTGTTTTTCGCTGGGCATTCTCGCGGTCACCTCCGCCTTTGCCCTGCCTCCGATGATGAGCGGAAGCAGGGTGATGCAGCCTGCGGTGTTCGAGCACGAGGCGCCTATCCCCTTATCTGAGGCAAGGCATCATGTTCGCCTCCCTTCCCTGAGGCTGATGACGTTGAACATGGCCCATGGAAGGGGAAACGATGCCTACCGGGTATTTCAGAAAGGCAGCGAGGTCGAGGTCAATCTGGATGATATCGTAACGGTGCTCAGGCGTGAAGCCCCCGATATCGTCGCCCTTCAGGAGGTAGACGGGCCGTCGATCTGGAGCGGAATGAGGGACCAGGTGGAATATCTCGCCCATAAAGGTGGTTTTCCTTATTCCTTGAGGGGAGAGCATGTAAAGGGGATGAAGCTCTCCTACGGCACCGCGCTGCTATCCAGGATACCGCTCAGGGAGCCCGTTTCGATCACCTTTTCCCCTTCTCCTCCCACACTTTCCAAGGGATTCGTCGTGGCCACCGTGACGTGGCCGGGAGATCCCGCAATAGAGATCGATGTGATCTCCCTTCACCTCGATTTTTCGCGTAATTCCGTCCGTCAACGACAGATGGAAGACATCATCGATCTCCTCTCCTCCCGCAACAGGGTTTCAATCGTCATGGGTGATTTCAACTGTGAGTGGCAAGCCAGGGACTCGGCCCTGCACATGCTTGCCGAACAATGCAGCCTCAAGGGATACCAGACCGGCCAGGCGGCAGGCATGGAGACCTTTCCCTTGCTGGGAAAGAGGCTCGACTGGGTACTGATCTCTTCGGACCTTGAATTCACTGTCTATAGAGTCCTTGAAGACCCGATATCCGACCATCGGGGTGTCCTCTGCGAGATACAAACAATCGAGGGAATGTCATGAGCACACCGAAGAGCGATCACGCTATTTCCCTGCAGTTCCTCTGTCTGCTCGTCTGCATCACCTTTGTGTTCTCAGGCTGTTCATCGGGGCCCCCAAGGCCCCCTGTCCTGACCGATGATTATTCGTACACGCAAGAATATCTCACCTGGAAGATCGAGAGGGAAATGAAGAAACACAATATAAAGGCGCTCAGCATCGCCATCGTGGACGACCAGGAAGAGGTATGGTCCAGGGGCTTCGGCCTTGCCGACGTCTCCGGTAAGATCGCGGCAACGAATGAGACCATCTATCAGGTCGGCTCAATCACCAAGGTGTTCACCGTCACCGGCATCATGCATCTCGCCGAGCAGGGGAGGCTTGACATCGATCAACCCCTGGACAGCTCTCTTTCCGAATTTCATGTAAAGACACGTTTTCAGAGCGGGGCACCCATAACCCTCCGCAACCTCATGACCCATCACTCGGGACTCCCCTCCGATATCATGAAGGGAATGTGGACCGAACATCCGGGACCCTACGAGGTGGTGATCGAAAGGCTGAGGGATGAATACACTGCCCACCCTCCCGACTACGTGTTCTCATATTCGAACGTCGGGTTCTCGCTTCTTGGCCTGACCATAGAGCGGGTAAGTGGAACACCCTACGAGTCCTATATCGAGGAATCCATATTGTATCCGCTCGATATGGCGCATTCCGCGTTTTCACTCTCCCCGGTGCTGGAGCCCTTTCTGGCAAAGGAGTACGAGGGGGATCGAGAGCTGAATCCCTATAGGCTGCGCGAGGTTCCTGCCGGAGGATTGTACACCACGGTCGATGACCTCGCCCGATTCGTGAGCATGATCTTTGCCGAAGGCAGGGCAGAAAGGGAAACAATCCTTGACCGGGAAACGCTCCAGGAAATCCTCCGGTGCCAGAACAGCACGATACCCCTGGATATGGATTTCCGGATCGGTCTCGGCTGGTGGCTGGACGATGAGGGGCTCGCCTATGCCGGCCGCGTGGCCGGACATGGCGGGGCCACCCTGGGCACATACAGCAAAATGATTACCCTGCTCGATCACAAGCTGGGCATCGTGGTGATCGCCAACAGCATCATGGCGCCCGTGAGAAAGGCGGTGGACGGAATCGCCCGCACCGGGCTGATGCTCGCCCTGGAGACGAAGACCGGTATCAAAAAACCGGCACCGGAGAAAAACAACGAACCGGGCATCGTGTCCCTGACCGATGAAGAGCAGCAGGAGTTGACAGGGAGCTATGCCACGGTCCTGGGCGTGCTGACGGTCGACACATGCGGAAAACGGATGCGGGTCGGCCTCTGGGACAAGGTGTATGATCTCGTTCCCATGACCGACGGGGTGTACTCCCTGAAGTATCGGTTATTCGGCCTCTTTCCTTTTACGGTTAAGCAGCTTGCAGGCATCACCTTTACGTTCGAGCGTATCGACGGGCAGCAACTCCTGGCGCTGGTTCGCAACAACAAGAGGCATCTGCTCGGCCCGAAGATTCAGCCCGTGAGCATCCCCCCTGCCTGGCTGAACCGCCTGGGACCTTATCATATCACCAATCCGGGGGATGATGCGGAATTGTTCAAGGAGCCGCGCCTTCTCGAAAGGGACGGCCTCCTCATGATCGAGTACTACATCTACCATATGCCGGACACCAAGATGACCATGGCGCTCGATCCCATCTCGGAGGATGAGGCGGTCATTCATGGGCTGGGCCGCTACATGGGGGAAACGATTCGCGCCCTCCGCGATGAAAGTGGTGAAGAGGTATTGTACTACGGGGGATATCGCCTCAAGAGGACGACTGAATAGAACGTTTCACGCAGGTGAGGAGTTCGCGCAGGGTGTAGGGTTTCTGGAGAAAATCGACCCCCTCCCCCTGAATAATCTTGCTTTGTGATTTCTCATCCGTATAGCCACTGCTCAGGATGATCTTCACGGAAGCGGCATCGGTTTTCAGGCGACGGGTCAAGAAGAGTCCGCTCTGATCAGGGAGGACCACGTCGCTCAGCACAAGATCGAACCTCCCTCCTTCTCCCTCGAATATACCCAGGGCGTCCTGCACACAAGACGCATCAAAAACCACATACCCCGCATTGGAAAGCGCCCGTTTGGCCAGCTCCCGCACCGAGGCCTCATCCTCAACAATAAGGATCCTTTCTCCGTTTCCCTTCAAATCGACAACCGAGGCTTTCTCCGGCCATGAATCGCCCGCCCCCAAATCGGAACAGGGGAGGTAGATCCTGAACACGCTCCCCTTCCCAGGGGTGCTCTCCACGGTTATCCAGCCGCCGTGCTGTTTGACGATCCCATAAACCGTGGAAAGCCCCAGGCCGGTACCCTCCACCTGATGCTTGGTACTGAAAAACGGCTCGAAGATACGATCCATAATTCGCCTGTCGATCCCTGTCCCTGTATCCTCAACCGAAAGGGATACGTACTCTCCTGGTTCCGCATGGGGGATGCCCTTGCAGTCCTCTTTCCTCACCGTGACATTCTCCGTGCCCAGGATAAGCATTCCCCCCTTGGGCATGGCCTCTCGTGCATTCACCACGAGATTCATGACGACCTGCTCCATCTGCCCCTGGTCCCCCTTCACCCCCCTCAAATCAGGCTGAAGCGTCTCCGTAAGCTCGATGTCCTCTCCTATGATCCGCCCGAGCATAACACCCATGTCCTTGATCAGCGCATTGATATCGAGCAATCCGGGATCAAGGGATTGCTTCCTGCTGAAGGCAAGGAGTTGCCTGGTGAGGGAGGCAGCCTTTGCGGTCGCCTTCTTTATCTGCTCGATATCCCGGATGTGCTGCTGGGGATCATCCCCATCCAGAAGGATGGAATCGCTGTATCCCATGATGGCCTGCAGAAGATTATTGAAATCATGGGCAATTCCCCCTGCCAGAATCCCGATCGCCTCCATCTTCTGGGCATGGTAAAACTGTTCCTCAAGCCGCCTGTGCTCGGTGATATCGATCAGGGAGCCGACGATTTCAAGCGGTGCCCCCGCTGCATCGCGCACCAGCCTGCAATCATCCCGCAGCCAGTGATATGCGCCGTCATGGTGAAGGAACCGATACTCGTGAATCAGCACACCCTCCTCGATGATCCGTTCAAGACCCGCGAGGACCCCCCCTGCATCTTCCGGGTGGACGTGATTGATCCAGAATTCAGGATCCGCCAGGAAATCCTCCCGGGTGTATCCGATCTGTACGAGGATATTCTCGCTCACAAAGGTGGGGGGCCAGCCCTCATTCACCTTGCGGCTGTATATGACCGCAGGCACCGATCGGAGAAGATACTCCAGGTGGGACTTGGTCAGGAAGAGTTCCGTTTCCGCCCGGCTGCGCCTCTCTTCCTGCCTTTCAACCTGCAACCGGGCATGGAGTAAGGGGGCGATACTGTGGGCAATGGCTTCCAGGAGCCCCAGGTCCGCATCGGAGTAATCCTGGTCCCTGTTGGCAACGGTGATTTGTCCGATCACCTCCCCCTTGTGAATAACCGGGACGATGAGGGTCCGGTTGATGGGGAGATGCCCCTCGGGGACAGTAAGAGGCGTGTTCATGATGAAGGAACCCTTTTCTGCAAGTGATTTGCCCCACAATCCGCGCCAGGATTCACTGTGAAACCGGATGTCCTTCCCGGGCATGCGACAGTGCTCCCGGATGTGCCTGGACAGCATGGGACACACAAGGTTCCCACCTTCATCGATATATCCGAAATATCCCAGAGGGCTTTCCACTGCATCGAGCACCACCTTGAGCACTTCCGAATAGATCGCCTCATCGGAGAGGGTGAGAAAGATGTTGGCGATCCTGTTTCGGATGCTCAGCTCGTTTTGGGACTGTTGCAATGCCTGATCAGCCAGTTTGTGATCGGTGATGTCATAGACGGAGCCCTGGAGCATGACTGGCCTGCCCTTGTGGTTGCAGATATTCCGAATGAATTCATGCACCCATACAACCCGCCCGTCCTTGCGTATAATCCTGTACTGTCGCTCGATGGCCTGATCAGGGGTTCCATGCAGCCTGATGCCGGTTTCATAGAACATGGCAAGGTCTTCGGGGTATACGATATCATTCCACCGGATCTTCCCGCCCGCAAGATCCTCCTCCCGGTATCCGGTGATCCCTTCGCAGTTTCCATGGAAAAAAACCGGGGTGAAATCGAAGTGCTGGCGAAAGGCGATCCCCTGGAAGTTCTGAAGGAATGTACGATACCGTTCCTCGCTTTCCCTGAGCAGTTCCTCCGCCTCCCGCCTCTCGGTGATGTCGGTCAACACCCCCTCTACGGCAATGACACGGTCACCCTGCATGACCGGCCTGGTGGATGTCCTGATCCACCGGATCGATCCGGACCTCGTGACCACCCGGTATTCTCCCGAGGTGACATTGTCCTCGAGGGTAAGCTGAAAATTTTTCATGCACCGCGGCAGATCCTCCCGGTAGATAAACCTGGCGAAGGAGTGGTTGACGACCTCTGCGGGGGTGTATCCCAACATGGTTTCGACGGCCGGACTCACGTAGGCTATGGTGCCGCTTTCATCCACACGGTAGATGACATCGTTTATATTTTCAACCAGTTCCCGGTATTTCCGCTCAGACTGCCGCAGGGTCTCCTCCGCCCTATGCCGCTCGGTGATATCCCGTATGAAAACAAGGACCGACCTGCGGCCCTCGTAGTCGGTGACGCTTATATTGAGCTCGGTTTCAATGCGTTGGCCATCCCTGCTCACCAGCACGGTCTCGAAACGATCATCATCCTTCTCCCCTTTCACCAGGGAGGCATATCTCTCCCGGACCTTGGGCAATTCTTTAGGGGACACATACCGGTGAAAGGAACTGCCAATGCCCTCTTCCGTTGCATAACCGAGAAGGCAAGAAAGATGCGCATTGGCGAATTTGACCACACCGTCCTGAAGGATACAGATGCCGTCGTTGGAGTTCTCCACCAGGCTGCGGTACGTTTTCTCGCTCACCCTCGGTCGCTCCTCGGCCTGTCGTCGTGCAGTGACATCCTCGATGCCTGACACGGGGATTCCTGCATTGACAATCCCGGGGGGCTCCTCACACTCCTTCAATGGCCGTCCACATGCCTCTCCCTTACCCTGGCGTGCAGCCACCCGTCGGCACAATGCAGTCAATTCACTGCGATCGGAACCCTTCCTTTTACCCCCGTTGCCCATACCGGATATCTTTTTGAATGTTCGATCCCGACTGAGGTTTACCGCTCATCCGAAAAAACCGCTGTTATGAAGTAACAAGCGTTGCCCTGTGCTCCGTCATGAATGGTGATGTTACTTCCTTTATCGACACAAGCATACCCTTTGCTGCGAAAATAGATTTTCATGCTTCGTGGCGGCCCGAAGGGCCATGAGGGTTTGCTGCGAAAATAAACGTATTGCCTATTTTCATGCCTCGTGGCGCTGCGAAGCGGCATGAGGGTTTGCTCAGAATCCCTCGTGGGAGGGAAGCCTTCCCTTTGTGACCAAACCGGCCGTCGACCTGAACGTATATGTCACCGACCGGGCACTGGACGGGCTCTTCGCAATCCTCGGGCAGGAGGAAAAACGCATTCGCGAAGACCCCGCTGCGCGGACCACTCAGCTCCTCCGGAGGGTCTTCGGGAGATAGGGCCCGGCCTGTTCACAAGGTTCCCTGCAGTACAGGGCACAGAGGGGATCGCCACACCAAGATTAAAAAAGGGGCATATTCCGATCAAAGTAATAGGCACCAACTCTTGTACAGGGGGATTTACCATGGCGAGCATCATTCTCTTGAACGACGAGGTGGCGGTAAAGAGGTTCCCCATCAACAAGCCCCTCATTCACATCGGCCGCAAGGCGGATAGCGAGATCTTCATCGATGACAAGGTGGTAAGCATCGAACATGCGGTAATCGAGGCGACAAAGGACCCCGACCGGGAACGAGGCACGCTCTATTTCCTCAAGGACCTCGGGAGCACGAACGGCACCCAGGTAAACGGCGCCAAGATCACCCGGACCCGGCTGCGCAACGGTGATGTGATTTGCATAGGCTGGAACACCTTCAAATTCGTTGATGAGAGCGCTTCCGAAGAAGAAAAGACGGTGAGGATACGCAAAAGCTGGATCCCCGGTGTATATTATGCCGAGGAATGATCCGGCATCACCACCTTTATTTATCGCGGGGGATGGAGTATAGTGGCACAATCGATTCATGCATGCCCCGGAAAAGTGCCCAATACAGGAGATCGATATGACGTATGCGAAGGAGGCGTGGCACGCCCTTCCCTTTCTTGCCTCGACCATTTTCGTCATGCTCGTGGCCGGCTCCCTCGCGCATTCCCCATGGGGAATCGCCCTGTGCTACGGACTCGCCCTGATGGTGCCCTGGCTCGCATTCGGCATCTTCCTGGCCCACTTTTACAGGGAGGGATGGGGCAGGCGGCACTTCCTCATCCCCTTGTCGACACAGGGGATCACCACACTCTATTTCATATGGTGCGCCGAACGCGCATTGATGCTGCAGGCCAACACCGCCACCGCCGACTTGTCGATGAAATACCTCAGCTATGCCATCCTCCTTGTTTCCTTTATCCTCACCACCCATGCGCTCGTTATCATCTATAAAAAGAAGCAGCTCTTCCATCTCTGGCCCTCTGCGATCGCCGTCCTGATGCTTCTCCTCTTCTGCCTGATCCGGAGAAGAATAATCCCCGGATGATCCCCCCTCTCGTCCCTTCTGCGTGAAATGGCCGAAACAAGAAGTGGAGCCCTATCAATGATCAAGGGCACCTCGACACTGCAATGTAACGCGAGGAAGAGAAGAAGGTGCAGGATATTCTCATAAAAAACCTGATGACCTCCCAGGTCGTCTGCGTTGCTCCGGACACCTCCATACAGGAGATCCTCCATGTCCTGAGGGAGAAGAACTGTTCGTGCGTGGTGATCGAGGAGCGAAACGTCCCCCTTGGCATCATCACCGAAAGGGACCTGGTGCGCTTTCTCACGGATGTGGTCGACAAGACAAAAAAACCCACCAAGAAGGCATACAACGTCATGTCGTCGCCTCCCATAACCATCAACGATACCGAAACGCTTTTCAATGCCCTTTCCATCACCCGGGTGCAGAAGATCAGGCACCTGATCGTGGTGGACTCAAAGGGTGAGCTGGCAGGGCTCATCACCCAGTCCGATCTGGTCAAGGCCTATTTCCATATCCTGGATACACAGCGGACCTCCATTGAGGAATCCATCGAGCAGCGGATACGGGAACTCATGGACGCAAATGAAAAACTCAAGGCCCTCTCCCTTGAAGACTCCCTCCTGCATATCGGAAACCGCCGTGCCATGGAGGTGGACCTGGAACTTACCCATGCCCTGAACCTCCGATACAGGCGCCCTTATTCCGTGGTGCTCTTCGACATCGATAATTTCAAGCTCTACAACGACCACTATGGGCATCCTGCTGGGGATCGTCTCCTCAAACGAATATCCGAGTTCCTTCAGGTCAACACTCGTAAGGTCGACCGCCTTTACCGCTACGGCGGTGACGAAATCCTCCTCCTGTTGCCGGAAACCCTACCGGAAGGGGCCGCTACGTTTGCCCAACGGGTCATCAAGGAGATAGAGCTTCTTGACATTCCCCATTGCAAAACCCCTTTTAAGGTTGTTACCATAAGCGGAGGCATCGCCGATTGCGCAGCCAAGGGTTCCTGGAGAGAGGTCATCGCCGATGCGGATCACGGCCTCTATCAGGCAAAAAACGGCGGGCGCAACCGGATTGCCATTGCAGAGGGGTCCCTCTGCACTGCCCAAGGGGCCAAAGAGAAGACCTGAGCATCCGCATCCACCCTTGTGGCATACAGGCGGAGGATCACCACTGCATTCGCTGAAGAGGCTGGAACCAGGGGATACTGCTTGCATGGGCACGATCGCACCACAAGCCATCACGGTGCCCGGCGTGCTTGCGAAGTCATCCCCGGATCATGATAAAAAAATACGGGAGATGTTCAAATGAACAGGATGAGGGTGGAAGATGAGTCAGTTCCTGGTGGTCCATCCTGACACCCCGCAGATAAGGCTCATTGACCAGGCGGTGGAGATCATACGCAACGGCGGGGTGGCGGTCTATCCCACCGACTCGACCTATGCCCTCGGATGCCACATCGGAGACAAGGCCGCCCAGGAGAGGATCTGCCAGATTCGCAACCTTACGGCAAAACACAATTTCACCCTCATCTGCAGGAATCTCTCGGAGGCCAGGGTATATGCGCGGTTCGACACCCCGGTCTTCCGCCTCCTCAGGACGAATACGCCCGGTCCCTACACCTTCATCCTCAGGGCCACCAAGGAAGTGCCCCGAAGGCTGCTGCATCCGAAAAGAAAGACCATCGGGATACGCATCCCCGATCACCACATCGTTCAAGCCCTGCTTGACGAGCTGCACGAGCCGATGCTCACCACCACCCTGATCATCCCGGGAGACAAATCGCCCATGATGGACCCGGAGGAGATACGGGAGCGGCTGGAAAGGCAGGTGGATCTCATCATCGACGGTGGACCATGCGGGACTGTGCCTACCACCCTGGTGGATCTCTCAGGCGAAGAGGTGAAGGTACTGCGGGAGGGAAAGGGCATTCCTTTTCCTTTTCTGTAGGGGCCTCTCGAACAAAATGAACAAAATGGGGTCAGGTCTTGAAATATCAGTTTTTCGGAGCAAACCCTCATGCCGCTTTAGCGGCGCCACGAAGCATGAAAATAAACAAAAGGTTTATTTTCGAGAAAAACTGACAGTTCAAGACCTGACCCCAAACCTGTGCTGTTTCTTGCGTCTTTCATGCTGGACTTTTCCTTTTCCGCTGCTATAGAATAAATGCGATTCCGTCATTCCTCGGACTTCGTATACCCTTGCACGGCCGTCATCCGGGATATGTGCGAAATGGTTTTGTATGCCAAAAAACCAAAGGAATCATAAGGATAAGGGAAGTGACTGAAGAAATAAAAACGGGGAAGGGCCTCAGTCTCCATGTGGAAAAGCGCATTGCCGCCCACGGGATCGAGGTGCTTCTGCGGTTGAATCCGAGGAGGCACTGCCTCCTTCACTGGGGGCTCAGCCGTCATCCCCACTCACCATGGAGGATTCCGCCACGCACCCACTGGCCCGAGGGAACCCGGCAGATCGGCCCGGACGCGGTGCAAACCCCCTTCAGTCTCGATAACGGGGAGGGACGCATCCGCATTCGGCTCCCTCGTTCCCCGGACTTCTCCCTCATCGATTTCGCCCTCTTCTTTCCGGAGGAGGAATCCTGGGATAACAACAACGGAGAGAATTACCGCATCGAATTGCCCGCCATCAAGGTCTCGCCCTCCCCCTTCGATGTCCTCAAAGAGGAGATCGCTCAGGAAGCCGTGATGTTCGAGCACCTCTACCGATTCGAGGAGGGCAATCTGGCAGGTGCGGTCACCCGTGAGGAGGACGTCGTGCGGGTAACCCTGGTGACCAACGTGCCCGGCCCCCTTATCCTCCACTGGGGCGTGACGCGGCGCAATCATCGGGATGAATGGTCCCTGCCCGCTCCCTCCATACGCCCTCCCGGCACCACCCTGTTTAAGCGATCCGCCGCCCGGACCCCCTTTTCCGAGCGGGAGGGGATCAATCGAATCCGCCTGGACTTCAGAAGGGCACATGCGCCACAGGGCATCTCCTTCCTGCTGTGGCAGCCCGATACGGGACAGTGGATCAGGAACAACGGCCGCAATTTCTCCATCCCCCTCCGTGACATATCGTATCAGTCGTCGTCGGGCCCATCCCCTTTGCTTTCCGGTATTGCCGCTGAAATCATCCATTCCGAAACGAGGAGCGGCTCCTGGTCGCTGATGCACCGGTACAATCTCGCCTTCGACCTCGTGGAGCGGGTGGGTGAAGACATCGAGGGATTGGCCCTGCTCTACGTGTGGCTGCGCCTTTCCGCCATACGGCAACTGACCTGGCAACGCAGCTACAACACCCAACCCCGGGAGCTGAGCCATGCCCTGGACCGGCTTACCCTGAGGCTTGCGGACAACTTCTGCAAGGGCGGACCGAAGACGCGCGAATGGATGCGTCTGATCATGACCACCGTGGGCAGGGGTGGAGAGGGCCAGCGCATACGGGACGAATTCCTCCATATCATGCACAGGCACCGGATCAAGGAGGTGGCCGGCAATTTTCTGGAGGAGTGGCACCAGAAGCTCCACAACAATGCCACACCGGATGACATCGTCATCAGCGAGGCATATCTTGCCTTCCTCAGAAGCGGCGGGGATCTGGACCTGTTCTATGCAACACTCGATGAGGGCGGGGTCGGAAGAAGTCGCCTGGAGGGCTTCGAGCGGCCCATTCGCACAGAGCCGGAGTTTTATCCGGATATACAGGAGGCGCTGATCGAGGACTTCGAGGGATACCTGAAGATCCTCAAATCGGTGTACTCGGCTACCGACCTCGAAAATGCCATGGAATCAGCCGAACCGCACCTCGATAAAAGGACGAACGACCAGCTCCGGTTTATCCGGCGCCATCGGGATACCACAGCCGCCTCCCTGACGGACCTCCTCTCCCGAATCACCACGGTCCGCACCCATATCCACGAGTCCCCGCATATGAAAGGAAATCCCGAACAGATCCGCGATCTTCTCTTTCTCGACCTCGCACTGCAAGGGCTCCTGCGCTCGGCTGCCGAGCGAAACCTCCACCATGACTTCGACGGAAACCAGCTTGTCGAGATCATCGGCCTGGTGCTCAAAAACATGGTCCTTATCCGGGATGATGAGGAGATCGCCGCATGCTGCCGCCATTGGGACCGGCTCATGGAAGACCGCCGCATGGACCGGGAATGGTCCCTCCAGGCGGCATCCGTGCTGGAGCGGCTGGAGCGTGCCATCGGCGTATTCATCGATGACCTCTCCCGGCACATCCAGCCCGTGGCGGAATCGCTGGGGGATGCGCTCGGCGCCGAGGCCTGGAGCATCAACCTGTTCAGCGAGGAGGTGGTGCGAGGGGGACTCGCCTTTGTCCTGTCGCAGTTCGTGCATCGCCTCACCCCGCTGCTGCGCACCCTGGCCGAGCTCGGGAACTGGCAGGTCATCAGCCCCGGCAGCGGAGATGGGATCGTCATGGTGGTGGACCGCCTCCGATCGATCCAGGGAAAAGCGTTTCCCACCCCCACCGTAGTGGTTGCCCGAGGCATCACCGGCGAGGAGGAGATCCCCGAGGGAATCACCGCCCTTCTCACCACCGACATAGTCGATTGTGTCTCCCATATAGCAATCCGGGCACGCAACACCGGGCTTCTCTTTGCCACCTGCTACGACAGGGACACCATTGATCGTATTGTCGCCCTGGAAGGGCATTACATCCGGCTCACCTCCTCCGCATCCGGGGAGGTGCTTATGGCGGAAGGGCGAGGAAAGAAAAGAAGGGGGGAACGGGTATCCCCTCGCATGCGGCACACTGTTCTTGCCCGGCCGGATATGTCTTCACAGGTGGATACCTTTGCCCGGCCGGTGGGGTTGGGATATTTTAGAAGAGCGGTCGTAGGGGGGAAGTCCTTCAACCTGAAACGCCTTGCCGATGCGCTGCCTGCATGGATCCGCATACCCGCCTCGATGGCCCTTCCCTTCGGTGCATTCGACGCGGTGCTCTCCGATCGAAAAAACCATGTGATTGCGCAGCGTTACGCGGATCTCACCCGGGGGATCGGAAGACACCCGGCGAAAACCCTCCAGGAGGTGCGCGCCTGTCTCATGCTCCTCGATCAGCCGGAGGGGTTCATGCCCTCCCTCAAGGGAACCATGGAGGAGGCGGGGCTCCGCTTCAGGGGAGACTGTGATCATATATGGGAATGCATCAAACGGGTATGGGCGTCCAAGTGGAACGAACGGGCATACCTGAGCCGCAGGGCATGGGGATTGAGGCATCGGGATCTGTTCATGGCGGTGCTCATCCAGGAGGTGGTGGAGGCGGAATACGCATTCGTGATCCACACCGCCAATCCCTTCACCGGGAACAGGCATGAACTCTATGCGGAGGTGGTGGTGGGATTGGGCGAGACCCTGGTCGGAAACCACCCCGGCAGGGCACTGGGATTCGTCTCAGACAAGGGGCATCCCGAACCGCGGGTGCTCTCATATCCGAGCAAGGGCACCGGCATCTTCGGCACAGGGCTCATCTTCCGCTCGGATTCAAACGCCGAGGACCTCGCCGGCTACGCGGGGGCAGGGCTCTACGACAGCGTCCTGTCGAGGCCTTCCCGCAGCGTGGTCCTCGACTATTCCCACGAGCCCATGGTGCAGGATGAGAATTTCAGGCGAGACCTTCTCCTGGGAATCACCAGGGTCGGCATTGCAACAGAGCATGTCCTGGGCTGCCCCCAGGATATCGAAGGGGCCTATGCCCGCGGGGAATATTTCGTGGTCCAGGCGCGTCCCCAGGTAGGGCTCCCGGAGCGAAAGGGTGAAAGGGATCAATAGCGAAGGAAGACCCTTCAGGATCGGCAACCAAACCTCGTATGCTGCCAGATACCCCCTGCTCCCCTTCGAGTATGCGGTCGCCGGCGGCTTCGATGCATTCGAATGGTTTCCCGACAAGAAGGGGAACGGCGCGGGGTTTTCAATCACCGACATCAACCACCGGACCCGCCGTTCCATCAGCCAGACCGCCCGTGCCAACGGCATAACCCTCTCCGTCCATGCGCCGGGGGGATCAGATCCCTTCACCCCAATGGGACATGACCATATGCTGCAGGGGATTTCATTTGCCCGTGAAATCGGCGCCACCCTCTTCACCATCCATCTATGCGCCGAGGCAGTACGTTTCATTCCCGCAATAGACCACATTATGGAGCATACCGCTGCCATGGGGATCAGTCTCGCCATCGAAAACACCCCCCATACCTCACCCGAGGACATAAACGGGGTATTCTCCCATCTTCGCGCATCCCGGGCACGAAAGGCCTCTCACGTAGGGATGTGCCTGGACCTGGGGCACGCGAACCTCTCCCCTTCGACGGTGAACGACTACCTGCGGTTCTTTGACCGGCTCGATCCGGAAGTCCCGATCATCCATGTCCATCTCCACGAAAACTTCGGGGACAGGGACAGTCATCTTCTTGTCTTTACAGGACCTTCAGCCCGGGATACCAGCGGCCTTCAGGGTTTCCTCGACCGGCTGAAGAAGCGCGGTTTTTCCGGCTCCATCATCCTGGAGCAGTGGCCGGATCCACCGTCACTCCTCAATCGGGCACGGGAGAGGCTGCTCGTCATGGCCGATCAGCACCGGCAAGGGAATGGAACAGTCCACGCTCGGGACAGTAACGACCTTGAGGGGGAATAAATCATGTTAGACCAAACTCTCATGCGGTGCAGGGGGATATCGCTCCTCCTGCTCATGCTCGCCGTGAGCGTATGTTCGGCCATGGCAGCCGATGCAGCATCCGGAATCACCAAAGAGGATCTCCGGGTGCTTATTGAATTCACCGATCCGACCATTCTGGATGTGCGCACCGAAACGGACTGGAAAAAAAGTGACTTCATGATCAAGGGCGCCCTGCGGGAGGGGCCCGAAAAGGTAACCTCCTGGTTACAGAAGTATCCGAAGGAGGATACGATCATCCTCTATTGCGCATCCCCGAATGTTTCGACCAGTGCGGGTCTGGCGCAAAGGCTCAAATCGAAGGGATTCAAAAAGGTCTACACCCTCTCCGGAGGCTGGGACGAGTGGATGAGATCCCGGTACCCCATTGAGGGCAAATGATATCTCATTCAACGAATGGTGCGGAATATTTGGATCTTCGGGCCGGGAGCGCAGGCAGACATGTCTGCCCACGACATTGCGGGATCAAAATGAGAATTGCTGTCACGAGCCTTTCGCGTGTTTACAAATCCATTGCAGGATGCGATAATTTTATTCCGGGAAGCCGGATGCAATCCAGGCCACAATCCATTCCGATGCCCGGCGAAGCAGCCCGTCGCAGGGGATCACCGGCTGAGGCAATTCCTGTGAGCGGGGAGGTGTGAACGCACCGGCATACTATTCGGCAATGATACAACGGCGGCATTACGGAGGGGACAGCAGTCAGGGGTGAAATCCACTGGAATCATCGCGAATTGTCACACAAAGGCATGGTTTCCCGGACTCAACGGAATATGGGGGTGTGTACTTGTATCGGTTCTCCTTGTGGGTATGATTCCCGGGATTTCTGAAACCATGGGAGATTCAGGGATAGAGCCACGCCCGGCACATTGGGCGCAACCACTCGAATACGAGGGGCTTCCCAACCTGTACAAGGTGAGCGATGACCTGTACCGCGGCGCCCAGCCTACCGCTGAAGGGATGCGCCGGCTCAAGGAATTGGGGATCAAAACCGTTATAAACCTGCGTACATTCCATTCGGACAAGGACGAAATCGATGACACCGGGCTTGAAAACGAGCACATCCGGGTCGGCGCGTGGTATCCGTCAGAGAAGGATATCGTGCATTTCCTGCAGATTGTGACCGACAAGGAGCGGACACCGGTCTTCGTGCACTGTATGCACGGGGCGGACCGCACCGGGGTGATGGTGGCGGTGTATCGGGTCGTTGTCTGCGGATGGTCAAAACAGGATGCGATAGCGGAAATGACCACCGGGGGGTTCGGATATCACAGGATCTGGACCCACCTCGTCAAGCTGATCGAGGATCTCGATGCCGACGCAATAAGGGAAAAGGTGGGAATAGGAGACGGGGATGCGGGAAGGGAATGATGATCGCCCGGCACAGGAGGTCTCATGACTGAGAAATGTTTCAAGATCATCTTTGAAGGAAAGGTCTTGCAGGGACGCGACCTGGAGGAGGTCAAAAACGAGCTGTGCAGGATCTTCAAATGGAGCCGCAGCAGGGTGGACAATCTCTTTTCCCTTGCCCCGATCACCATCGCAGAAAACATCGATTATCAAACCGCGCTCAAGATCTACGGCCCCTTCAAACAAGCGGGGGTACAATGCAAGATCTTCCGCCCGGAAAAGGGGATCGGCGAACCCCGGAAGACAACCGCTCCCCCCGCCTCACCCCGGCCCACCGGCCCGAAACAGACACCTGCAGGCGCGTCCCCATCCCATCCCTCCGCACCCCCATCCCCTCCGGCAGGCGAAGACGCACCCGGACCTTCCACCTCTTCACCGCAACCATCCACGCCACCGCACCCTTCGGCAGGCGCTTCCCCATCACAGGACTCCGCACCTCCACGCCCTCAGGCAGATACATCTACATCCCGTCCTTCCACTTCGCCAAAGGCCCCGGCAGATGCATCTTCATTCCCCGCTTCTGCTCCCCCGAAAACTCCGACAGGCGCTTCCTCGCCCCAATCGTCCACACCTCCGCACCCTTCGGCAGGCGCTTCCCCATCCCCTCCCTCCGCACCCCCATCCCCTCGGGCAGGCGCAGCCCCACCCCTTATGACCTGCCCGAAATGCGGGCATAAGCAAAAGGAGGGACCTGAATGCGTCAGGTGCGGCATCATCATTGCGCGCTATATAGAGTTCATTAAAAAAAAGCAAAAACAGGAAGAGTTGCAGCAGAAGCAGGAAACCGACGAGATTAAGATCACCGAGGTCACCCCTCGCCGGGCCGGGCCGACCCCATCGTCTCCATCCCGGCCGGATACGCCTCCTACCCCTTCCGGTGCCCTGTCCGAAGAGACGAAGGAGACGGCAGACGACAAGGTGAAGGGGCGAAAAGGCCCTGCCGAAACACAACCCGATATCGTCGGCACCTCTCCCCCGCCCGGGCCACCCTCTGCCCTGCAAGCTCAGAAGGACAAGCTCTTTACCTATTTTTCCAACCTGTACCAGGGATCGAGGGAGGAGGCGGACGACAGGGGCGCACGGCGCGTCATCCACCTTCTCTTCGTTCTCTTTACATTGCTCGCCATCGCGATTCCCATGTTCGCAGCAAAACTGGGGCATCGTATCCCCGGGATTCAGATAGGCGCCCTCACCTTCCTTGTTGCGGCGGCGATACTCCTCCCGATATCAAGGAGAATCCGCAGAAACACCATGCAAAGGATTGCCTCCTATTTCAAGGAGAAAATCGCCCTGGAACAGCAACAGGACATCTCCCTCTTCCTTGCGGCGCTCATCCTCTGGGCAGAGCAGATCCCTCCCGATGCCCGGGGACGAGACGAGATCGGGGCGGTATGCGATGAGATCGCACTTGCCCATACCCCCGACCAGGAGGAATTCACCCGATACCTCAATGAATTGAGCGGGGTTGAAAAAAGGTCGCCGGATGAACCGCATGCGCCCGGACCGATGGGACCCGTGGGCCAGACATCCGGAAAAGGGGCACAGGACCCCTCCTGAGCAGTCATCACCTCTCCTCTTCATTACACCAAGCACCCTTCACCCCCATGGTCTTTGCGATTCGGATCGATATATACATTAGGAAGGAGGTGTGACGAACCCGGCATGAAGAAAGTACTTGTGCTCACCGTCATCATGGCGGTTGCGATCGATGCCGTATGCGCCGCACGGGTGTGGGCCATGCAGAACACCGATCTCCCCGCCTGTATCGCCAGTTCGAAAATCCGTATCGCCGTGAAGCAGCCGCCTCTCGTGAAGAGACAGGACGTCGGTATCGGCAAGGGTTCCCTGCATGACAATCCCGTAGATACCGAGGGATATCACCGGATGCTCCTCGCTTCAAGAGGAGGAAGAAGAAGGATACAGCTACCGGATGGGGAAGAGCAACCTGCGGATGAGGACGGGGACGGGGTCCCCGATTACCTGGACGCATGCCCGGACACGCCTCGAGGGGCGTCCATCAACGAGCAAGGCTGCTGGGTAATCACCGGGGCTCATTTTGATCCGGGGAAATGGCAGGTCAAGCAGGGGTTGTATCCGGTGCTGGATGAGATCGTTACGATACTGAAGGGGAACCCTTCCCTCATGGTGGAAATCCAGGGGCATACGGACAACACCGGGTCCGAGGCGCACAATCTCGTTCTCTCTCACCGGCGCGCCTGCGCGGTCATGGACTATCTGGTGAGCAAGGGCGTGAAGAGCGCACGGCTCCTCGCCGGGGGGTATGGCTCTTCGAAGCCCGTTGCATCAAACAAGACCACCCAGGGCAGGGCAAAAAACCGCAGGGTCGAGCTGGTGCCGATCCCCTGAGAACGTCCTATTTGCGGTTCCGGTAAAGCTTGGGATCCACGATACTCGCCATCCGCTCCTCATCAAGGCACCCGCCCAAAAAACGGTTGATTATACGGGCCTGTTCCCTCGGATTGGTGAGTACAAGGCGATGGTTGAGATACAGGGGCTCAAACCAGGATTTGGCAAGAATCGTATTCCGTATCTTCCACAGATGACTTTCGAAATTCTTGATGATGCATTCATCGTCGCATGGATCATGGTTTTTTTTCCGATTGACCAGCATCTTGTTCTGGGAGGTCACCACCTCCTCCAGATTCCGGTCGATGAAGATCACCCTGTAATAATTGCTGTCAGGAAGATACCGCAGGAAGTAGGAGATGATCTTCACCGCCCTGCCGCGAAGCTCCCGCAGCCAGGATTTATCCATTTCCTTGTCCAGTGTCTTCACCCTCTCAAGCTCGTAGTACCCCTTGGGATTGTCGTCATCTGCGGCCCGTATGCCGTCGGAGGCGATCTTCATTCCCCCCGCCTCCAGCATCTTCATCACCATGGAGGTCCCCGACCGAGGCAGGCCGGAGACGACGATGATGGGGTGGCCATACTTGATCCTCTTGAAAAGACGCCTCATGTCCATTGCTCCATCCTTGCCGGGCAGTTCAATGCACGATACATGAAAAAAAACGATGTCGCGTTATTATAAACAAACCCGACACAAAATAACAACGCCCGCACCCTTGCCAATTCCAATGTCATATCTTTGGTCAACGAGTGTGCTCAGACATGTTCACGCCGCTTCGCCGAAAAAAGTTACACAAGGCCGCCCTCTATCGCTCCGTAAACATTTCTTCCCGCGAAGACGCAATTAAAAATTGGAATTGCCGCCTTTGCATCGGGAAGGTGTAAGACGACGAATTTATGCGCCTGGCATTAAGCGGGAATATAAAAGGCAGGTGTTGCAATACATGGGATTTCTTATATTATAGAGGGGCTGCAACCGGGTGATAATGCACCTTCGGTGAAGGGGTCTCATGAATCCCCCTTGCCGGCGATCGGGTGATAATGTGCAGGGTCATCTGCCAAAGGGATGCACACCGGCGATGCGGCAGCACTGTGCTCAATCTTAGACAAAAAAGGAGAGGCATAATGGCACCGTGTAGGAGAAAAAAGTGGGAAAACCGGATTGTCCTGTTTGCGGCATTGCTTTTTTTCTGCGTCTCTTCCGTCTCCCTCACCTCCTGCAGGAAACGCGTCGTCACGCAGCAAGGCTTGATCCTCGACACAGGGGTGGGTGAAACCGGCGCCCCTCCGTCCCGGCCCGATGCGTTTGCCGGGGAGCGCCGACGCAGCGAGGCACGATCGGCCCCCGCCGCCGCATCCAGAGTGGCATCGGCCTCTCCCGCCACCCTGGAACACGAATCCCCGTGGGTCACCCGGACCAGTATCTACGAGGTGTTTGTGGACCGCTTCGGAGGCAATCTCCAGGGTGTGACCAACCGGCTCGATTACCTGGAGAAGCTGGGTGTCAAGACCATCTGGCTCATGCCCATATTCAAGGCCATGAGTGAGCACGGATACAATACCACCGATTATTACGCCATCGAACCCCGCTACGGAACGATGAACGACCTCGGGAATCTCGTAGCCGGCGCCCACCGCAAGGGGATGCGGGTGATTCTCGACCTGGTGATGAACCACTGCGGCTCTGAACACCCCTGGTTCTCCTCCCCGGACGACGCTGTGCGGCGGGATCACTGGTTCATATGGTCGGCATCCGACCTCGGGTGGCCGGACCCCTGGGAGGAAAACCGTTCCGGGGATATCTCCGGCGCGACATGGTTCCTCGATCCACAGGCGGACCTGGACAGAGACCACAACGGGGAGCCCCATGACGACGATTATTACTACAGCGTGTTCGGCGATGCCGACGGGGCCACCATGCCCGATCTGAATTTCAATGCACCCGCCTCGCAGGCGGAACTCCTGGATGAGTTCGAAGCCGTGATGCGCCACTGGGTCAGTGAAACGGATGTGGATGGGTTCCGCTGCGACGCGGTACGCTACCTCGTGGAAAACGGCAGGGGAACCCAGAAGGACCAGCCCGAGACCCACCAAATATGGAAGGACCTCAGGGCACGGCTTGAGCGCATCAAGCAGGACGCCATCCTGCTCGCGGAGGCCCCCACCGAGAGCGCGGATCAGATGATCGCCTATTACGGAGACGGGGACGAGTTCCACACCGCCTTCCACTTCAACCTCCAGGGAAGGCTCATGGCCTGCCTCAAAAACGGGCGGCGGCCTGCTGACCTCATGCAGGAGGTGTATGCCGTCCAGGGGAGACTCCCCCCCGGCACCCAGGACACCATATTCCTGAGCAACCACGACCGGTTCGCCGGGGACCGGGTGGCCACCCAGCTCAACGGCAACACGGCGAAGATGAAGGGGGTCGCCTCCCTGTATTTGCTCCTCTCGGGAAATCCGGCCATCTACTACGGTGAAGAGATAGGCATGGCAAACGGGGCAGGTGACGGGGACGAGCCCATCCGCCTGCCCATGGACTGGGCCAGGGCACAACAGCAGGAGACGGACCCTGCATCCATCTTCAACCATTACCGGAGGCTTCTGCGGCTGAGGAACACCTACCGCGCACTTGCCGGAGGTATCACCTACGTGGTGCCCACCCGCTCGGGAAACACCTGGGACGGGCTCCAGGGTGAATCAAAGACCCTCTCCATCATCAGGGAATACTACGGGGAGATGATCCTGGTCAGCCACAACTTCAGCGGCGATACCCTGAATATACACATCAATCTGAGGGACTCGGGAATTGACATCCCCTCCGGCACCCCGGCCCACGCCCTCATGGGCGGGGGAACCCATCCGGCCATATCCGACTCGAACAGGCACGACTACGGCCTGGGAACCCTGTACGGGTACTGCTCCAAGGCGGTGTTCCTGGGGGACATCGGCGGGTATGCCGATTCCGGGGGCGCATTCACCACCTACGAGAATGCGGTGGACATCCCGGATATCTGGTACTTCCGGGGAACCCCCAACAACTGGGGCGCCTCCCCCATGATGCTCAACGCAGAGGGGCTGTGGGAGACCACCCAGACCTTCGGGCCGGACAATCCCCGGTTCAAGATCTCGCATCGTGCAGACTCCTGGGATGAGGCGTATCCACCCTCCGATTACGCGGTCACCGCAGGGCCGGGCGCCTACGTCATCACCTTCGACAGCTATATGAAACAGGTGGTGGGGGTGGAGAAAGAGAACGGAGGGGGAACGATCACCATCCACTACAGGGAATTCGAACCGGCAACCAACTACTTCATCCATGCATGGGACGGCTTATCCGGGGATTTTCCGATGCAGTACGAGGGGAATTTCAACAATGGGCACTGGTGGAGGATCGTGATCCAAGACGCACCCGCACACTTCAAGTTCTGCTTCAAGAACTCACACGAGCACTGGGACGGGGAGAACCGAATCTTTGCAGGACAGTCGGACACCCTCTTTTGCATCCCCTATTCCTCCACGATATACACCTCCCGGCCATAGGAGGCTCATGGGATCCGGGGGGGGGAACCATATACCCGTCATGGGAAAGCCATCTCTGCCGGTAAGTAATGGATCGAGAGTCATCCCTGGCAGTAACTAACAGACCGGGTGACGAAACGTCGATACCAAAAATCCGTCTATCATGTGCAACGGTTTGCTATACAACGGCCATCGGCAGGATCGCCCTGACGTTCGCATACGGGACAAAACCACAAGACGAAAAGAAAGGAACTGCCTATGAGCGATTACCAGTTGAAAAAGTATCGCTATTTCCTCAAGGACAGCGTTCGCAAAACCATCGACTTTTCCCAGACCGACCAGAGCAAGGGCATCCCTCCCCCACCCGTGGAGAAACCATGCCCCCCCGGCGCCACGCGGATCAATCTCGTTTCGCACGACGACCTCAAGGATATCGGGCTCATTCATGCCATGGGGAATCGAGAAAGCCGCAGGACCTACCTGGACACACCGTTGAGCCTGCAGGAACTCTCCTTCCTGCTCTGGTCGACCCAGGGCGTGCGGAGGCGTCTGGACAAGAGCACCGCCCTGCGCACCGTGCCTTCCGCAGGTGCACGCCACGCCCTGGAGACCTATCTGTGCGTGCTCAACGTCGAAGGGCTGGAGCAGGGATTCTACCGCTACCTCCCCATCGAGCACCAACTGGTGTTTGAATTTCATGAAGAAAATACCATTGAAAAGATGTCAGCCGCCACCTTCGGTCAGTCATTCATCGCCCAGGGCGCGGTGATCTTCATCTGGACCGCCGTCCCCTACCGCATGGAGTGGCGCTACGGCCTTGCAGCCCACCGGGCGATCCTCCTGGATGCCGGGCACGTGTGCCAGAACCTCTACCTTGCATGCGAGGCCATAGGCGCGGGCACCTGCGGCATCGCCGCGTACAACCAAGAGGCCATCGACCAGCTCCTGCGGGTGGACGGGGAGGATGAATTCACCATCTACCTCGCACCGGTAGGAAAGGTACCGGTGGATTCCGAGTAACCGATGAGCGCCCTTATTTGACTGGATTTAAGCTGCTTTTTTCAAGAAGACGATGTCCATGGGCAACGGTTACAATGAACACACGGTCGCTATCCGCTGCGTAGCGATAAATCACACGATAATTATCAATGAGTACTTCGCGGTGGGGAAGATAGGGAAATTCAGGCAGCCTTCGTCCGGATTCGGGAAACTGCCGTAAACGCTCGACAGAATGGGAGATTCGTTCTATCTGGTGCCTGGCATAATGATGAGAATCACGTGCGATGTAATCATAAATACATTCTAAATCCGAGATCGCCACTCCGCCCCATATCAGTTCTGCCATTTCCTCGACAACCTTTTCATAGCTTCATCATGAGAAAGGGTCTTTCCTTCCATGATGGCCACTTCGCCGGTTTCGATTTTCTGTAAAAGGTAAAGGCGGTACATAAGTTCTTCAATGTCAATTGGGTCGGGAAGCTCTTTGATAAGCGTTTCCAGTTTTGCTCTCGTTACATTCACTTTTTTTCTCCATTCACTCTCATAGATACAACTTAAAAAAGACTATAAACCTAAATACAGAGTAACTGATTTAAATACGATACAATTCGCATTACCTGGTTAAAAGTATAGACAGGATTTGGGTTTTTGTCAAAAAATATAGGCAGAAACTCAAATCCTTCCCTTGTCTAAATCCCTCGCGAGTTCATGAGCCACTGTCATAGTATTGTGACCATTTGATTGCCTTGATACCAGTTATAACCGGAATAAACAGAACCGGGAGTAAAATATTTGTATCCACAAAGACCTTGTATCTCATTTGCGCATTTTTTCAAGTTCCTTTAACGTTTCACTTTCTGTGATGCCTTCTTTTTTCATCAGCCATCTCAGGAATGATCTGCTTTTGCGGGCATAAACCTTTTTCAGCGCCGCAACAACAGCCTCTGAAGTATCAGAAAATATGCCAAGTTCTATCTCTTCATTAATGTTTCTGTAAATATCGTCCGGAACCTGAGTAGTAATCGTACGCATTTCGCACTTCCTTAGTATATTCTTGCTTTTGTAAGCTTCTGTAAGAACGTGCTTTTCTGGATGAAATTATAGGCAGGGTTTTCAATTTCTGTCAAGACAAATACGCAAATAGAATCTAGCAGACAGCCAAAAGGGGAGCAATGTATCAAAAAAGGAAAATCGCTCGAAAGGGGAAAATACTCTGAAAATGCCAGCCGAGCCATCCAGGGCATGGCGCGCGGCATATCCTCCGGAACATGCCATTGGATAGAATGAATCGGCAAACGCACAAGCCCGATCTCTGAAGCATAATTCAAAATTGCTGCCCGCTATTAAAGACCGGCTCGTAACTGCCGGGGCCTTTTATCCTGATGGTCACCGTCCCAAAAAATCTTAAGATGGATAGCAACATGTGCTAATGTTTTACATTATTCTCTCTTAACTCCCTCAAATTCAGGCGACTGTAAACTGATTCCACTAACGACACCCCTGACATAGGCTGACTGTCCCTTTATCAACTGTCTGTCCGTAATTGTCTTTGATTGTATATGTTCCTTCTACATCAAAATAACCCGCAAGGGCACACCAGGCATCCCTGGGGCAAAGATGATTGTCAGCCGTACCGGAAAAGTATGCAGTGTATCCTGAGTCGAATACACCTTCAAGAGAGATTGGGGCTTTACCACTTGTTGGGGTGTAATCAAATTTCGTAAGCTCTCCTTCATCCAAAGGCAAAGAAGAGTCTAACATTTTCAGCAGGCTGTTTTTTCGATCATACTCCAGTTTCCCTTTTATCTTATTGCCATCTTCATCCGTTAATTGCTGACTTTGCCATTCCCCCGTCATTTTTTCAGGTGCATACGCTGGCAGAGATTCATGACTGCTTCCCCCGCCTGGAACTTGAATTATCGAAGACGGAAGGAATGATGGAAAGAATGAAGGTGTGACAAGCCATGGGGAATACCATGCCAGACTCATTGTATAAGGACTCGGTGTATTGGATATAAAGGCAGAAGAGGAGATTCCTGGGTAAAAAGGATTATAACCTGTTGACCCTGTATATAATGCACTGCTGTTTTGTCCTGCCGGTACTGGTTCAGGATATGCAGGGGATGTCGCACCTGATGAGTTG
>JBLIRP010000048.1:0-29492 GCA_049472355.1 bacterium | reverse complement strand
TACACCCATTCATAGGATTACCTCCCGGAGGGATGCAATAGGACGTGGTTATAAAGACCGGGGCTCAGATCTGCTGAAATGATGTAATGCAATGAAAGGTTTGAAGCGCTCGCTTCCCACACCTAACCCCCCCTTTTTTTCAGGTGAAGAAGAGAAAGTGCCGATAATGAAGAAATGATTATATATACCTTTATTTTTATTTATATAGTATAATTTTCTTGCCTATTTGTCAAGGAGTGGGTGAGCCGCTGTCAAGCCAAAATAGAAATGTCCTATTTTTACCAAAATAGAAATGTCCATTTTGATGGTTATACATAATAAAAGAGGGAACGCACCGGATGTCCGGTGCGTTCCCTCTTTATAATTCCCCAGGGTTTGCCGGCGGTCTATTTAACGATGACCGTTACCTCGAAGGTATCCTGCACGGTCGTTTCCCAGGTTCGTTTGTAATCAAGCTTAATTGTAGTGGTGTCGGCACCCTCGGCCTCGAAGATCCATTGCTCAAACCCGCCTGCCCCTACTATGAAGCCTGTGGTGTTTCCGGGGAAGTACTGATTGCTCGTTTTGGAAACCACATCGGTATTGAGTTCGCCGGTATCGAGCACCCATTGATACCCTGTGGTTACGTTCGACTCGAGCACGATGCTGATGGTGTCACCCTCATCAACAGTGATTGTTGTTTCGTCGTCACCCGAGTCCAGGTCCACATCCGCATCCTGATATTGAAGCTGCTGTTGCCAGGGATTCTGGTATGGATTCTGGTATGGATTCTGGTAAGGGTTCTGATAGGGACTTTGCCATGGGCTCTGAAACGGGCTTTGCCACTGGCTCTGCCATGAACTCTGCCATGGGCTCTGAAATGGGCTCTGCCACGAAGTCTGCCACGAGCTTTGCCATGGGCTTTGCCATTGACTCTGGAACGGGCTCTGCCATTGACTCTGGAAAGGACTTTGCCACGAGCTTTGCCACGGGCTTTGCCATTGGCTCTGGAATGGGCTCTGGAACGAGCTCTGGAACGAGCTTTGGAACGGGCTTAAGTAGGATTGAGGATAAAAAGAGTTTGAAAAACCAAAAAATTGGGCCGTTCCGGTTCCCGGTGCGGTCACGGTAAGCAACAGTGTCATGAGAACGGTGGTGACTATACTGTAAGGCATTGCATGGTGCAGGTTGCGTGCGAGCATTAGGAACCTCCCCCCGTGTAATGGCGGCACATAATGAATTGTTGAAACATAATGTAATTTCGGTTTACAATATTTAAGCATAATTTATTCCATATCTTGATGCCCCCTACCCTGTTCAACACCCGATACAAGATGTGCTAATTAGCTGTTTAAAAATGATTAATACTTGCGAATGCACCGTAAAGAAACCGATGGGCAATCGAAACAGGTGAAAAAAAATGCATATAGTGAAAAATAATAACTATAATTAGAAAAATGAGCAAAAAAATGCAGACATTTATTGAGCGGTGCCCCAAAGGGGAAATAAATCATAAATTTCTTGCGTATTGGAAAAAATACCACTACAATATGACCGTTTGTCGGGGCATTTCGTTCGACGCATATTTCGACGTGTAAGTATATTAAGTATATAAGGATGCATATAAGGAAGTTGCAGGAGCGTTTATGAAAAGGGTTTTTTTGTGGTCGGCGCTTTTCGGCGTGATCATCATCATGGGATGGTGGATGTCCCAGCGATTCATTTCTTCCCGGGACGATACACATACTGCCAGAAAGGTCCCTGCGGTGGCGGTCGAGGTCGCCCCGATCGTCAGGGGCACGATTCGCAATGTTCAGAGGTTCACCGGTACGCTCGTACCAAAGGCGCATTTCGTCGTGGCCCCGAAGATCGCAGGCCGGCTGGAACGACTTATGGTCAATATCGGGGATACCGTGGAACGCGACCAATTGATCGCCGTGGTGGAGGATGCCGAATATGTCCAGGGGGTTGAGGAGGCCCGTGCGGAACTTGCCGTTGCCAAGGCCTCCCTTGAGGAACAGAGCAGTGAACTCGACAGCGCCCATCGGGAATTCGACCGGATCCTCGCCCTGCGTGAGAAGAAGATCGCCTCGGAGTCGGAGCTCGATGCGGTCCAGGCGCGGCTCGACGTGGGCAAGGCCAAGCACAAGCTGGCCATGGCACAGGTCTCTCAGAAGGAGGCCGCGCTGAAGGCTGCCCAGGTGCGCCTTTCTTACACCCGGATCAGGGCGTCATGGGAGGATGGTGATGGAAACCGGGTGGTGGGGGAGCGTTTCGTGGACGAAGGGGCCATGCTCTCGGCGAATGCACCCATTGTCTCCATATACGACATAAGCTCCCTGATCGCCGTAATCTTCGTGATCGAACGCGACTATCCCAAGGTGCAGGTCGGTCAGGACGCCCTCCTCACCACCGACGCCTATCCCCAGAGGACCTTTCCCGGGAGGATCATTCGCGTTGCGCCGGTGCTCAAGGAGGCATCCCGACAGGCACGGGTGGAGATCGAGGTGTCCAATCCGGAGTGGCTCCTCAAGCCGGGTATGTTTGGCAGGGTGGAGATCGAATTTGCCCATCACGAAAATGTCACCCTGGTTCCGGTGACCTCTATCGCCCGGCGTGGAGAGCAACAGGGGGTATTTCTCGTGGATGCGGAGGGGATGAAGGCGGTGTTCACCCTGGTGAGCCTGGGCATCGTAAACGGCGAAGCAGCCGAAGTGGTGAGCCCTCCCCTTTCCGGGCTGGTGGTCACCATGGGGCAGCACCTTCTCGAGGACGGTTCTCCCCTCATTCTTCCCGAGAACACCCCGGATGAAAGGGAATAAGGGATACGTCCATGAGAATCGCCCGCAGTGCAATCGATCGCCCCATCTTCACGATTATGGTCACCCTGATCGTCATCCTCCTGGGAGTCGTCGCCCTGACCCGCCTGCCCATTGACCTGATGCCCGACATCACCTACCCTACCCTCAGTATCAGCACCTCCTATACCAATGCAAGTCCCGAGGAGATCGAGGAGTTGATTACCCGGCCCATCGAGGAGTCCATGAGCGCGGTGCCCGGGGTCGAAGAGGTCACCTCCATCTCCACGGAGGGTTCGAGCAATGTGCGGGTGACCTTTGTGTGGGGGACCAACCTGGATGTTGCGGCAAACGATATCCGCGACCGGCTGGACCGCATCCTTCCCCGCCTGCCCGAAGAGGCTGACCGACCGGTGCTGCGTAAGTTCGACCTTGCCGGGTTCCCGGTGCTCATCCTCGGCGCATCCGGGGACCTCGATCCCATCCAGATGCGCCGCATCATCGACAACCAGGTAAAGTATCGCATCGAGCGTGTGCCGGGCGTGGCCTCGCTCGACGTATGGGGAGGCCTGGATCGAGAGATCCACGTCAGCCTGAAGCTGGAGAAGGTGAAGGCCCTGCACCTCCCCCTCGATTTGATCCTTGCCCGGATCAGGGCGGAGAACGTCAACGTGCCTGCGGGAACCCTGGAGCGGGGAAACCTGGAGATACTCGTGCGCACCCCGGGGGAATACACGAGCTTGGATGATCTGCGCAACACGGTGATCGCCATGCGGGACGGCGCACCGATCCGGGTGAGGGACATCGCCGAGGTGAAGGATGCCTGGGAGAAGGTGACCAGGCTGGTCAGGGTCAACGGCAGGCCGGGGATCAACCTCGCCCTGTTCAAGCAGTCGGGGAAGAATACGGTGGCCGTGGCGCGGGAGGCGCTGCGGGAGCTTGAACGAATCAACCGGGACATCCCGCAACTCAACCTCATCCCCCTCATCGATACCTCCGATTACATCCGGCGCTCCATCAGGAATGTCGGGTCTGCGGCGATTTACGGCGGCATACTGGCCATCCTTGTCCTGCTCTTCTTCCTGGGGAGTTTCAGAAGCACCGCGATCATCGGCACCGCCATACCCATCTCCATCATCGCCACCTTCGTCCTTATCTACTTCGGCGGCTTCACCCTGAATCTCATGACCCTGGGCGGGCTTGCCCTCGGCGTAGGCATGCTGGTTGACAATGCCATCGTGGTCCTGGAAAACATCTACCGGCTGAGGCAATCCGGAATGGAACCCTATCGGTCTGCAGTGCAGGGGAGCGAGGAGGTTACCGCCGCGATCATCGCCAGCACCCTGACCACCATTGCCGTGTTCCTGCCCACCATCTTCATTCGAGGCATGTCGGGGATCATGTTCAAGCAGATGGCATATGTGGTGACCTTTTCCCTCCTGTGTTCCCTCATTGTTGCACTCAGCCTCGTGCCCATGCTCTCCTCGAAGCTCCTCCACCTGGAACAGGCCCCGGCCTCATCCTGGACGCACCCCGTCAACTGGATCTTTTTCCTGAGCAAGCAGTTCCTGACCCGCATTGATGAATGGTACCATCGACTGTTGCGATACGCCCTCGATCACCGGGGGGTTGTCGTGGGGGTGACGCTTCTGCTCCTTGCCGGGAGTATCAGCATCGTTCCCCTTATCGGCGTCGAGCTTATGCCCAGCGCCGACGAGGGAGAGGTCAGGGTGGATGCGGAGATGGAGATAGGCACGAGGCTCGAGGTGAGCGGCGAACGGTTCAAGGCCATTGAGGATATCGTCCAGGAGGCGGTCCCGGAGGCGGCGAACATCTCCGTGAGAATCGGCGGCGGGTGGCGGAGCGCCGGGGCGCACACCGGGCAGATGAGGATCACCCTCAAGCCCATCTCCCAGCGGGAGCGATCGAGCGAGGAGATTGCGGCCGATCTGCGTGCACGGCTCCAGGGAATCCCCGGGATGAAGATCAGGACCCGGGCCGGACAGGGGCTTTTCATTCTGCGGATGGGGACGAGCGAAGGGGACAAGGTGCAGGTGGAGGTGCGCGGTCACGATCTCTCCACCGCCGATGTGCTCGCCCAGCGGGTAAAGGCCCTTGTCGAGCAGGTGGACGGGATCACCGACGTGCAGTTGAGCCGCGAGGCAGGCAGCCCCGAGGAGCTGATCATGATCGATCGAATGAAGGCATCGGACATGAAGCTGACGGTGACCCAGATCGCCGATGCCCTTCAGACGATGCTCTCCGGTACCAAGGCGGGGAATTTCCGTGAGGGCGGGGATGAATATGCGATCCTGGTAAAGGTCAAGGACGCTGAGCGCATGCGCGTGCCGGATCTCCTGGACCTCACCCTCATCAATGGAGAGGGTGAACCGGTGGTGCTGCGGAACGTGGTCGAGGTGCGCCCGCGCTCCGGACCGGTGCGCATCGAGCGAAAGAACCAGGAACGCATGGTCCTGGTAACCGCCAATATCAGCGGACGCGACATGGGATCGGTCATCGGGGATATCCGGGAACGGCTCTCCCTCCTTCCGGTGCCGAATGATTTCAGCATCACCTTGGGGGGCGAATACGAGGAGCAGCAGAAGGCGTTCAGGGAGCTGCTCCTGAGTTTCCTCCTGGCCCTTGTCCTCGTTTACATGGTCATGGCCTGTCAGTTCGAATCGCTGCGCGATCCCTTCGTGGTCATGTTCTCCGTTCCCCTTGCCGTGATCGGGGTTGTCCTCGCCCTGTTCCTGACCCATACCACCTTCAATATCCAGGCCTTTATCGGGTGCATCATGCTCGGCGGCATCGTGGTGAACAACGCCATACTCCTTGTCGATCACACCAATCTCCTGCGGCGAAGGGACGCGATGCCCCTGCGCGAGGCAATCGAGAATGCCTGCCGCCACCGGCTCAGGCCGGTGTTGATGACCGCCCTGACCACCATCCTGGGCCTGGTGCCGCTCGCCCTCGGTGTGGGAGAGGGCGGGGAGGCCCAGGCACCCCTCGCCCGGGCCGTCATCGGCGGGCTCTTGAGCTCCACCCTCATTACCCTTATCCTTATACCGATCGTCTATTCCATCTTCGAGCGCAAAAAACGGGAGGGACAGGGGATGCATCCCCCTGCCCCGGAGGCGGTGCAGGAGGGATGATGGTGCCGAAACAACACAACGTATTGATAAGGCTTGGGTGCGGGATCGCCCTTATTAGCCTGTTGGCACTGATACCCTGCGCAGGTGCAAGTGCAGCCGGTCGTGGTGCAGTCCTCATCGCGGCAAGCAGGGACGGGATGAACGCCTCTGATGAGTCTCTGGCAATTCCCCCCTCCCCTTCCCCAAAACCCGGCAATTCGACAGAGGAACAGGAACCCTCGGACCCACATACGCTCGCCATCGGCATCGGGGATGCGCTTCTCACCGCACTCAAAAACAATCACGCCCTGGCCATTGAGCGGCTGAATCCCGCCATTCGTCGCACGTTCGAGGACCAGGAGGCGGCCTCCTTTGATCCCGTGCTCTCGGGTGATGCGTCGTATTCCCACCAGGAGGCCGGTGATGAGCAGACGCGCGGTTCAGACGCAGGTGTCGAGGTCTCAAAGCTGTTTTCCACCGGCACCCGGGCCGGAGTCGAGCTATCCAATGATCGAGCCTGGTCGGATCTGTACGGTGATCAGCACACCACCCGGGCGGGTTTGAATCTCAGCCAATCCCTGCTGAGGGGGGCCGGTAGGAAGGTGAACCTGGCGAGCCTCAGGCAGGCGAGGATCGATACGTTTTCATCCCGGCACGAGTTCAGGGGATTCGTGGAGTCGTTTATCGCGGACGTGGAAAAGACCTACTGGGAGTATGCGCTCAGCCTGCGAAGGATCGAGATCTTCACCGAGTCCCTGAGCCTGGCCGAACACCAGATGAAGGAGACCGAGGAGCGGATCAGGATCGGGGTGCTTCCGGAAATCGAGTATGCAGCCGCTCAGGCGGAGGTGGCGCTGCGCAAGGAGGACCTCATCAATGCCAGGAGCGAGTTGGCAAAGGTCCGGTTGCGGCTCCTTCGTCTCCTCAACCCGTCCGGGTCCGGTCTCTGGGACCGGGAGATTGTACTTCAGGACCAGCCTGCCGTGCCCGAGGTCAGTCTTGACGGGGTCGACGCACACGTGGATGTGGGATTGCGCATGCGATCCGACGTGAACCAGGCGCGGATGCAGCAGGAGCGGGGAGACCTCGAGGTGGTCAAGACCAGGAACGGACTCCTCCCGAGGATGGATTTCTTCATAACCCTCGGCATGTCAGGGTATGCCGATTCCTTCAGCGGATCGATCGAGGACCTCGACGGAAGGAACTACGATGTCGGGGCGGGCATCAGCCTCGAATACCCCTTCTTCAATCGGGATGCAAAGGCGCGGCATGAACGGGCGGTCCTTTCCAGCTCACAGGCGGACGAGTCGGTGAGGAACCTCGAACAGCTCGTTCAACTGGATGTCCGCTCGGCCTATATCGAGGTCAACCGGACACGGGAGCAGGTCTCCGCCACCGCAGCCACCCGCGCCCTGCAGGAAGAGAAGATGCGGGCCGAAACCGAGAAGTTCAGGGTGGGGAAATCCACCTCCCTGCTCGTCGCCCAGACCCAGAGAGACCTGGTGGCAAGCAGGATCGCCGAGATTCAGGCCATCGTGGGATTTCTCACCGCGCTCATCGATCTCTACCGCCTGGAAGGCTCCCTCCTCGATCGGCGGGGGATCTCCGTGCCATGATCGCCCCTTCCTCCATGCGGTCTTAATATTGTGCTATCTTGATGCTTGATTGAATGTACCCCGCCATACGGCTTCTCATGCACAGGGACAATACTCCATGCATCCATTTGACTGTTCATGCATCCCGAAATCTTATTGACAACAGGAATGCATTCATATATAAGTAAAAATCATTTAACGCATTTATCTCATCACTACCCCTTTTATGCAAAACAAAAAAATACCTCTCACATGCAGTATTTTTTTGTTTGTCCTGATCATATGTCTTGATCTCCTCGCCTTTTCCTTGCCTTACGCCCAACCCCCTCCATTGGAGACCACAGGGGCGTACATTAAATATAACGATATCCGCGCGATCCTTACCTCTCCGCTGATCGATGAGGGATGCTGGCGCTGTCACAAGGATATGTATCCCGACCTCGCCCCGGATCCTGAGTACCCTGAACACCCAAACTGTTGCTGCTTTACCGATCCCAACGGGCTCCCCTACCCTCTTGATTATTCCACCTTGGCGTTTGAGCCCAATGAACGGTTCCAGGGCCTTGTTCATTCGGAAAACTTCACGGACAGTAGTGTCTATTCACAAAGAAAAAGGGGCCACCTGAGCCATCTCGTCTATCAGCCCTTTGGCCTCGGACGCTGGTGTTTCGATTGCCATGATCCGTCCCGGTATCAACAGGATGATCCCAACACCCTCCACCCCTCGGATGGCTATATATATTTTAAAGGCGGCCAAAGGCTGTCACAGACGCTGGTGTGCGTCGATTGTCATGGAGGGTTTTATCCCTTCGGGTCCACTGCTGCTATTATGGACTCGTCACTGGGGGACCCCTCCTCCCTGAAGGTCCTTAACTGGGGCGATCCCGGGTCGGTGACGTGCCTGCAATGTCATGACGATTCATCCGAGCATGGCGGGAGATACTCGTCATACAAAAGTCGTTATTCATCAAATGATCCTGCCGTTATCTTTGACCGCGATCATACCCATTTTTATCACGACTGGATCTATGATGAGTGCGAGATCGTGGCTCCCGATCCGGATAAGGTCTCCGGTCAAAATTACTGGTCAAAGAACGGCCACGGGGTCAAGGCTGAGAACTACTATGCAGGGGCTACCCTTGATACGGGGTATCCTTCCCCAAAGACATTGCATGGAGGATACCCGAACAGGGGTGCCATGAATAGCAGCGGGATTTCCATGGATATGGATTGTACCCTTCATGATGAGGACCTTGACCCGAATGACGGTAAGAAGAATTTCTGCTGGGAATGTCACTGGTCGAATGAAACGACAAAAAGGAAGATATGCGCCGGGTCATTTGAATACCCTCACGGAATACCCTTAGGGAAGTATAACGGACATCTCGACACCATCGATTACCGCGATGAACGATGGGGGGATCCGAATGAGGTGAGCGCCTCTCCCCATCACCAATGGCGGGAATGCAGGGAATGTCACCCCACGAAATACTCCCATTTCGTATATAAAAGCCCATCGATCGGACGCGAAAGGCCGGTACAGCCGCCGAGGCAATCACAATGCGTTGTCTGCCATGATCCGCACGGCTCGGGCGACAAGCAGGGAAACGCGAATGCCTTTATGATACGCGGAAGCATCCCCAAACAACCTTGCAACGACTGCCATTTCAGCCAGTTCACGTCACCCCCCTGCAGCCCCTATCCACCTCCGTATGCACTTGGCAGCCCCTATCCCGATCCAAATGAGGATGTCTGGGTGGTTGACCTTTTCGATCCGCTTAAACAGGACATCCGCGAACAGGACTCTTCGCAGAATGACATGACGATCCCCTCCGGAACAACGGATATATGCGAGGTATGCCATCAGACAAAGGCGAGGAGTCTCTGGTCACGGCCGGGTGGGCTTGACGGATTTCAGCACTCAAACGGTTCCCGGCACTACTTTAACCCGGATGGGATGGTGTGTCCGGATTCGGATACCTGCACCGTCGACTACCGGGGCACAGACTGCACCGCCTGCCACGTCCATGATCCGGGACCCGAGCCGGAATCGGCGCTCGAGCTTGAAAGCCCCCTCTCGATCTTCAATTCAAAGGCATTTGCACCCACCTGTCGATGTCATGGGATCGAGCGCATCGATATCGAAACATTCACGGATGCTGAAGGGTTCGATCTCTCTGCCACGGTTTTCGGCAAAGGGCACGGCACGCCCCCTCCACCTTTCCCTGACGGGGATCTGGGTCAGGATCCGCATAGGGCACATGCGCGGTATAATTACCCCTGCCTCAGGTGCCATATCGACCCTTCTGGTCAGCCCTATAGCGATCCAAACCTCGACTATCTATTCGATCTAAATAACTATACCCCTGTCGGGTTCGATTTATTTCTGAATCCCCTCGGTGAATATGATGCAATCACAAAGGCATGTATGAATCTATACTGCCACAGCAACGGAAAAGGGGTGTTCGCGGGGCACATAACCTGGTCGGAGCAATCACAATTCTGCAGGGACCCCCTCACCTGTATGGATGCGGACGGCCATTTCATTTACTGTGACAATTGTCATCACACCCCACCCGATGACAAGGGTACGGATCATTCATTCTGTTCGTCGGACTGCTCCACGTGTCATCCACATAACGGGATCTACGATGGAAATCCCGGTTTTTATCGACACGTCAACGGCATGGTGGATATCATAGGCATCACCAATAACGATCCTGTATTGGCGCTCATTGGCGACAAGATCGTGAGGGAGGGCGAATCACTAAGTTTTGCGGTGCATGCCGCCGATCCTGATGGTGATCTCTTGACCTACTCCGCCACTCCGCTTCCATACGGCGCCCGGTTCAATCAGGAAACAGGTGAGTTTTCCTGGAAACCGGGCTTCGACCAGTCGGGGGATCGTGAAATAACCTTTTTTGTTACCGACAATGGACTGCCTCCACGGTTCGATTCTGAAACCATTAGGATCACGGTGAGGAATGTTCCCAGGCAACAATCCTGGGGATTATTTCCCTTACGATATCCCCTTACCTATCCCCTCATATTTCAAGGACCCTTACTGGGGATGTCCTCCACAGCATTTTCTTTGCCATCATATCTGGGGACGTTTCTGTACCCTTCCTATCAGACAATGTACAAAACGCCCACATTCATATCTTACATATATCCTTCTCTCGCATCGACTTGGTATAAACCACAATTCGCCATGTGGAATGCCGTCATCAATAGGCCTTCTCAACCGGGTCCGTATGGTAATTTTCTCCCCTACAACCAGGTTTATCCCTCGGCACTCTATTTTCCGCCATTCCATCCGGTACCGAAGCCCTCCCCGACACTGCGATCGCTTGTAGTTGAGCCCTCTTCATTCAGCATCACCGGGGCTGGAAGCACGTTACAATTGAAGGTGACCGGAAGATATTCAGACGGTACGACGCGTGATGTAACAAAGGGCTCATCCGGAACGGCCTATTCCTCATCAGATCCGAATAATGCCACGGTGAGCACGGACGGGAAGATTACCGCCCTGTCCAGCGGAACGGTGGTCATTGCGGCGACCAATAGGGATGTCTCTGTGCAGGTCATCGGCACTATCCTGGTGTGTCGTGACGCGGACGGAGACGGTTTTTTCATTGGCGGCGCGCAGTGCGGGCCTGAGGATTGTGATGACACTGACCCGTTGGTGCATCCCGATGCCGTGGATATCCCCGGTGATACCATCGATCAGGATTGTGACGGGACCGATCGGCAGGGTGTTTCCTTCAGGGCACTTCCCAATGTTGCGACAATCAACGACAGTGATGATGATATACCCTTGTCCAGAACCTGTTACGGATGTCACAATCCCGGGACAGGCTCGTCAATGGGCATACCGGTGCTCTACGGAGATGATTCTGGGGTAATGCGTAAGGAGCATCACCCCATGGGAACCCAGGCCACAGTAACGAGCCTCAGGGCAACCATGCCTGCCGGTGCCACCTTCGCAAATCCGGCAGGGGAAGTGACCTGCACATCCTGCCATGACGGGATGCACGGTGCCGGGGCATATCCGGATGACCCATACAAGGCAAAGGCAAACCATCATCTGCGCTGGGAATTTGCCAACGGCGCGGATAAAATGGACGATCCCGCGTTCTGTGGTGCCTGTCACCCGGACAAGACTGAATCACACAATGACGGAAAACATTGGCTCTCTCCGAATGATTCCCCCAACGGAAGGGGCGGCTGCATGTTCTGCCATTTCATCCATGACGGCATCGAGCGCCAGTCCACGCTCACCCTTTTGCCTGACCAGGGGATCCGGGCTGATGTGGATGCGCTCATGAGGCAGCCGGCAATCCCACTGATTTGGGTGGTAGGGGACATCGGTGCTGACGATAGCTGCAGGGGTGTCATAGACAGCGATCCGTACGACTATGAGGACATGTGCTATGGGTGCCACGGAGATCCGACAATAGTGGGCGGATTTGGTTCTCAAGGATCGCTATTGCAGCCCAATGCCTACTTTACTCATCGCTTTACCTGCGTCCCGGACCCCAATAGCCCGCCGCGCTTAAAGGTGAAGCCGGGAGGCGTCTATCCCCTTTCGGATGGCCCTGGTCTTATGACCCTAAATGATTACGGTACGGACGCAGGGCGTATGTATTGTGGAACCTGTCACACTGTGCACAATGGAATGATCCGGCCATATCTCAATCACGCAGAGGATGACATAAACCTTGCATTGGACAATGGATTCTGTGAGGAGTGCCATGATGAGAATCATGGCTCGGGCAGGTTCTTACAATTTGGGCATCCGATGAATAAGGACCCCAATCCGCCTTCAACTGAACCGGTGTGGGATGCCCTCTACTTTCAGGGAGGAGATGGGGAGCCGGGGGGCATTACCGGTGACGTCCAAAATGGCGAGGGTACGGTCATATGCCTCACCTGTCACAACATTCATGCGAGCGCCACCTCATTCGACGGCAGGGTTCCGGGAAAGGCGGATCAGGGACACGGTCGGTTGACCGTCAGGGAAAACAGGATGACCGATCAGGGAAGCGATATGTGCCGGGATTGTCATCCACGGATAATGACAGGACCTCATAATATTCAGCATGCCCAGGGGGTGTGCGCGAATTGTCACCTCCCCCATGGAGCAAGGGGGAAAACACTATGGGCAAGAAGGCCTTTGAACAAATTCGGAGGGGTGAGACAGTTGTGCAACAGTTGCCATGACGGCACATTCACCCAAGGGCTGAATCCCGATGCTCCCGATTCACCAGTCGTGGCATCCGGCATTGCCACGGTTTTCGGCTTTGTATTTGAATCCCACGTTATGCACGGATCTGCGGACACTAATGCCGATAGTGCATTGGGAACTTATGATGCCTGTACCTTTCCTCTGAATCCGAATGATACGGACTGCGTTCCAGGTCATCCTTCGGAGTGGGACACAGGTGGTGCAGGCCTCTATTGCGGGAGCTGTCATGATCCGCATACGCAGCCCCCTGCAAATGAAACGAATGGTGACTACTTGAGGACAAAAACAGGTGATGTGGGTGAGCCGGGAAATCGAACACGGTTCTGCACCCAGTGCCACGACCCTTGGGAGACAGGGAACACGCACCTCGACTGCGAAAACTGTCAGGAATGTCATCATCCCCACAGGGGTGACACACGAGCCGTTGAAGGTATGACATCCGAGGAATTGAGACGTGCCAGGCTCATATTGATCGGGGATATACCGGAGGGTGGCCACGCCTTCATGTATGATGCCGATCGATGTCAGGACTGTCACATTGGTGAGCCCATATTTGGGATTACTGACTACCGTGACCTTCGATTCAGGGAGGATGTGGTAAGCCTCTGTCGTGCATGTCATTCGGAAGAATCACTGGGGAGTTCGCATCCGGTTGATATCGCGCCTTCTGAAGCGGTGGAAATCCCCGAAGATCTCCACCTGGATGCAAACAATACCATCACCTGTGCAACGTGTCACCAGCCACATGGTGAGGCGTATATGCGATTACGAGATGATGACACAGTTTCTCAGATGACGGAATCCAGGGGAAGCATCTATCCCTCTTTTTACCTGAGACGCAGCAATATTCAGAATGCACTCTGTTTCGCATGTCATAAAGTCTGTCTGAACGGCCCGCACATTCTCTCTTCGAATCCCTGTGATGCGTGTCACATGCCCCATCATGCTGCTGATGAAAGGATATGGGCGCGCACGACAACCGGCCCATTCACCGGCACCAAGCGACTCTGTGCCTTCTGTCACAGGACCGGCCTCTACGGGGCGAAGGATCGGTTCGGGATTTTTGAGGCAGAGGGCGATATAACCCATGATCACGTAATGGGCAGCAGCGCATTCATCAATGGCGGGAGTGTCACGAGAAACGATTGGTCCCCTTTTCCGCTCAAGGAAACCGAAGGAGGAGATGGATTCTCGTGCGGTTCCTGCCATGACCCTCACTGCAATCCCTATGCACCTGTTGATGATAAAGGCGGCGGGGATTACCTGAGGCAGAGGGCACCCGGATTGATTGAAAATGCCTCGGATAAGGAATACACCTTCTGTGCACAGTGCCATCAAGGCCTCGTCTCAGGGGATGCCCATGGTCACGGGGCTGTGCATGGGTGCTTCGAGTGCCACCATCCCCACAATGCATTAGAAATGGGTTCTTCAATCCTCATTACGCCGCATATACAATTCACCGCGATACCGAATTGCCCGGGTTTCTCCGATTCCTCGGAATATGCTGCAGCCTGCTACGGATGCCACAGAAAGGGATCGGGATTTCCCGGCGCAATCGGCGCGCCGTTGGCTGGTGACGATGTATCCTATCCTTTGGAGCACCACCCGATGGGGCTGGGAGCAAATGCCTCGACCTTGGGACATCAACCTACACCGGCGGGGCCCTTGTCACCTGCCGGGGAATTGTACTGTTCCTCGTGTCATACCGTGCATGATGGGACCAATGATCATTACCTGAATCCCCGCATTGTTACGGAATTCGATCCAGCCAATGCAGGAACTTTTTGTACGGCATGCCATTCAGACAAGCAATGCGCCGACTTGGGACCGCGCGGAGAAGGGCACAACAAGATTGCCCCTTATAATCAATGCCTCTTTTGCCATTCCATTCACAATTCCCCGGGTGATCCCGATGCCCTGTATCAGACCCGTGAAGAAGAGGCGACTCAGCGTAACTCGTCGGTCTCGGTCGACGTTATCATGCGCGTGTCACCGGCTAACATGGCCTGGTCCGATACCATACTCGATACGGACGCCAGGGACTATGAGGACGCCTGCTATGGATGCCATTCCAGACCGGATATCGTGGGGGAGGAATCGACGTCAAACGAAGAAAATGCATTGCTCCTGGATAACATCAGGGATGGATTCTTTTCGCACCGATTTAATGCACTCCCTTCAGCGACCCTCCAAAATATGCCCGGCATCTCGGATGGAAAGGGAACAGGCGTGATAAACGATTATGGTATTGAACAGGGGAGGATTTGGTGCGGGAGCTGTCATGATGTCCATCGCAAGAATCAGTTCTCACCGGAGATTCAGGAGGATTACAGGGAACACCGATCAGCATATCTTCGCGTTGACAATTATGGATCACTATTGTGCTATAGCTGCCATACTGCACAGCACGAGAATCTTGGCACCCAGAATCATTCATTGGATAAGGCACTGGAAGGAGGCGTCCCTGTCTTGTATTACAGTGGCTACAGCGGGGGAATAGGGGGCCTGACCGATGGGGATATATCATTCGACTCGGCAGAGGGTAGCGTGGTTTGCCAAACCTGCCACAGTGTCCATACGGCACAAACAAACTGGGATGGGGGAGCCGATGGAGACGATCTCCTTGACCATGGAAGGCTCCTGGTAAGGGCGCTGGATCGGGGGGCCTGTGAGGACTGCCATTCCAGCCCACACACCGGCACCAATGAAAGCTGCATAACGTGCCATTCACCTCATAGCGGAATCCTTCCGGATACGGAGCCGTATCCCTCCCTGGTTGCACTCCCGAATGTGCCCGAAATAACGGATGATCCCAATGAACAATGTCCATCACAATTATGCTACGGATGTCATAATGAGCGGGATGCACGGAGGGAAGGAAGACCTTCCATATCGGGGGATGAGTTTCTTGTCAGGAAGGAACACCATCCCATGGGAACCCAAGCGAGTATTCATGATTCGACAAAGGTCGTCAGCGGCATGTTTGTGAGGGCGCCGGGCACACCGCTCGAGTTGCTCAATAAAAATGGGCAACTGACCTGTACCTCCTGCCATGACGGTCAGCATGGCTCCGGACCCTTTTCCGGACCGGATGCAGAGGCAAGAAGCCTGGCCAACTCGTTTCTGCGATGGGCATTGAATGAAGGAGATGAGAGGGATAAGCCCGATTTCTGCATCACCTGTCATACTGACAAGGTGACCTCTACCCTCAGGGGAAGGCATCTGATTTCCGCTGACGAGTCTCCGAACGGAAGGGGTGGCTGCATGTTCTGTCATTTCATGCATGATGGCGAAGAACGCCAGACCGACCCCATACCGGATATTGGCATACGTCCGGATGTCGATGCCCTCATGAGGGAGCCCTCTTTCAACCTTTCATGGGGAGATAAAGAGGATGACACCGATGCGTGCGACTACGAGGATCTATGCTTCGGCTGTCACGGAAAACAGGATATGGTTGGTAGCATCGGCGATGCAGGCTCACTCCTCAATCCATGTGTCCATTTTACCCACCCCTTCGGCTTGAACGCCGACCCGGGAATGATCGGCGAGGGGTTTTTCGTTTCAGACGGTACGGATCTCGTTATAACCGACGATTATGGTACGCAGTCTGGTCATATGTATTGCGGCACCTGTCATGATGTGCACGACAACCACACCCCACCCTATCTGGGGAACCACCCCTCCGCCTATCAGCCTGATGGATTATGTGAAGCGTGTCACAACAAGGATGGGATATTTGTATCCCGCAGCCATCCCATTGGCAGAGGCCCAAATCCTGATCCGATTCAAGGTGCGCCCACTGCGCCGAGTTTCGTGGATACCTATAACGATGCCCTCCCCCTCTTTTCCCAAGGAGGGAGCGGGAAGCCCGGGGGAATTACCTATCCCTACGATCCCAATACCGGTCGATCGCTTCAAGGTGAATATGGCGCTATGGTCTGCACCACCTGTCACAACACCCATGCCGCGGTAACCTCATGGCAGGGAGAGAACGGTACGGATCTTTATCAAGACCATGGCTACCTCCTGGTCAAGGATAATTTCGTCGTGCGCGGCACCCACAGCCCTGGAAGTGAGCTGTGCAAGGCCTGCCATCCATTCGGTGAGACCGAATACGACTTCCCTTCAGGGGACCATGGAGGCGGTGGACTCTCCGGGAGCGAATGGGGGATCTGCAATGCCTGCCATACCCCTCACGGCGCAGTCGGACCAAAGCTCTGGTCACGGCCCGGTTACGGGGCCGGCCCCTTCCAGGGCTTCCGCCAGCTCTGCTTCACCTGCCACAACCTCGCGGGCATCGCCAAGACCGGCGCGGAGTCGGTCTTCAAAAAGGCCCTCCCCGGAGGAGAGATACCGGGCGATTACCTGGAGGACCATGTGATGCGAAACTGGGCGGATATCGAGGGTGTGGCCTACTACGATCCCAACACCTTCCCCCGCGATTCATCCGATCACGATGTCATCCCCACAGGACCGAAGCCCCAACCCGATCCCCATGACGGCTTCTACTGCGGCTCCTGTCACAACCCGCACCTCCAGCAGGGAGACGCCTACCTGCGCAGCAGCGGCGGGAACGCCGGGTATCCGGGCAAACGCGAGGACTTCTGCAACGACTGCCATATCGATGCCCATTTCCAGGACCAGGATGATGCATGCCTCTTATGCCACCATCCCCATCAGGGCAGTACCCAAATCGACGAGGATCCTAATGCGGCACGCGTCATTCTGATCATCGATTTCAGGTCATAGCTTTTTCTTAGAAACCATGATGGCTTGACAACCATGATGGCTTATTTTGACAGGGCCTCATGTTTTTGCTATTCTTTTGATAGATCTCGAAATTGCTTCAAGGCCACACCATGAATTTCCCATTTCCAAGACACCCGCTGAGTATACACGTAACTTTAGAAGAGGGAGGGAAAAGAGGATTGTATTCAATTGGAAGAGGCCCATAATATAAAAAAGCTTATTGTCATACCGTGGAGACGAGAAGACCATGAAGGCAAAATATATTGAATATATGGTGATTTTATGCAGTTTACTTATAATTGTCGCCCTCTGGATTGTTCCTGATACCTGTTCTGCTCAGTTATGGCAATCATTGCCGCCTTATAATGTGCTGTGGCCCCTGTGGTCACCCGTGTTATCCCCGCCGGACCCCGTCACCGGACTGCCCATCCCGCTGGTTTCGGAGATCACGAAAACCACCTTCCTGCCGGTACAGCCGGCGCTCGTGTGGGACCCGCGTCTGCCCTTTTTTCATCTTCTGTACAACTATGTTCCCGTGGGCGGCGGGCTCAATGAATTGATCTATTTCGACCCGGCCCAGGGCATTGTGAATCCCGCGTATTCCTTCAGGGTATGGCCCCCCCCCTCCCTGCTGCAGCTCGCCGCTACCGCCATTACTCCGGCACCCATACCATTGCCGGCCAATTACGCAAATCTTATCAGTTTCGATCCCGCTCAATGGCTCAATATCATGCTGCCCGTTGTTAACCAGGCATATCAATCCCTTTATGGGATTTACCCCAATCTCCTTACCGCAGGTGAACTTGTACCGGCCAATTATGTGTTCACCGGAAGCTTTATCGCCCCCGGAGCAGCCCCTGTTGTGGCCCCTGCAGTTGCCCCTGTGGTTGCTCCCGCAGTGACGCCGGTGGCCCCTGCAGCACCTACGGTCGTGGCTGCTCCGGTGGTAACCACGGTGGCCCCGGCAGTGGTTCCCTTTGTGCCTGTCGTGTTGCCGCTGCCTCCCATTGTGGCGGGTCTTATTTGATGCCATCGGAAGACATGTATCCTACGCCTTGTCGGTGTAACCTTTTCGTGTTCCGTCTGTATAGGTGATAGGCAAAAATGCAACAGGCCCTATGTGAAGGTATTGAACCAGAAACGTCTTTTTTTTTCATGGCCCTACACGATATGCACCAACCTGGGCATCAACTCCGTTCATTTTGGAGGCACATTCAACGATCGGCAGATTACCGAGGAGTTCCGGATGCTTCCCATTGATGGGAACGGTATTTGGTCCATAACGGTGACACTGGCCCCTGGTGAGTATGAGGAACGGAACCATTCCTGGACAAGGCCATGGAAGGTATGGCTAAGCAGGTGCCGGTCGATAGATTTGACGATGCCCTGGAGATCGTTCGAACCGGTCTTCAGCAAGGGATGTGCCATCAGCGTAATCGTGAAATCCCCGGGATATATGTATATTATTAGAAGTGAGGGTACATTACTTGAAAAATGAACCGGCAGTATGCTCCATGTCTGATTGGATGGCAGTGCCTTACGAAAAAACATCGGCAGGCATCCCTGTGAAAAGGATGCCTGCCTTAAATATTACATAGGGCTCGAAATTACCGGAAGAACCGGAAGCCCTGGGAAGGCCTTTTGTTATATTCGATAATGCCCTATCACTTTTACATGGGTATAAACAATCTATAACTATTTTAAACCATGATTTTAAAAAGTCAAGGGAAAGAAGTTAGCGTAAAGTGTAACTCAACGCCGATCAATTGAAATAGACTGTGTAGATCAACGAGTGTGGGCATGTCACAGCGTGGTGACATCCCCTGCTTGCAGACCTATTTCAGCTTCTTCAATACGAAAGGTCGCAGCCGTGCCGGACGCAATGAGTGAAGGGAATATCGTCCTTATCGGGATGCCGGGCTCAGGCAAGAGCACCATCGGTGTTATCCTTGCAAAGGTAATGTCGATGCGTTTCATTGATACCGATGTGCTCATCCAGGTGCAGGAAGGCCGAAGCCTTCAGGAGATCATTGATAGTAAGGGACTGGAGGCATTCCTTTGCATCGAGGAACGTACGGTGCTGTCACTTGCCTGCACGAAAACCGTCATCGCCACCGGAGGGAGCGTCGTCTACAGCAGGAGGGCAATGGAACATCTGGGCTCGAGCGGGACCATCATCCATCTCGATCTTTCTCTCGACTTGATTGAGAAGCGGTTGAAGAACTTTGCGAATCGAGGAGTTGTGCGCAGACCAGGCCAATGCCTGAGCGAGTTATACAATGAAAGGGTCCCCCTCTACCGGAGATATGCAGAGATTGATGTCGACTGCAGCGGCAAAAACCACGAGGAGGTCATTTCCGCAATATTGTCCGCAATGAGAGGAGGCTGAATCGCCTGCCCGGGATTGAAAGGCACATCGACTTGTGGCATCCCAATGATACGCCGTTATCCGGTTCCCATTTCCTTTTCGATGATCTCCTTGATCTCTGACTCCTCGTACATGCATTTTTCGAGGATTTGCCTGAGCATCCGGAAATCGCGCCTCGATACCGCATCATCGAATTGATCGAAGAGCCCGAATGCGAAAAGCCGTTCGTTGACCGACATCCCTTCAAACGAGGGTTTGGTGAGTAACGTTGTTAAGGCCGACCATATCTGGTGCAAGGCATCATATGCCGTTGCATCCTTGGGTCGCGAGCGGTCAAATAGGGGTTCCGCATTGATGATGTCCTCCTCACAGCTTTTTCCCTTTTCAACCTTTGCCAATATGAGAGCAGCGTGGGTGAGATACATCCTATAGATCTTCCTGTCTTCCGCATCCTTCGTTTCACCAGATAACTTATCAGCGAGCAGGATGAAGTCTGCCACAAAGGACTTTATTGAATCGGTCTTTTCCATCCTTGTGCTCCTGTTGTTACCATTTTTCCACCTTCGCGGAACACGGGGCCTCACAGGCCTGGTTGTCGGAATACCAATCTAAATAGTGTATGATAAGTATATTTCTCATTATATTTTATGTCAATTATTTAAAGATAATATTTAAAGATAATAAGAATTTCAAGATATTATACCGTGCTTGTGTGACATAATACATTAACATGTTGAAATAAGAAAGCAAAATGCTACAATAGTCGTCATTGTTGTGGTGTATTTTTTATATCGGGATTTTACTCTCAACCGGAATCATCAAAGGAGAGGGAAATATGAAGGCAATCGTGACCGTCATCGGAAAGGACAAGATAGGGATCATTGCCCAGGTGAGTGCGGTGCTCGCGGAGAACATGGTCAATATCCTGGATATAAGCCAGACCATACTCCAGGACTATTTCACCATGATCATGCTCGTTGATCTTTCGAAGATGAAGCCATCGTTTGCGGAGCTCAGTAACAGGCTGTCGGATAAGGGGAAGATCATCGGGCTGCAGATCAAGATTCAGCGGGAAGAGGTCTTCAAGGCCATGCATCATGTCTGAGGCCGGGCAAGGTGAATGACGCATACAGGGAATTATTGCAACGGAGCGTACGGGCAGAGAATGAATAAGGGGTCATTATGATCAATCCGAGTGAGATAATCGAAACGATCCGCATGATCGAGGCGGAAAATCTGGACATCAGGACCATAACCATGGGGATCTCCTTGAAGGACTGTGCTGATTCGAACGGGGATGAGGCACGCAGGAGGATCTACGACAAGATTACCTACTATGCGGAGAACCTGGTGCGGGTGGGTGACGATATTGCACTGGAATACGGCATTCCCATTATCAACAAGAGGATCTCCGTTACCCCGATGTCCATAGTCGCAGAATCGAGCGATGACGAGGATTACGTAGCCTTTGCGAAGACCATGGATACCGCGGCCAAGGCAGTGGGGGTGAACTTCATCGGGGGATTCTCGGCATTGGTGCACAAGGGGTATACCAAGGGGGAGATGAAGCTCATCACCTCCATACCCGAGGCCCTGTCAGTAACCGAACGGGTATGCGCATCCGTGAATGTAGCCACCACCAGGACCGGCATCAACATGGACGCGGTACGGCACATGGGGGAGATCATCACCGAGACCGCCCATCTCACCAGGGAGAGGGACAGCGTGGGATGTGCGAAGCTGGTGGTGTTCGCCAATGCGGTGGAGGACAACCCCTTTATGGCGGGGGCCTTCCACGGTGCAGGCGAGCCGGAGTGCACCGTCAATGTCGGGATCAGCGGGCCCGGGGTGGTGTTGGCGGCAATCGAAAAGCTCAAGGGGGCGAACTTCGACACCCTGGCCGAGACCATAAAGAAAACGGCATTCAAGATCACCAGGCTCGGACAGCTCGTTGCGCACGAGGCTGCGAAACGGCTCAACGTGCCCTTCGGGATTGTGGACATCTCCCTTGCGCCGACCCCCGCCATTGGGGACAGCGTGGCGCGCATCCTCGAGGAGATGGGGATCGAGGCGTGCGGGGCCCCGGGCACCACTGCCGCCCTTGCGCTCCTGAACGATGCGGTGAAGAAGGGGGGTGCCATGGCCTCCTCGCACGTGGGGGGATTGAGCGGCGCCTTCATCCCGGTGAGCGAGGACGAGGGCATGATGGAAGCGGTGGCCAAGGGCTCCCTCACCATCGAGAAGCTCGAGGCAATGACCTGCGTATGTTCGGTGGGGCTCGACATGATCGCGGTCCCCGGCGACACCCCCGCCGAGACCATCGCCGCCGTTATCGCGGACGAGGCTGCTATCGGCGTGGTGAACAACAAGACCTCCGCCGTGCGCATCATACCGGTCATCGGGAAGAAGGTAGGAGAAATCGCCGAGTTCGGAGGGCTGCTGGGAAAGGCACCCATCATGGCGGTGAGCAGGTTTTCGAGCACGGCGTTCATCGCGCGCGGGGGACGCATACCCGCCCCGATCAGCAGTCTCAGGAATTAGTGCGTCGTCACCCTTATCGTTCCATTCCCTCGATAATCACCTGTCGCACCTTCTCCCCAAGTACCTTATGGTCCTCTCTCGAGAGGCCTTCGGTTTCAATGGGGGGATGCACGATCACCTTGACCGTGCCGGGATGCAAGCGAAAGCTCCCCTTGGACATGATGCCGTAACTGCCGTTGATGGTCACGGGCACCACCGGGATTCGTGAATCGGTGGCGATGATGAGGCTCCCCTTTCTGAACGGTTTTACCATGCCGTCGGGTGACCTGGTTCCCTCGGGAAAGACCGCAATCGATCTTCCGGTTTTGATCAGCTCACTGCCCTTTCGGATGCTTTCGATCCCCTTCCTGCGGTTTTTTCTGTCCAGCTTGATCTGATGTTCCATGATAAGGCAGAGGCCGAGGAGGGGGACTGAAAAGAGCTCCTTTTTTACCACGAAGCGGAACTGCAGGGGAAGGTAGCCGTCGAGGAGGGCAATGTCGAAGAGGCTTTGATGATTGGCACAGATGAGGCAGGGGCGATCCTGGGGGATGTTTTCCAGTCCGTGCACCTCTACATTGATGCGGCCTGCCCACAGCAGGCTCCGACCGAAATAACGGGATACGATGTGAACGAGGTCTCCCCTGCGGTTATACCAGCGGTCAAAGGGGAAGGACGCGATCGAGAGGAGGCTTCCCGCGATAAAGATGATCAACCCTGCAATCCAGGAAACGATACTGGCAAACATTTCATGTGTCCTCATCCTGTGGGAAAGGGAGCCGAAACAAAAGGCCTCCCCCTTCCCCCCGTACTACCCTATCTCGCTCAAACTATAGTGAATTTCCATGAGATTTTCAATGTCTGAAGGGATTTCATTTTTGAAATTCACACGGATATGCTGATGTGCTATAATTATGATTTGATTTGTGGGAAGATATGGTATACATATGGAGGGTTTAAAGATTGCATCCGATAATACAATATACATGCAGAAACGATTTAACACCATGAACAACAATCGATATCCATTCATCATTACAATACTTGCAGCGGCTGCCTTGTGCTGCCTGTGCCCTGTAACCCTTGCCCAGGCCTATATTGGTCCCGGTGCCGGCATTGCCTTTTTCAGCTCCTTCCTTATATTCCTGGTGACCTTTCTGCTTGCCTTCGCCCTTTTCCTCTTCTGGCCGATCAGGATGGTGATGGCGCGGTTCAAGAAACGCAAGATACAGCAGCGGCTGATGCGGCCGGGTACGGTGAGGACGCATCGGGCCATCGTCATCGGGCTGGACGGGATGGACCCGGAATTGACCAAGGAGTTCATGCAAAAGGGACTGCTTCCCAATTTCTGCAAGCTCATGGAGATGGGCACCTTTTCTTCCCTGCGCACCACGTGCCCTCCCATATCCCCTGTGGCCTGGTCCTCCTTTTCGACAGGTACCAATCCCGCACGGCACGGGATTTATGATTTTTTCACCAGGGATACGAATACCTATCTGCCGCGGCTTTCTTCCGTGCATATCGGAAGACCGCGCCGCGCACTCAGTCTGGGAAAATACCGCATACCCCTGGGCAAGCCGGATGTCAGGTTTCTCCGCCGGGGTAATTCCTTCTGGAGACTCCTGGGGGAGGCGGGGATCACCTCCTCCATCATCCGCGTGCCGGTCACCTTTCCCCCTGAGAGGTTCACCGGCAGGCTTCTCTCTGCCATGTGCGTGCCCGATCTGAGGGGCACCCAGGGGAGCTTCACCTACTATACCACGGAAAACGGCGATCCACAGGCTCATACCGGAGGGACGCGCATATTCCTCAAAGAGGAGAGCACCGGGATCTTTTCCTCCTTTATCCCCGGCCCGGAAAGCGCCTTTCTCAAAAGGCCGAAGGCGACCAGGCTTCCTTTCTCCCTTATTCTTGCAGGGGAAGGAGGGCCTGTCCTTGAGATAAAGGGTGAAAGGTACAGGATTCGCCAGGGTGCATATACAAATTGGATAAAACTTCCCTTCAGCCTTGGATTCGGAAGGAAGGCCTACGGGATCGCACGCTTCTTCCCCATGTCCCTTGACCCTGACAACATCAAGCTCTACCTTTCCCCCATCAACATCGATCCGGAGTCCCCTGCCCTCCCCATCTCCTCGCCGTTCATCTATTCGGCTTACCTCTCCCGGCTCATCGGCCCCTATGCCACCCTTGGCCTTGCCGAGGACACCTGGGCGCTCAACGAGCGGGTGATCGACGAGGACGCATTCCTCAAACAGTGCTATTTGAATCATGAGGAGCGCGAGCAGATGTTTTTCAGCGAGCTCACCAAGCTGCGGCGGGGGGTATGCTGCTGCGTTTTCGATACCACGGACAGGATCCAGCACATGTTCTGGCGATACAGGGACGGAGAAGCCCACCCCGCCATGAAGGGGTTCGACCCCACTACCTATGCCTGGGTCCTGGAGGACCTGTATAAACGGATGGATGCCATGGTGGGGAAGGTGCTGGATATGCTCGATTACAATACCCTGCTGATGGTGATCTCCGACCACGGATTCAAGTCCTTCCAGCGGGGGGTTAATCTGAACACCTGGCTTCACAAGAACGGATACCTTGCCCTCAAGAAGGGGATATCAGGGAGGGAGGAGTGGCTTCAGGGGGTGGACTGGACAAGGACACGGGCGTTTACCCTGGGCCTGAGCGGCATCTTCCTGAATCTCAAAGGAAGGGAATCACAGGGCATCGTTTCTCCGGGTGCGGAGGCCGATGCACTTAAGAATGAACTGATAACAAAACTCACCGGTCTCAAGGACAAGGAACGCGGCGAAAAGGCAATCTCTGCGGTGTACGACAGCACCACGGTCAACCATGGTCCATATAGCCAGGACGGGCCCGAGCTGATCATCGGGTACGGCCCCGGCTACCGTGCCTCATGGGAGGCTGCCACCGGAACCGTCACCGATTCGGTCTTTACGGACAATACCCGATGCTGGAGCGGCGACCATTGCATCGATTCCGAACATGTCCCCGGTGTCTTCTTTTGCAGCAGGCCGATAGACAAGGAAGGACCGGGGCTCATCGATATCGGCCCGACCCTCCTGTGGGAGTTCGGTCTCAAGATCCCTCCCTATATGGAGGGAAAGGCGCTCTTCGAATGAAGGACATACCTCGCATGACAAGAACTCAACGCGTAAAGGTAATGAAGGAATGAATCGCACACAACACCGTATGCTTCTTGTATTTATTCTTTTGGCCGTCGTGCTGCTGCCCTGGAATGCCCACGCCGCCCGGAAGACGAATCGAAAGGTGGTGATCCTGGGCTTTGACGGCATGGACCCTCAGTTGACCAAAAAATGGATTGACGAGGGCCGGCTGCCCCATTTCAAGACATTGTCGGATCGGGGGGACTTCAGGCCCCTCAGGACCAGCGTCCCTCCCCAGAGCCCCGTGGCGTGGTCGAATTTTGTCACCGGGCTGAATCCGGGCGGGCACAATATTTACGACTTCATCGCCCGGGACCCGAATACCTACCTCCCCTACCTTTCCACCTCGGAGGTCAAGGAGCCGAAGCGGAAGCTGAGGCTGTTCGGATGGGTGACGCCCATATCCAAGGTGGAGGTGGTCGGATACCGCAAGGGCACGCCATTTTGGGAGGTGCTCGACGACCGCGACGTGCCTGCCATCATCCTGCGGGTGCCCTCGAATTTCCCCCCTGCCACCGGGGGAGGACGCTCCCTTTCGGGGATGGGGACCCCGGATGTGCTGGGGACGTACGGCACCTTTCTCTTCTACTCCACCGCGGTCAGCCGCGAAGGGGAACAGACGAGCGGGAGGGTCTATCCGGTGGAGGTAAAGGAGAACGTCATCACTACGAAGATTGTTGGGCCGACCAACCCCTTTAAGGAGGAACGACCCAAAACGGAGATACCCTTCACCGTGCACGTGGACCCCAAAAATCCCGTAGCCAAGATCGTGATCCAGGACAGGGAGATCATCCTTTCCGAGGGAGGATGGAGCGACTGGGTGCGGATCGAGTTCAAGATGATGGCCTTCACCACAACCTCCGCCATCTGCCGCTTCTACCTGAAATCGGTGAGACCCGAGTTTCAGCTCTATGTGACCCCTCTGAATATCGATCCCTACAATCCCTCGCTCCCTATCTCGCACCCGGAAAAATACGCCCGGGAAATCGCTGAAAAGATCGGCCTCTTCTACACCCAGGGAATGCCCGAAGACACCTGGGCCCTTAACGGAGGGGTGCTGAACGAGGATGAATTTCTCGCCCAGAGCGAGATACCACTCAAGGAGCGGATCGGGATGCTCGAGATGGAGCTCGATCGGTTCACCCACGGGGTGCTCTTCTGCTACTTTTCGATCACCGACTCCATCCAGCATATGTTCATGGAGCACATCGATCCGCAGCACCCTGCCTTTGACAAGGAAAAGGCAGAGAAATACGCCCACGTCATCCCCACCACCTACCAGAAGATGGATCAGGTCCTGGGAATGGTCATGGAGCGCATGGATGAGGATACCCTCATCATGGTGCTCTCCGACCACGGCTTCGTTCCCTTCCGCCGGTACTTCAACCTCAACACCTGGCTCCACAAGGAGGGATACCTGGGATTCATCAAGGAGTACAAGGGGCGGGGCGGGGAATTTTTCGAGAATATCGACTGGAAACGAACGAAGGCCTATGGACTCGGTCTCAATGGGCTGTACATCAACCTCAAGGGAAGAGAGGGGCTTGGCATCGTGAATCCCGGCGATAAGGATGCCCTCCTGGAGGAGCTCATTCGCAAGCTCGAGGCATTCCGCGATCCCGAAAACGGCGAGCAGGTAATCTCCCAGGTGTTCAATCCCGCCACGGTGTATTCAGGTGCCTGGGTGAAAAACAGCCCCGATCTGATCATCGGATACAACCGGAACTACCGGGCGTCATGGTGGACCGCCCAGGGGGCGACCCCGCGGGAAATCATTGGGGACAATACGACCGAGTGGACCGGTGATCACTGCATCGATACGGACATCGTGCCGGGGATACTCGTTACCAGCCGTCCGATCAAAAAGGATGACCCGGCGCTGGTTGATTGCGCCCCCACCATCCTCAAGGAGTTCGGTATTGAGCCCCTGCCTGAGATGGTGGGTAAGCCGTTGTTCTGAAAGAGGTAATAGGGGAACAAATAGAGGTGACGGAGGGTAGCAGAAGGCTGGTGTTATTCTTAATCGGTTTGAGGAGACACAGACATGTTCGGTGGAAGGAAGATCAAGCTTGAAAAAGGATTGCTCGATCGGGCGGAAGCGTTTGCCGCAAAATCCGGGTATGCATCGGTGGAGGAATTCATTACCCATATCCTGGAGCGTGAGATCTCCAAGTTCGATTCGGGGGACGAGTCGGAGGAAGAGGTAAAAAAACGCCTGGAAGGACTGGGCTACATCTCTTAGCAAGGCAGAGGGACAATCATGGAAACCTTTCTCTCAATTATCGGAGCGCTCTTCGATCTCCTGATCATGCCGTTCAGGGAGCTTCCTCCCTTTTTCGGACTTGCCTTTGTTGCCCTCCTTACCGGGTTCCTGGCGGTGGTGATCTTCAAGTATGTCTCCGACCAGAAGGCACTCAAGGAGATCATGAACCAGATAAAGCTTCGTTTTGCCGAGATCATCCTCTACCGGGATGACATGCGGCAGATCCTCATCGCGCAAAAGGAGATCCTCAAATACAACCTCTTTTACTTCCTGAAGACCATAAAACCGGCTGTTCCCATTGTGGCCATTGTCCTCCTCATACTTTCACAAATAAACATCCGCTACAGCTTCAGCCCCATTTCCCCGGGGGAGGCCTTTACCGTTAAGGCCACCATGGCGGATAACCCCGGCGGTGACCAGCAACGTGAGGTGACCCTTTTTCTTCCCTTCGGGTTCGAGGCGGTCTCCCCTGCCTTTCATTCCCCCGGAAGCAGTGAGATCGAATGGAAGATCACCGGTACCAAGACCGGATCGTTCGACCTCTCCTTCCGCACCGGCGGAGAGACGTATATCAAAAAGGTTCTCATTGGAAGCCCGGTGGGTCCGTTTTCCCCGCATCTGGGCCGGGAGGGATTCGTGGAGAGGATGTTCAATCCCCTGGAAAGGCTCCTACCAACTGATGCACCGTTAGAGGCCATCGATATAGGATACAAGCCCCGCTCCTTTGATATGGGGTTTTTCGGCCTGCATCTTCACTGGCTGGCGGCCTTCCTGCTCATTGCCATTGCCTTCGGCTTTCTCTGTCGTAAGTTATTCAAGGTGAGCTGACCAAAAAAGACCGGCGCTCGTTCTGTGCCGAGGCCGGCCTTTGTCTCTATCTTCACGTTTTCTTAGATAACCGGTGTGATCAGGTCCAGTTTGAAGGTACCCTGTTCGGTGATGGTGCCGCCGCTGCTGTTGTTGATCATGTTGTAGATGCCGGTCATGGAGGATGTGGTGATGAGCGTGCCGATCAGTTCAACCGTGAAGTTCTGGTTGCCCAGTCCGGTTCCGCTTCCTTCCACGAATATCTGGCTGTTCAACACCGTGCCGGTGACCTCGACCAGGGCGTCCAGGTAAAAGTTACCCAGAAGCTGTGCATAGCCGTAGAGCCCTCCGGTGAGCGGGTCTTCGGCGATATTCAGGGTCATCAGTCCACTGGTCACGAAGTTGGTCCAGGTGCCTGTCCAGGTCCCTACCTGTGCGGCAAGAAAGAGTGGATTGACGGCGCCGCCAAGACCTCCCAGGCCGATTCCGCCAAGGAGCCCTCCATAGAGCCCTAGACCGCCCATACCGAGGAGGCTTCCCATTCCATAAAGGCCACCGCCATACAATCCGCCGTACAGCCCTCCGAGGCCGCCGTATAATCCACCATACAATCCACCGTACAGCCCACCAAGTCCACCATACAGTCCGCCGCCGTAGAGGCCTCCGTACAATCCACCATACAGCCCACCGTAAAGCGATCCTCCATACAGGCCGCCATACATTCCTCCGTAGAGCCCTCCGCCATAGAGCCCTCCATACAGTCCCAACCCCCGATTATACGAAGAGTATCCGCTGAAGATGCTCCCGAGGGGATAGCTGAGCGGATAACCGGTGGTGCCGTAAATG
>JBLIRP010000047.1:0-30453 GCA_049472355.1 bacterium | reverse complement strand
GGGTTCATTCCTCTCCGGCACGTGATTCGTTCCCTGTTTCATTTTCTGGTCATGGAAGCCCCGCACTTCGGGCAATGCCTCTGCGTGCAGGGTACGCCGCGTTCATGCGGTTCCTGGTGTCCGCATCGCACACACACACAATATCCCCCTGGGCCTGCTGCAGAGGGTCCGCCCATGCGGCCGAACCTCTGGCCGCCCTGACCCTGTCCGCCGCCTGGGCCCCTTCCGCCTCGGTTTCCTCCGTTCATGATATATTCCTCCTTTTCCATGCCGCTCGTGCCTCGGCGCCTGCGACGCCCTTGTCCGCAGCAGCCGGGCATGGCGAAGAGCGTATCCTTGAGCCCGTCACAGAGCCACGCCTGGATGACCTCGCGAAGGTCGCCGGCCACGAAGGGGATAACCCGAATGCCGTAGGCTGCCACCATGGCCTGCATGGGTCGAGAGATCGCACCACAGATCAGGGTGTCTATGCCGAACCGGGCCAGACGAAGCGCCCTTTGGGCCGGTATATCATCCCCGAGGGATTCCCGGGTCTCCCTCACGATGCGTCCCGATTGGGCCTCCACAAGAAGAACCTGCCGGGTCACATCAAAGACCGGTGCAATTCGATTGTTCCAGGCTGAAAAGGCGGCTTTCATGATCAAGCTCCTGCGTATCATTTTCCATATAATGATAAGCATTCATTGTGCCAACGTGGTCAAGTGTGCATATAATAGCTATAACAATTTGAAATACTAATAGTTGCAATGTGAGCACATGTGAAGGCATCGGAGAGTATAGTAGCAATTTGGATGTGGTATCATAGTTTTATGGGTGCAATAAAGCTACTTCTTTCACGAATGGCGATATCTGCCGTCTTTCTCAGGAAGGGCGATCCCCAGCTTCCTCATCTTCCGGTACAGGGTGGTCTTGTGGATGCCCAGGTCCCGTGCCGTTGCAAGGCGATTAAAGGCGTTTCGCTCGAGGGCGTCCCGAATGGTTTGGGTGTCGAGCAGGTCATGCGCCCCCTTCATGGTGGGTGCAGTGGCGTCAATAGCGACTTGTGCGGTTAGTTCCTCGGGAAGATGACCGATGCCGATGATGCCGTCGGTGCACAGGATGAAGGAATATTCGATGACATTTTCGAGCTCCCGTACGTTTCCGGGCCAGTCGTGTGCCATGAGGAGGGAAAGCGCATCCGCCGAGATCCCCTGGATGGATTTCTGCTGCAATCGATTGAACCGGGCGATAAACTGCTCCACCAGGAGGGGGATGTCCTCCTTGCGGCGGCGAAGCGGAGGCAACTCCACCCGAACCACGTTCACCCGGTAGTAAAGATCCTCGCGCAAGGTCCCCTGTCGCGTCTGCTCCGCAAGGTCCTTATTGGTGGCCACAATGATTCGCACATCGGCGGTTTCGGAGCGGGTTGCGCCGAGCGGTTCATAGGTGCGCTCCTGGAGCACCCTGAGGAGCCGCACCTGGAGGGCAGGACTCACCTCGCCGATTTCATCAAGGAACAGGGTTCCTCCGGTGGCTATGTCGAAACGCCCGGGTTTGTCCTTGGTCGCCCCGGTGAACGCGCCCGCCTTGTAGCCAAAGAGCTCCGACTCCAGGAGCGTATCCGGCAGGGCCCCGCAGCTAACGGCGACAAAAGGCCCCTTGGAGCGCGGGCTCAACGAGTGAATCGTTCGGGCCATCAACTCCTTGCCGGTCCCGGTTTCACCCAGGATCAGCACGGTGCTCGGGCTTGCGGAAATGGCGGGAAGAACCTCGAACACCTTTTGCATGAGGGGGCTTCGACTAACCAGATCGCCGATACGGACGCGCCTCTCCAGTTCCTGGCGCAATGCCTCGACCTCGCTCAGGTCCCTGAATGTCTCCGCCCCTCCGACGATACGGCCATCCTTGTCCCTGAGCATTGCCGTGGAAACGCTGATGGGGATCCTGGAGCCGTCGGCCCTGATGATATATCCGGTCTTTCCGATGATCCGCCTTCCGGTTTTCAGTGTCCGTCGCAGTGCGCATTCGGTCTCGCACATACTGGAGCGGAACACCTCGGAGCAGAATCGGCCGATGGCCTCGGTGCGAGGAATGCCGGTGATTTCCTCGGCAGCCCTGTTAAACGTGGTAATGTGCCATTCCAGGTCCACCGTGAACACCCCGTCGGAAATACTCTCCAGGATGGCCTCGGTAGGGGTAAGGACTGACGGGTCTTCCTTGCGTTGGTGCGTCTTAGCCATTGGTCACAAGATCCTTGTCATCCGGGCTGGAAGAATCCCCGGTAATCATATCGGGTATTGCCTTCCGGAACCGGTCCCGCGTTCTCCAGAGGTAGACGATGGCCCACAGGGCAACCAGGGCAAACGGGGTGAAGAGCACGGCGCCGGGACTGATACGGCCCGCGTACAGGTCGCGCACCCATACCGCGGTCAGTGAATAGACCCACAGGACATTCGCCGCCTGTGCCAGGGACCACCCCCAGTCCCGACAGCGCCAGAGCCCGGGGACGCTCAGGATCAAGACGGGTACGGCCCAGATAAGGTCCCCCACCAGAAACCCCAGCGTTGCCGCTGCAGACGCCCGAAGAACGGGGTCCCGGATCGGCGCCCCGGCAAAAAACCGGATATATGCAAGCGTCCAAAACAAGAGCGTCAATGCAGCGGCCACAGCGTTGATGACCGCTATCACTGCCACACCTGTCGGTCTTTGATCGCAAGATGTGTTTTGTGACATGCTACTGTTGGTCTCCATCGTAGTGCACATATGTGTTCGTTCGGAGCGTTCCTCCACGAATTCATCACTCAGAACAACGCCTCGACCTTGCCTTCGGACTGCGATCAATCAGTGGGCGCAATCCTCTCAATCCGCGGCCTATACAATTCGTTACCCGGTACGAATCGACTATCCCGCCAGGTTACCGGCGATCCCGCCGGGTACCCGGAAAGGGTGATCCCTCATCTGAGCAGCATGACGATGGCGAGTATCACGGTGCTGATGCCGGCCAGGGCAATCAGAAAGGGCCCGACGGCGTAATCATACAGAGTGGCGACAAAGGCCGGGAAATACAGGAAGATGGTCATCACCAGTATAATGTATTGGATGTTGTTCCGTTTCATATCAGCCTCCGCTGTCCTATTGGAAAGCGCCCCTGTGATTCCGGAACACCTTTCATGCGTATGCATCTATAATTATATTGAAAGACGGAGAAAATCAAGGGGAACGCGCGATAGGCGAGTACGAGGGACCGGGGAGGAATCACGTCTGTTTTTTCCCGGCGCAGAAAATCGGCTGTGTACGGCTGAGCGACAATCGCTTGAGGAGCATGGTGGCGTAACTTCCCCTGGGAAGAAGGAATTCCATCCTGCATTTAATCCGTGGGGGATAGCGTTCGTCGGGTCCCTTCTCAACAATGCGTAAGTCCTGGGGAACAACGATCATATCACGCTCGATGCCGCCCACCGCTGTTTTGTGGAGTTTTTTCACCTTGAGGTCCCTGAGGGTGATTCCCTCCCCGGAGAGAATCGTTTCAGTGACGGCACGGACATCCTCGTCCTCTATAATGCTGTTGTGCCCGGGCACGGGGAGCTTGGTTGATCTCATCCTGGAAAGGCATTCCCCGCAGGGTTTCCGGTAGAAGAGCAGACTGCCGTAAGCAAAGGGGAGTTCCGTCAGGTGAATCCGATAGAACGTTGAGAGCACAAGGAGGTATTCCCGGAGAATCTGGTTGAAGAGAAAGGATTGATAGGCATTCAGGGCAAACATGAGAAAGGGCCGTCCGATCCGGGTAAGTGCCTTGGTGAATGCCTGACGGCATCCCCTCCGGCAGAGGTACTCCATGATGACCTTATATCGTTCAGGAACCTTTTCTGTGCACTCCTCCCACCGTCCCCAGTTTGCAATGACGCACCTTTTGAACCGTTTTACATCACCCCGGTCACGCCTGGACGGCCACAGGTACAGCTTGAGGGCCTGCTCGCTTCGTCCCAGGAAGAGTTCCTTGCCCATGAATCCCAGCCCGTGCCGGGCGGAACCGAATCGCTGTTCATCATAGTAGTTGGGGAAACCGCATTCGCGGACCTCTTCCATGTTCAGGAGGAGGTCCTCGTATTCCTCCTCGCTCATGTCCCTGAGGACGATGGTGAACCGGTTTCCCGCAATATCCCGTGACCGGATCGGTTCACCCGAGTACCCCAGGCGTTTCAGGGTGAAATTATTTTCCGTGATGGAGGAGGGGAGGTGCCCCTGGGTGCGGATGGTAAGGGTCTGTGATGTCCTGCCATGCCTGTCCTTGATCCCGCCGATGGAGATGTCGGAGGGGCTGATCCTCAGCCTCTTCGAGAGGTAGCCTATCAAATCGAAGGTATCCCAGCGGCACTTGGAAAGGGCATAGACGGAGAATGCATCCGTCTCGCGGGAGATCGTGACTTCGGCGATCTCGCTGACCTGAAAATCCTCGGGCAGTACCTTGACCTTCATATCGATACCCCAGCCATTATCTTAATTCCCGGCACTCCTTTGCATCGTACCCTTCAAGCTGCATCACATCGAACCTTTACGTGTATCTTCGCAGGAGCAGGGATGCTGAACCACCACACACATCCCTATTCAATCCCATTCTACAAACCATGACCCGCCAGCATGCCAATGCTTCGCGACGATACCCTGAATCGTGGCAGGGGGACACCGCTTAGAGCATCATCTGCATCCAGACCACATCGAAGCTCTCACCCGATTTTCGTCCTACGTTCACAAACCTTCCGCATTCCCTGAATCCGTTTTTTCGGTGGAAGCTCAGGCTTTGCTCGTTCAATGATGATATGCTCGCCAGTATTGAATCAATCCCCAGTGCCCGTGACTTTTCGATGAACGAGTCCAGGACGCGCCTCCCAAGGCCCTTTCCGGTGTGCTCAGGCAGTATGAAGTACGATATCTCCGCCGTCCTTTTGAAGGTGGAGGCGGGGTGGTAAGGGTGCAGAAAGGCGAAACCAATGACTGCATCCGCTTCATCCTTGATGACCACCGAGGGATATCCACGGGACATGTGAAGGAAGCGGTCAAAGAAATCGTACGGCACCGGTGCGTCAAGGTAGGATGCAAAGCTCTTGATGATGAAATGATTAAAGATGTCGATCACCGGGTGCCGGTGCGCCTCGGACATGGGCTCAAGGTGATAACTCATGATCTCTCTCCTTTTTGACCTATGGGGATATGGGCATTCCATGTGCTCGAATTCAATGCCCGTTCGCAGACCGGCGGAGGCACGCTGCAATCCCCCGGCACCGTTTGGAAGGGAAGGGCAGGTTTGGCATCCATTAACGCGTGCCTTTTATGCACCATTATGACATTGTCCATCGCGGCTTGACAAGTCGGCAGCAGGGGCCTTATCGGCATAGTTCAGATCAGGGGCGGGTGCATGAAAATGCATATGTTCTGCATGTATACCGACAGTGCATCCTCGTAATAGTACCGTGATTGATACGTCAATACCGGTAGTTATGGTCATATGCCCGACTGCATGGCGCACGAGGAATGCATCCCAGGTGCATGTGAGATTCGTTTCGGATTGGCATATTTTGTGCAACTCATGCAGAGGTATTCAATGAACCGATACAGGAAAGGGTAATGGATGCCTTTAAAGGGGGTGGGAGATCGACCGTACCACGATTTCGTCTGTCCGGCCCATTGACATCATTCTTCAATAAAGGAAAAGGATTATGCCTTCCATCTATTTTAAAAGATTGGAACGAAGAAAAAGCACACAATCTCTGTTTCCTTTGAATGCATTTCCGGGGTTGGATGCCCTCGAGCAGGGTATCGGCTCAAGCATTCAATACCAGACCAGGGCGCCTTCCCAGTTCTTTTCATTCCCATACTCGTATGGGGGCTTCTTCTCTCCCTGGTCTTCCTATTCATCATACTACACGCCGTGGTCCTATACGCCATGGTCTCCCTTCGGTTCGTTCTATTCCCCATGGTCGGGTGCCTCGTCATTCCTGTCGTATCCCTCCTTTGCATGGGGGTCACCGTGGGGTTCCTGGGGAAATCTATGGTCCTCCCCGTGGAGCTCCCCGTGGGGGTATCAAGGGAACTACCCGGGGATCTACCCGGGATCGGGATCGTCAAGTCCGTATCCGGCCGGCACCCTCTACGGACTGGTAAAACGGTCCCATCTGAAGGCATAGGTGTGCATGCCCTTGTACAGGCGCAATCCCGTATCACAGGAGACTGCCGGCAGGTTTTTCACAGGGTGCAGCCGGTGAATGTGTGAGAAAACGGGTATAATGCAGAATACTATCCCTCCCCTTTGGTTCGTGAACGTAGAGCTTACCCTGCGATGCAACCTGCGTTGCCTTCATTGCGGTTCCACCGCAGGAGATCCACGTCCGGGCGAGCTCGACACCGCCGAGTGGATCGGGGTCATGGAGCAGTTGGCCTCCCTGGGCTGCCGGGAGGTATGTATCCTGGGCGGCGAACCCCTTCTCGCCCCTGGATGGTTCGACGTCGCCTCGGCTATCTGCGATCTTGGTATGGACCTGGTGATCATCACCAATGGATGGCTCATTGAACCGCCGGTGATACGGCGATTGCAGGACCTCAGCCGGTTGAGCCGGATCGGGGTCAGCCTGGACGGGGCAACGGCGAAGATTCACGATCGGATTCGGGGACGAGCGGGCTCCCACCAGCGTGCGCTTAACGCCCTGTGGTTGCTGAGGGATGCAGGTTTTGAAACAGGGGCCATTACCTCCGTCTCCGTTCTGAATCTCGGCGAGCTTGTGGAGCTCCGGGATCTCCTGGCCGGACGGAATATCACGTGGCAACTGCAGGCAGTGGCTGCGCACGGCAGGCGATGGTCGGATGAATGGAACCTGAGCCCCGAGCAGGTCTACCAGGTTGCCGAGTTCATTTCGAAAAGCCGGGCTGCGTATGGGGTGGATGACCTTCCGGTTGCCGGGAGTCACTGCTTCGGGTATTTTTCGGGGCGGCTTACCGGGTATACCGAACTGCCCGTATGGTCCGGGTGCGCGGCAGGAATCGCCACCCTGGGCATATGCAGCACCGGTCAGATAAAACCCTGTCTTTCCCTTCCCGATTCAAGGATGGTGGGGGATCTCAGAATGGAGTCCCTGCATGCGATCTGGCAGGACCACGGGCGCTTTTGGCGTACCCGCCTGTTTCATCCGGCAATGCTCCAGGGATTCTGCCGCACCTGCCCCCATAACCTCCAATGCAGGGGTGGATGCCCGAATCTTCCCCTCGCCCTCAGCGGCTCCGATGCAGAGAACGCATTTTGCTGCTACCGGCTAGAGCGGCAGGGACGGGTGCCCCCAGATCCCCTTGAAAAGGGATGGCTGGGAACGGGGAAAAAATTATGAATCATTCGTAATTTCTATCCGCACCATCCCCCCTTCGTAACCATGCACCATATATTCACTGTCTGGAAATCACAGGGTGGACGTACCCTTCCAATGTTCACGGAGGCCCAGGATCAATCAAATACCATTGGCACCATTCATGCTCTGTTTCATACAAGAGACCAGAGAAGGGAAGGGGGTGCATACATGTAGCGTGTCTTTATCATTCATTCGTCCAGTGTTTTTTTGGACTGTCCTTCGTGCTATGAGGAGGAAAGGGTATGATGAAGGAAAAAAGGTTTGTGTGGCTGGCAATTACGGGTCTGGTACTGCTTGCCGCCTTTATCTTCGTCAATGCATCAATGGCTCGGGCTCAATATTGGCAAGCGCTGCCACCATACAATCTCCTGTGGCCTTTGTGGTCGCCTGCGCTCTCTCCGGTGGATCCGGGTACGGGGCTGGCCACGCCCTTGCTGACACAGATCTCCAATAACACAATACTCCCGGTACAACCTGCACTGGTATGGGACCCGGCGCAGAGCTTCCCGTGGCTCCTGTATAATATTCCCTCTGTCCTGGGCGGGGGCCTTACCTATTTTGCACCGTACTATGGGTTCAATCCATGGCCTCCCTCGTATCTCAGTGATCCTGTAACCGGTGCGCCCGTGCCTACTACCCTGCCCGCAGGTTTCGAACTGTTGCCTCCCACGGAATTGGATGACTTCGGGCTCTTTTTCAACGCAGCCAATACCACGTACGCCATTCTCTATCCGCCGTCCATTTACAATTACTCGTTCTCGAGCTTCCTGACCCCTGCTGAGGTGTGGGGACTGCCGCTTCTGTAGTTACGCAATCCGAGACAACGTATGGCATGAGACCGTATAAGGAAGTGGCCTTCAGGCCACTTCCCCCCCTGAAGGGGAAACGGACCATGCTGCAATGGGTGACGCTCGGGTTCCAGGGCGCTATCGGCGTGCGCAGAATCGTGTGCCATGAATACGCAAGGCCAGTACGTTTGCGGCCAAGCACCCTGTCGCTCAGAGAAACACGCCTGTACATGCGTGCCCTTGTTGTAAGGGGGTATCCGGCACGGCCGGCGCCCCCGGCAATCCCATGCGTCCTTGTGCCCCATCTCCGGATTACAGCCATACGGGACCGGAGCCTCGCATACCGAGGTCTCTACAATGATGATCGAGCGCGGGATGCGCCCCGATATAAAATTATTATACTGTTGTGAAGGCGTTGCAGTGATGTATCACATGTTTCCGCTTCCTCGTCGTCCACGCACCTGCTGACAATGCCACTATGTCATGCACGACTCCTGTCATGCAGCTCGCATCATGATCAATCCATTGAGGGGGAGAATAAGGAAACAATCCTGTCAAACGGCGGGGATTTCAACGATGCGGCATTGATCCTGGGGCATTACTTCGGCGCGCAGAAATGCGTTTTCCTGGAGGCACTTCCTCCGCACATCATCATCCCCTACATTGACATGTTTTTCAAGCCGGTGACGGGGAATATATGTCTCCTGGGAAGATACGAGGATTTCAATCCCGATCCGATCCTGGAGGTCATTCAAAAGTGGTGCAACGAGAGCCTGGAGAAGGACTATTTCCTATAAATACTTATTCAATTTCCTGGATAAAGGGATTTATGAAGCGAACTCCCTCGATCACCCTTCCGGCACTAAAATCTTCGGACAAGATAATCGGTATCTGATTTAATGGCGCAGATGCCCATATTTGGGAGTCCCAGTAGGGCATCTGGTGGGATTGGACTCCTCGAATTGCCTCAATGACGGTGAAGGCTGTCACATCGAAAACCGGCCACACACGGGCCAACAGCTCAACCTGACGCGTGGATTCCTCTATCGTTAAAGGATTACTCAATTTGCGAGTGACAATGGTAAAGAACTCAGCGAGAATTTGTGTTGTCAGTGCTGCAGAACCAAGGGTATACAGCCGCTCCATGACTTCAAATGCCTTTCGCTGCTTTTCTGGTTCCGATCGGTCATGGCGTGGACGAGCACATTGGTGTCAATAAGATATTTAACGGCCATCTCGTTTCAATCTTTCCTCATAGATATCCTGCCGCTTCCATTTTCTTCCCCCGGCTGCGCTTCCTTTCGCAATGAGTGTGAGTATGAAGTCGCGCACAGCTCCCCATGCTTGGGGATCAGGACTTCCTTCTCCCTCAACAACCGCATTGGCCTCTCTTTGGATTGCCTTTCGAATGATTTCGGCTTCGGTCGCGCCTCTTACATGGGCGAGCCTTTTTAGTATTGCATCCTGTCTTTGTTCAATATAAACCTGCTTCCGGATCATCTGTGCCATGTAGCGGTCTCCTTTCAAAAATTCATACCTTATACATCACAGTATGCATCACATTGTACAAGGCGTCAACCATGTTACCTCGCCATGTTACCTCGCCCAAAATCAGCCAATGATCTAAATTATAGCGATTTTCCCTAAAAATCCATTGAAGGTCACACTACTTATTGCTGCGAGTAGGGGTAGCTGAACGGATAGGAGGTGAATCCCCTGTTGAATCCGAAGAAGCCCCCACTGAAGTAGCCGCCCAAGGGGAAGGAGCCACCCGTGAACCCGCCGTAGGGGTAAGTGGTTCCGGAAAATCCTCCGTAGGGGTAGGTGGTCCCCGAAAATCCCCCGGACGGGAATGTGGTCCCGGAAAACCCTCCATAGGGGTAGGTGGTGCCGGAAAGACCACCGTACGGATACCTGCTTCCTGCAAATCCTCCGAATGAATAGCCCCCGTACGGGAATCCGCCGATGAGGCCCCCGCCGATGCCGCCGTACGGGAATCCGCCGATAAGGCCCCCGATGATGCCGCCGTAGGGGAATCCTCCCCCGTAGGAGCCGCCATAGGGATATCCCCCGCCATAGTACCCTCCGCCAGGGAACCCGCCGGGGAATCCCCCGATGGGGTACCCGCCGAAGAGGGAACCGGGAAACGGGAAGGGGGAGGGCTGGGGGCTGGGGGAGGGCGTGGATTTGCAGGCGCCTTCATAGTCGACGCTCACACCGCTTGAAGCTGCCACGCATTCATTGGAATAGGTCTTTCCGTCGCACCCGCACACGGGGTCATAGACCTGGATGCAGAACTCGGGACGCGGCGCACACGTGCCCAGGCCGGTGCACTTCCCCGGGTCCTTCTGACAATAGGCAAAGGGTGAGCAATCGTTGTTGGTGGAGCAAAAAAGGCTTCCTCCGGGGCATTGGCCGGTATAGTCCACATTGACCCCCTGGGCTGCCGCCTCGCACGAGTTGGGATAGGTCTGACCGTCGCATCCGCAGACCGGTTCCCATATGTCCGGGCACGTCTCGGGACGGGGGGCGCATGCCCCCTGTGCAGTACTACACTCCCCGGAGTCCTTCCGGCAATACTCACCTGCAGGGCATGCACTGTTATCGGAACAGGTGACGTCGCTTGCCTGACACACCCCGGTATAGGCGATGTTTTTCCCCTGGGAGGTAGCAACACATCCGCTGGGATAGGTCTTGCCGTCGCAACTGCACACCGGAGCCCATACGTCAGGGCAGGACGTCGGCGGTGGTGCGCAGACCCCCATCCCAGAGCACTGTCCAGGGCTCTTCTGGCAGGTGGTCCCTGCAGGGCAAATGCTGCTGTCCGAACACTGGGGACCGGTTCCCTGGCATTCGCCGGTGTAATTGACATTAATCCCCTCCAGGGCGGCGGCGCAGTCATTGGGATAGGTCTTGCCGTCGCACCCGCACACCGGGGCCCATACATCGGGGCATCCCTCCGGAACCACAGCGCACACCCCGTTCCCGTTACAATCCCCGGTGGCCTTTTGACAGTATTCGTCCGTTCCACATTCGGCATCTGCGGTGCATTCTATGCCTCCGGGGGTGCATTCCCCTGCATAGTCCACGTTGATGCCGTTTCCGGCTGCCACGCATTCGCTCGAGTAGGTTTTGCCGTCGCACCCGCATACCGGTGCGTAGATTTCCGGGCAGGTCTGGGGTGCGGGGGCGCATTCCCCGCTTCCCGTGCAATCCCCGGCCGCCTTTTTGCAGAACGATCCGGATGGGCATTGGCTGTTGCCCGTACATGGGGTGATTCCCGGCTCGCATTCGCCTTCCTGATAGACGCTGACGCCGTTTGAGGCAGCCGTGCACTCATTGGGATAGGTTGTGCCGTCGCATCCGCACACCGGGTCCCATATCTGTGCACAGACCTCCGGCCTGGGCGCGCAGGTCCCGGCCGCATTACACTGGCCGATCGGCTTGTCACAATAGGAGTCGGGCGGACAGGCGCTGTTGGTGGTACAGGGTATCTGCCCCGGGGTGCAGGCCGATTCGGTGGCGAGATTGATGCCCCGGGTTGCCGCCTCGCAGGCATTGGGATAGGTCTGCCCATCGCATCCGCATACCGGGTCCCATACCTGGGCACAGACCTCCGGCCTGGGCGCGCAGGTCCCGGCGCCTGCCTCGCATACCCCGGTTTGCTTCCGGCAGTATTCATTCGGCTGGCAACCGCTGTTGTTCGTACACTGGGTCTGCCCCGGCTGGCATGCACCTTGTGATCGCACATTGATCCCGTAGGTCGCAGCCGTGCATTCGTTGGGATAGGTCTTGCCGTCGCATCCGCATACCGGGTCCCATATCTGGGCACAGACCTCCGGCCTGGGCGCGCAGGTCCCGGCGCCTGCTTCGCATACCCCGATCTGTTTCCGGCAATAGTCATTCAATGCACAGTCGCCGTTGTCCGTGCACTGGGTCTGTCCGGGCTGGCATGCACCCTGTGACTGCACATTGATGCCCTTGCGGGACGCTTCACATTCGTTGGGATAGGTCTTGCCGTCGCATCCGCATACCGGTGCCCATACCTGGGGACAGTAAAAGGGCCGTCGCTCGCATTCACCTTCGCCCTGGCAGTCTCCCGGGTCCTTTTTGCAGTAAGCCCCGGGCGAGCATTCCATGGTGCTGGAGCAGGAATGCCCGATTCCATGGGTGCCGGCAGGCGCTGCATTGGCCTGAAAAAGAAACGAAACGATGATGAGACCAAGGATGACGATACGCGTGCGTATGGCTGCCGTTTTCATGGTGTATCCTCCTTATGCGGTGAAATGCTCGGATGTGATGACAGATACGAATAAAAGAGATCAATAAGACATGCATGACTTAGTGTATGCGATGGAACCTCCTTGATAAACAATCCGGATGCTGGTAATTGTTGCGGGGGGGCAAGGGATATGTGTTGTGAGAGAACAACAGTGCTATTATAGGTCAAACAATGCAGGAAAGGCAAATTCCGCACTATAGCAGGCTATCATCCCCCCTGGCCGTAAAGTACCCTCATAGACCCCAAAAGGCACCCTATCGTTACGATTTTTTGTGTATGCGCCTTGCGTACACGCCTGCCTTCAGTCCATGGCGCAGTTCATCATGCTTCATACGGCCATAATGCGCGATTTTGAAATACACCGCAGGATTCACAAAGAAGAGAGGGCGACTGTTGATCTTTTTTGTAGACTCCGTGTCCTTTGCGGTGAAAAGGCCGATTTTCCGGCAGTGTACGATGTAAACGGTTGTCCTCGATGCGGCAAGGGGAGACAACAGGGGAGGACTATGCTATCATAATAAACGGAATCGATATGCCGTCATACAGGAAAGACGAAACGGTTTCGCGGTTACCCAATGAACATATATCTCATAATCATTCTGGCTGCCCTTGTTGCCGGGTTTGTCGTTGAGTGCATCGGGGATTTTCTGTGCATCAGATCCCTTGATATGACCCTGCCCGATGAATTCAAGGGCATGTATGAGCCCGAGCGCTATGCCAGGTCCCAGCAATATACCAGAAGCAAGGCGCAATTCGACTGCATTTCATCGGCATTCAGCCTCGTTTTTGTGCTGACCTTCATCCTGGCGGGCGGATTCAGTTACGTGGACCGGTTCGTCCGGGGGCTTGACGTCCCGACTACGATCGCAGGTCTCATCTTCTTCGGGATCCTCTTTCTCATCTACGAGGTCTTCTCTATCCCGTTCTCTCTCTACAATCATTTCGTGATCGAAGAACGGTTCGGATTCAACACCATGACCCTCAGGACCTTCTTTATCGACAAGGCCAAGATGTACCTCCTCGTATGCATCCTGGGTTCAATCATCCTGGGAGGAATGCAGTTCATCTTTGAACGGGCCGGCTCCCTTGCATGGCTTTATGTATGGGCCTTTGTGTCCATTTTCATACTTATTGCCCAACCCCTGTATACAATGGTCATCGCACCCCTGTTCAACGATTTTATCCCGCTTGAAGAGGGCGGGCTCAAGGGGGACATTGAACGGTACGCCGCACGGGTCCGTTTTCCTCTCAAGGAGATCAGCGTGATGGACGGATCCCGGCGGTCGGCGCACTCCAACGCCTATTTCAGCGGGCTCTATAAAAAGAGGATTGCGCTCTTCGACACCCTGCTCAACCGGCATTCCCCCGAGGAGATCGTTGCCGTTATCGCGCACGAGGTGGGCCACTACAAGAAACGGCACGTGGTCAAGGGGATGGTGTGGGCCATCCTCCACACCGGCGTATTTTTGTACCTGCTCTCCATTTTTATGGATAACCTGAGGCTCTTCCAGGCATTCGGGGTGCAGCGGACATCCGTGTATGCCGGGTTCGTCTTTTTTGCATTTCTCTATCTTCCGGTGGAGTTTGTAATTTCAGTTCTGATGAACCATATTTCCCGCAAACATGAGTTGGAGGCGGATACGTTCGCTGCACAAACCACCGGTTCCATAGAGGGAATCGTTTCGGCCCTGAAAAACCTTGCGGTTTCCAACCTCGGAAATCTCACCCCTCATCCATTGAACGTGGTGCTGCGCTATACCCATCCGCCGGTCCTCGATCGCATCGCGGCCTTGCGGTCCATGCCGCTATAGTAATGTCCTGACGGCTGCCGCTTCCCCCTGCTGAGAACGTTGACAAGGATTAAGGCACTGGCTTTCCGGCTGTTACACGGCACATTTTGTCTGGTCGCGAAGGATTTTCACCATCGAACATCCGCGTTTTTCTTCATGACTTAATTAAATTATAATCGTATCCCTTTCTTTTTGTCGATCCGGTTAAACATCGTTGTTTCATCACCTTGCTCTGCAATAATGCCGGATAACATCGCTTGATACGGATAACGATCATCGCCCGGCCATCTCGGTCATTTTTTCCGAAAAATATACCAGAGACATATATCGGGAGGTCATACATGGAGACACAGGCAGAATCAAAACGTGTGGTCCTGGAAAAGAGGGTGGAGCTTGGCGACTTTCTGAGCAAATTGATCCAGTCGCTTCTCCGGATCGGGTATTACGATCCGGCGCACCCCGAGTCCTCCAAGATAAAGACAGGTCTATCCGAGAAATTCAACCATTTCTTTGCCAACCGGTACGATCTGACCTTCGTGGTGCAACAGACCGAAACCGGGAAGGAGATCCTCCTCATGGGGATCGTCGACGAACCGCTCAGGATGCATGACCTCATTCCCGGGGCGAATGCAGGGGTATTCTCTTCAAAAATCACCGAATTCATGGGCAGAAAAAACCTGGTGAGCCTCACCTTGAAAAAGGAGATCACCGAGGAGGAATTCATAGCCTTTATGGAGATCCTCAGCCATACCAGCATGGACGATATCAAGGAACTCCATGAATCCATGGACCATTTCACCCATTCCCTGAGCGAGAAGTCCATAACCCATGTCTCCTATCTCTTTGATCAGGATGTGGTAGGTGCGGACCGTAACCTCCACTGGCAGGTGTGGTTGACCATATCACGTTTCAAGAAGGATATAACGATCATTCCCATACTCCGGAAGATGGCCCCCGAGGAATTCCTGAACATACGAAAACAGCTCATCAAGGAAATCATCAGGCCGATCGTGAGGCCGTCGTTGCTTGCCGAGTTCATAATGAATGCCGATCTTCTCGCCGGCGAGCAGATATCGCTTGATGAGATCGAACCGGAGATCATCGACAATATACCCGAATCCCTGATCTCGGAGGTATGCCTGGAGATCCTCCGGCAGAATGGTGATAATGCGGAAGGTGCGTCCCTTTCCCAGGGCTCCCGGGCCCGATCGATCATCAAGAGGCTCTGTTTCCGGATCCCCGAACATGACGACGGCGAAAAGACCGGCGCCCTTTTGAAGAGTCTCTACGAGGGCCAGATAATCGGGCTTGAGGAACTTCCAAAGCATCTGCAGTTACGATTCAAGATCGAAAAGATCCTGGCAAAATTCCTGGGTGCCGCCGAAAGCTGTATCCAGCATTTTAACAACACCCAAACCCCTGACGTATACGACCAATACAGGCAGATATTCAAGGCAATCACCCCTGATCTGGTGAAAATGGAAAGGTATAAGGAGTTACAGCTCATCCTTGATGCCTTGAACAATCATCGCGCCGAAGGCACCGTCCGTTCGGAATGGGCGGCTGAGGCATTGAAGGAGATCGGGGCGCGGATCACCGCCCTGGGGTTTCAACAGGCCTATATTGCGGCGGACAAACCGAAGCGCATGGAAATAAACCGGATTCTGGTTGCATTGGGCAACCCGGGCAAGGAGATACTTCTCGAGGTGATCACCTCGAGCAGGGATCAGTGGGTGCTCAAGAATGCCTGCGACGCACTGGTCCCCTTCGGTCCGGATGCGCTCGATTCCCTGGTATTGAAATTCAAAGAGGGGGCGATTCCCGAATCGCTGCTCAAGACAATACTTGCTGCGTGCGTGGATATCGCCAAGGAGATCGATGCCCCTTCCTTTTCACAGGAATTGCTCGATTTCATGAAGGGCTGCCTCATACATAGCGATCCGAGGGTGCAGGAAGAGGCCTTGACCCTGGTCGGACAACTTGGCTGTTCACAGGCGGATGTCGAGGTGATCGAGGCCCTGAAACACAAGGATGACCGGGTGCGAAGAAGGGCGGTGTGGTGCGTGCGGATGACCAAAAGCCCAAATGCAGTCCCCGCCCTGCTCGACATTCTCATGATGGACAACGGCACCGAAGCGATGGAGGCCCTCCAGAAGGATGTATGCCAGACCCTCGGCGCCCTGGGCAACGTCAAGCTTGGCGGAAACCGGGACCTGGAAGAGGCGCTTTTCACGGCGCTCAGGAGGCATCGCGGCAATGTGCTCACCAGGTTTTTCCGGATGAGGTTCGGCAGGTCCCGGGGGATCGTCGCGGCGATCTGCGCTACCCTGGGGGCCGTGGGCACGTCCAAATCCCTGGGCCTGCTTGAGCAGATGGTGCGCACCAAGCTGGACACCGTGCGGGAGGAGGCGGAAAGGGCCTTGAATGCCATCAAGGAGCGGCAGCAGGTCCCTGCTACCGGCTCTTGAACAACTGTTTGAGCATCTCCGTGCCCTTTTCCTTGATCAGATTCCGTGCCGCATCCTTCACCAGACCGCTCAGGGTTTCATCCAGGGATTTTTTCGATATTCGGGGCCTTGCCGCCGGGCCCTCGATCGATACCTTCAGCCGAGAATCCTTGACGTATTTGTAGACATCCTGGCTCACCATTTTTTCGGTCACCGGCACCTCCGCCACGTAGTCGACGATCCCATCAAGGGTTACCGAGCCGGAGAGGATGATTTCATAGCCGCTTGATCGGATGGTCAACGGTGACGGCCGTATACGCCCGTCTGTGCAGATGAAGGAAATCGTCTGATCCGGGATGCGCGCAGGTGACGGCTCCAGCCTGATGATTTCAAGGAGCGATCCCAGGAGTCCGGAGGGCACCAGTTCCACCCCCTTCAGCTCCATATCACCGATGATCATCATGTCCCGCTTCATGTTCTTGTCCAGGGGGACCCTGCACTGTTTGAGCAGCAGGCCCAACCGCCCCCCCATGATCGCGCACCCGCGAAACACGGGGTGGACCAGGGCAAGGAGTTCGGTGGCCATCTCATCCGTAAGGCTCACGTTCTGAAGGACCTTCGAATCCTTCGCTACGAACAGGACGGGTTTCTCACCCCTGAGGTCCAGAATAGGGACAACGGCAAGATCCCCTTCGTTGACCTTCGTGGAGAGGTCCACCCGGGCCGTGGAATCCTCGGCGTAAAGCTGTGCCTGCATATCGCGGGCCTCGATGCCGAACGCCTTGAGCCGTTCGATCCGGAGGCCGGCTGAGGCGCGCGTCATTTTGAGGATATCGGTCCAGGTCTTTCCGGCAAGGGAGGTTTCCGCGGTAAATTTTCGGTTGCTTGTTCCCTCGATGTCCAGGCGTATATCGGATAGCGCGGCCAGGATCTCCCCCATGCGCGCAAAATCGCACCCCAGTTGCCCGCTCATTGATAGGTCCCTCGTGGTGTCCAGGCCGGTCAGTTTCCCGGAGCCGGTTATCTGCAGGGGGCGGGTCTGTATCCGGATGGCATCGAGTATCAGGTTGTCCGCTGCTTCGTTGAGCCCGGCAATCAGGCCTACCTGTGCCGATTCCTCCTGGATCACCCGTTTGTCAGCGGTGATGAATCGTATGTTCGAGAACTCCGACGCGATCTCCACGCGCTGCAGCGGCCCCTCCGGGGCGGCCTTGATGGTGCAGGTCATATTTCCCGAGAGGGAGGACCCCTTTGGTAGGGGTGAGGGTGAGAAGAACCTGGACACGAGGGGGCCAAGGCTGAACTCTGCCAACGCCTCACCCGTTAAACCGGAAGGCAGCGCCTTCCAATCCCGGATCTCCGCCTCCGGGACGGTGAGCGTTCCTGCAGAAAGGCGCACAGTCAGGTCCCGGATTGTGGCCTCACGGGTGGAGGGGTTGATCGTGGCCTTGGTCCTCAGTGTGACGGAGGGCTCCGATATTCCCGTGGCGCCGGAAACAAGGAGAAGGTTTGTTATGTCCGCAGCAACCGATGACACATTGATACTATCCTTTGCTGAAATGCCGGCGACGCACTCAAATTGCAGTGTCCCCCTTGCATCGACGTCGGATTTCATGAGACCGATGTTCCCGGCTATGTGTGCCGCCTCCCCTATATCAAGCGTCATTCGTGCCCGGGCGTTATGAAGCAATGGGCCCATTTCCGTGATCGCAAGGCGGTCTCCAAATATGTCCGCCGAAAGAGCGGATGAAGCAACCCTGAGGCTGAGGTCATGAACCTCCTCCATGAACATACCACTCTCGGTAAAGGCGAGCCGGAACGAGAGGTCTGCCTGAACCGAATCCTGCCGAATCGGTTTCGGGGTGATTCCCTTGAGGGAGAGGTTCTTGCAGAGCATGGTGACGCTGCACGTCTTGTTGTACCTGCCCGTACCCTGCATGCGCAGGTGTGCGTTTGTGGAGCCTGATGCGCGAAATGCCCCAAGGTCGACGAATGCTCCCAGCTCCCTCGTGAGGGTATCCAGGTCGATCGCAATGCTCGCCTGCGCATCGTTTGGGTCCCCCTGGCCGCTCATATTCGCAAAGGACGAGGCAAGGGTCATACGTTCAAGCATTGGCCCCTGTCTCGTCATTGCCGCCTTTGCGGAGAGGGTGATGGGTGCCTCGATGGTGAAGGTCTTTTGCCCCTGTATCCCTTGTATGTTCGAGACCTCCGCATCCGCGGAAAGGTCCATTTTTTCTCCGGAGGAGGAAGCCTCGGTGGTGAAGTCGAGGTCACCGCTCGACATGCGCATCCCCTTCTTTATCTTGAGGGTCCGGGGGATCTCCGAAAGGATGCGCGCGATATCCAGGTTCCCCTTGGCGGAAACCGTGCCTGCAGGATATGCCGCTCCTTCATCGCGGAGATCGCCTGCGGCCGTGATATGTGCAAAGGGGGCGTCGAGGTTGAAGCCCTTCACCAGGACGTTTCGGCCATCCCTGAGCACGTTGAAATTGATCTGCATGGAATCGAAGGAGGGGGTGTCATCCCCCAGGGGGCCCCCGGTCATGTTCAGGGATGCAAGGTGTATGCGGCCGTCCAGGGAGACCTGTTCGAGCCCCTCGATTGCGGCGGACACGGTGCAATCCACTGTTCCGTTTATCTGCGGCAGGGGTGCAAAGAACCCGGCCACCTCGCTTGCCGGCCCCAGGTCGAATGCGGACAGGTCGATGCGGATCTTGCCCTGCGCCCTGTTGGGGTCAAATCCATCCGTTGCGAATATCCCGGCCACGGCATTTCCATGGACCTGCCCGCTGGTTCCCCCCTGCATTGCAGTAAAATCGAGGGTGATGGGTTTGTCCAGGTCATTGACCGCCAGGTCCACGTTGATCTTTTCAAGCAGCAGGGGATTTTTCCCGCCCTCTGTCCTTGTCTCGACCCTTCCGTCACGGATGACGAACAACCCCTTTATACGCCCGCCCAAAGGGAGACCTCCGGGGGGCTTCCGGTGGACCTCCTTTTCGGCGGAGGGCCCTTGGAGCAGTACCGATGCATCGGGTTCGATCAGGAGAACGGTGCCCAGGTCCCTGGGGCTCCACAATAGGCGAATGAGTCCCGAGGACATGGACATTCGGGCCGCCCGCACCGTCGTTCCCCTTCCGTCATCAAACTCGATGCCCTCCACCTGGATGCCTGAAAACCACCCCAGGGACCATGATTGAATATTCAGAGAGCCTTCGATGGCATCCTGGGCCATGGAAAGAACTACCCCGCGAACAGGGCGGAGGGAAAGGAGGGTGGGGGTGACGGCGGCGAGCAGGAAAAGACAAACACCGGCAGCGAGCAATGAATAGGCAATGATGCGGATGATGCGCCCCTTCCGGGACCCTCCTCCCTTTTGCGGTATCATCGGTTCTCCTTTCTCTGAGGCCATTCATCGTTTATGCGGATTGCGGCGGATCGCTGCAATACCTGCATCACCCTTCAATCATATATGCAACCGGGTTTCCCTTGCAATAGAGAGGGACAGGGTGTATGGTTCGATTTTCGATCACACGCAAATCGTTCACCTGCTCTATTCGACCTTGCGAATAAACCTTTGCTCAGCCCTATATCCGTCCAGATGATTCAACCCGGGATAAAAACACAGCACGGCGCCTCCTATGGCCGAACAGGCGCCTATGTGTTAATATTTTGTGACCGTTCACACTATTTCAGATTGCAAGTCATTGCGAGCAAAGCGAAGCAATGTCGTTTTAAGATTGCCACGTCGCCTTCCGCTCCTGCATGAGAATATGGAAATGCGGTGAACGGTTACAATATTTTCATAGAGGAACGGTTGAACGGTTGTAGTCCTTGAAAACAGGCGAGACCTGGCCGGCGGTTGCATCGAAAATGGGGAACGGAGGAAGGTGCGCTTATGAATGAAGTGTGGAAAAAGCGGATCTCGAGATGGTAGGCAACGGAGTCAGGTTGAGCGCAGGGGAGAAGGCGGCATTTCCCCTTGTTTTGGCACAATTTTTGAATCCATATAATCATATGTGCAGACCATGTAACATATGCCTGCGAATATCTTTCTGCAAGGGCCGTCACAGAAGGGGCGGGCGGGAAAATCTCTCTCAAGGAAGGTAAGCGGGGTGAAAACCTCTAACTCAGTGAACAGAAGGGGGATGTCAATGATGAGAAAGGGACTCGGATATGGTGTCATGGTATGGATGATCATCACCTTTATCGCCATGCTATTTATTGCATTGGCGCCCGATCCGGGCGGCGCCCAGGAACCCGGTGCCCGTGTGGTGAAGATCCCGGAAAAGGTGCTGGTCACGGTCCCTGAAGGTACAAACATGACAAAGGAGCAGGCGGCCTTTCCTCACCAGACACACAGCTCTCATGACTGCACCGTATGCCATCACAAGGTCTTCGAGACGTTGACCGTTGGGAACTGCTCGATGGAGGGGTGCCATGCAAACACCGCAACGAAAAGCGGTACCGACTCCTTTTATGCCGCATTCCATGCCAAGGCGGAGACGGTGAGCAGGAGCTGCGTTGATTGTCACAGGCAAACGAAGACCGAGGGGAATCCTTCAGGTCCGACCATCTGCAATGATTGTCACTCGAAGGAATAATGATCGCAAGGGCCGCGTCCGGCCAGGATACGGCTGCAGAAAGAAAAAACCCGTCAAGAATGACAGGTGCCTGCATTCTTGACGGGTTTCCGGATTTTAGAATAGACGAGGCATTCCGGAAAGATCGATGAGACCAAGAAACTGTGCCGCAAGTACATTGCTCCAATCCGCATTCGGAAACTGGTTCTGCCAGAATGTCGTCGCCCCAAGGTACGGTGCTATTTGTAGATACGGAGCCTGAAATACATAGCCCGTCCCTTGAAGGGGTATAGGGTAATAGATGTTTTGTGCCCCGAAGGGACTCATTCCCAATCCATAGGACCCATAGGACGCATAGGGAAGAATGCCCCCATAGGGAAGAATCCCCCCATAAGGGTATAGTCCCCCATAGGCGGCATACGGCGGATACTGCAGGCCATAGGGGCTTGCATAGGGTGAGCCGTATAATCCGTACGTCCCGTATGGAAGGAATTGAGCGGTTCTGGTCTCGTCATCCTCCGTATCAACCTCGGATCGAACAGGAGCAACAGAAACGATAAACATCAATACTGCACACACTACAACGAGTACGCACAACGACTTTTTAAGGTTCATAGCGTATCCCCCCTTTCTAACATATATTAGACTATTGAAAATGGGATTTCCTTATTCTCGTTTTTTATTTTGTCGCTGCATCATGATGGAGGACTATGGTTTTACTCGGATAGGGGGGCCCGTTTGGTGAATGCAAAGGGGAGCATAGTGCTTCGCTACGCTCAGCCTGACAGAGTTTTGGGTGTGGGTTTGAGCATTGACATTTGTGATGTAACCATATATACACATATTCTATTCAAGGCACATGTGTCCGGCCGCAGGCAGGGTTCTCCTATACTGCTTGCGTGGTTACGGTACACTATGCCTTGTGCGCCAAACGGCGTCAAGGGTTCTTCGCATGGTTTCTTGAGATGGAATCGCTTGATCAATCAAAAGGATAGGAGAGGAGTCTTCCATACGCACGTTTGACGACATGGGGCATCCTTCCTCAGGATCATGGGATTGGTGTGCGTTTGCCATTTTCATAAGCGCGTTTCTGGTGCGTTTCTTTCTGGTGAGCACCACCTTTCACCCCCAGCTATTCGATCGATTGTCACACAATTATCTCATCTTCTCCAAATACCCCTGGGTCGCGCATAAACTCGTTTCCGACATCCCGATCGGCACGAGGATTCTGAACCTCAGCCCCCTCTACACCGGTTTCATAACCATTTTGTACCGTGTCCTCTCCAATAGCTACTTCTATTACATACTCCTGCAGATGGTCATAGGGGCCTTCGGTTGCGTCCTCATCTATATGATCTGCACCTACCTTTTTCATCCCCGCGTTGCGGTTATTGCCGGGCTGATCGCCCTGTTCTATAAGCCCTTTATCCTGTATGAAGACGTTTTGGCGCCGGTGACGGTTGTGATCTTCCTTAATCTGCTCTCCGTCTATCTGCTCCTGTATTGCGCCGAAAAAAGTGTCTTTTCTGAATACGGGAGGCCCTGCCTCATCCCGCTCCAGGGATACACCGGGAAATCCGTCTTCCGGCGTAACTCCCTGCTGTGGCTTTTGCCCGGCATCGGCCTGGGATTGTCGGTGGCCACCCGTCCCAACATCCCTATCTTGTTGTGCGGCGTGGTTGTATGGATCATCTATATCGGATTTAAAAGGCCCCTTCGGATCGGCAACGCCCTTTTCTTTGTGGCGGCAGGCTTCTGCATCGTTATGATCCCGCTTCTCGCCCGGAATTTCCACCATTCCCAGGGCAGGTTACAATTCGTAATGAGTCCGGAGCAGGTATTTTACCAGGGAAACAATCCCATGGCCCGAGGGTTTTACGGCGCCCATCCCTATCTGTTGAAGGAGGTGGAAAGGGAGCCGGGGATCAACACCGAACAGATGCCCGATTTTGCCCCTCATCTCTATCCCTATTTTGCTCAGGGGGCCGTGGTAACCTCGGAGGTGACCTCGGATGCGCCGCTGCCGGCGAACTCATTCTGGTGTGAACGGTCGCTGCACTTTATCGCCGAGTTTCCCCTCCATTACCTGAGGCTCATTCTGCAGAAGTTTCGCTTTTTCTGGAGTCGTTATGAAATCCACGACATTCGGAATGTATTCTACCTGGACCGGGAGATCGGCCGATTTCCCTTGCTTACCTTCGGCCTCGTCATACCCCTTGCGATTCTGGGAATGATCCTGTGTGTCAGGGGATTCATGCGATACCTGCTCTTGTACGCAGCGGTGGGAAATTACCTTTTTTTCAACATCCTCTTTGTTGTCTCCTCCCGGCAGCGACTTCCGGCAATTCCCTTTATGATCCCCTTTGCAGCCTATGCACTCCACGAAGGGGCGGTGTATCTCGTCGGGCTTATCTATAGCCTCGGATCATCCTCGATGTCCCTGTTCAAGGGGAAGTCCCTCACGACAAGCGTCAGGGACACACTTCGGCATATCTCCCCTCTGATGGTGTTTTTGGGAGGGGCACTGCTGCTGGTGTTGATTTTTATGGGAGTCAATCATCCCTCCGGCTCCGTTGAGCATTTCACCTTGCTGCTCGATGTCGACCGTGACGCCCGCACCTCTGCGCGCAATGCCTTCGATCTGCTCAACAGGCAGGAGTGCAAAAGTGCCCGCACGGCATTTCAGGTGGCCTTTGCCCTCAATCCATTCAACGACTCACGGGTCCCCGCCCGTTTTCTCGGAGGCGCCTCACGGGCCTGCCGGGAGGGTATCCGGTTCTGGGAGGAGGTGCTCCGGACCAAGCCGGATCATACCTATGCGCGGTTCATGCTTGGGTATTTATTATTCCGAGCCGGTCTCTATGATCAAGCGATCCGGACATTCAGCGGCCTCGCTGATGAAGGGGTGGAGGGATACTACGGATATACCCTTCCCATTTCTCAGCCCCGGTATTACCTGGCGCGATGCCTCGAAGAAAAGGGTGAACCGGAGGGCGCCCTCCATCAGTACGAGCTTCTCAACAAAATGCGGCCGGGGCTTCCCTGGGTCGTGACCCGGCTCGTCGTCCTGTACGAGCGAAACGGCCGGTTTGAAGAGGCAACGGCTGCTGCGAGGATACTGGAGAGGGTGGACAATCCGATAAGCTCCTCGTACCTCCTTGCTGAGGCCTATTATGGATATGGAAATTATGAAAAGGCGCGAGGGCTTTTGGAAAAACTCAATGGTTCCATAGTGGGACTCTATGCACCCTATCATTTCTTGTTAAGTGCATGCTATGCAGGACATGCCCGGGGGAATTCGATGGCGGATACGGTATCGAGAAAACAAATGCTTGGTAAGGCGATCGAGGAATGCGGCGTCGGTCTTTCCTTACGGCCGCAGCACGATCCCGATTATCCTGAGATCCTGTATGCCTATGAAGAGGCCATCGCCGATTCACCGAAGGATGCGCGCCTGCACCTGGAACTGGGAACCATCCTGTTCAACCGGGGGGAATTGGAGCGGTCACGGACCCCCCTCAGGGATGCCCTCGTCCTTATGAAGGAGGGAATGCCGCAGGAGATGGTGAAATCCGTTGAAATGAGGCTGCAGGAGATAGATTTTTTGAAGGGTTGCCTTGCCCCCGGTCCCGGCATCCGGTAGTCCGGATGTAGTACCGCTTATCGTATGGCTTCGGTCGTAGAGCCCTCGGCCGGGGCATGGGGATCAGTCCCGGGGGAAAAACGCCGCCGGGCACTGTGGATGCGGCATGATCGGGTATCAGTTGGTATGTGGCGCATCGTTTTGTCGAGCAGACTCCACCTTCCCCCTGAGCAGGTAACCGAGGATAAGCATGGAAGAGAAGCTCCTCTTCAACACCTGCATATCATCGGTGATAGAGGCCACACGGAGGGCGTAGTTTTGGAGGTACTGGGTAAGTTCCTCTCCCACCTCCGTATTGATGAGTTTTATCAATTCCTCGCGTTCCATGCTGTTGATCGTATCGAAGAAATCCCTTCCTATCTTCACCGTATCCATGTGACGCCCCTTCCTGATCTGTGAATATTGATCCATGCCATGATGAGAGCCGTTTTCCACAAACGAGTCTATATTACCGTCAACACATTCCAATTGCAAATTGCCTTTTGAGGAATGACCGTCGCGACCGTAATGCTGATAAATAACAATCAGAATGCATGATCTGATAGGTGACCGGATAGAGAACATGGCTGAGGGAATATGAATTTGCCACTGAACATCCATGGTCTATCGATAACAAAAAGGGATGAAAGTTCGTAAAAACAAATGATTAATTGAAAACTTTCATAAAAGTTCTCATACCATTAAGGTGAGCACAAGACATTACAATAAATTTTTCATGCAGATATATGGTATTTTCAGGACACGATTCCGGGTGAATAGTTCACAAAGACGATGATCATGGTATAATTATGTATGAGGGGTTAATCAGGGACCACTATCAATTTGTAACGGATGAGAGGACGGCAATGGTTAGTTATTTTGGTCTTTCAAGAAAGACGAGGATTTTGCCGGTAATCGTTCTGTCAATCCTCCTATTCTCCTTTGGGCTTGGTCGTGCCCAGGTATTTGTGCCGAATGAGCTCAACATAAAGATATCCAGGGGCATGGTTATGGAAGGGAAGGCCGGCGATTTCATCGAATCCCTGGCACAGGATCTGACAGAGGATCTACAGTCTGCAGGATACGATGCAGAGGTGGTGATTGTAAAGCTGTTTGCGAGGGGGGACCCGGAAAGCCAACTGGCCCGGTGGTACAAGGTCAGGTTTGTAACCGAAGGGAGCCTTGACCTGGATGCAATAACAGCGTGGTTATTAGAGAAGCATGATGCCATTGTTACCGCGGAAAAGGAGTTTATAACCCGATCGAGGGCCGTTCCCCCTGACCCGGCAATAGGTCAGATGACCTACGACTACTATGCATTGATCGGGGCATACGAGGCCTGGGATATGGAAAAGGGTTCGGAGGAGGTGATCGTTGCCGTTATCGATTCCGGGGTGGATGTAGACCATCCCGACCTCGCAAACAGGTTTGTGAGCCCGGCCCTGTTCAAGCGATATCCCCCCGATGCCTCCATCAATCCGGCTGCTCCCTCCGAGGAATGCTACCTTTACAGCGGAAAAACCTACTGCTTTGATATCTATGTCCACTCTGCGGAACTGGACGGCGGCGTCCTGCCTCCCGAGCATGACATCAGGGACGTGGTACCGCACGGCACCCCCATCACCGGGATCATTGCCGCCAATCACAATGCGATCGGGGTGCCCGGTATTGCCCCCCGCTGTAAGATTCTGCCCATCAAGACGAGCTATTTGGAGCATCTGGAGGAACAAACCGGGAAAATAAAACCCTTCACCCAGGGGACCTCGACCACCGGGACGATTGCGCAGGCTGTCGAATATGCGGTAGACAAGGGGGCAGACGTGATCAATCTCAGCATGTCCACCCCGAGCAGATCGGAGATCATGCAGGACGCCATCGACGAGGCATGTGAGGCCTATAATTGCATATTCGTGGCGCCTGCTGACAACGAAGACGAAGAGAATGAGGCCTATCCTGCGGCATACAACAACGTGATCGGGACCACGGCCATCAGGGTGAATGCGCAGAATAAGATCGTACGGCGTGACAACGCCCAATACGGGACCTGGATCGATGTCGTGGCCCCCGGTGAATCCATTGTATCGTTGGTGCCCGATTCCACCGACATCAAAGCGATTTCAGGGACCTCCCTGTCGGTCCCCTTTGTAAGCGGGTTGGCTGCATTGATCCGATCGAGGGACTCCAATTTTACGGTCCATACCTTCAGACAATTGCTCAGGGAAACCAGCACGGTCATCGATGACCCCTTGTTCGGCGAAAAGAAACTGGGATACGGCCTGATAAATCTGAGGCTGGCCCTTGATCGACTGGATGACCATCTGTGGGATTATACCAGCGTCACCCAGCAGGGAAATCCCTCCTCCTCCGGGACAGGCACTGCTGTGCCGTTTGGCGGGTTCTATATCAACCCCTATGTACCGGGATTTTCCCTGTATCCGTATTATAGCCTCTTAGGTGGGTCCGGCCCCTACGGCTTCGCTCCCGGCCTCCTATCCAGCACATTCTACCCATACCTTCAGCAATTATTCTATACAGGGGGCGGCCTTCCCGGAGGGCAATTCAGCCAGGGTCTGCAGCAGCCCTTTATCGGAAGCAATTTTTACTACCCTTCACAATTCGGGCGGGTCCTTAGTCAACCATACAGTGGATATGCCTTTCCCGGGCAGTTCTATCAACCGGGTACGTACGGCTCGCCGGGTTTCCTGTCCCTTTCACCCTTCGGTTCCGGTTTTCAGCAATGGTATCCGTTGAGCGGGTTCGGAACACCCTCCCTCCTCTTTGGGGGATTTTCCGGGTCCCCGTACGTCATCTTCGGCCATTCATCGCGTAGATGATCCCCGACAAAAGTGGGGAAAAAGGAAGGACGAAAAGTTAGGGGGGGCGGCCCGAAGGGCCGTCCCCCCTTGATCCGTAGAGAGGCTGCGGTGTCTCTAACGGTTGTTAATCGGTGACCGTGAGGATCACGGGCCTGGTTTCATTCCCTATATCCGGGTTGAAGTAGTCGTAGACCCTGGATCTCGGTGTGGTGACCTTCAGCGGGTATTTCGCCTGGAGCCGGTAGGTGATGGAGAGGGGCTCGTTGTAGGGGAGGGGATGCAGGTACAGGGTGAGCTGCCGGTTCGTGGATTCGTACTTGAAGATCTTTCCCTCCTCGATCGCCGCCTCGAAATCCTCCCAGAAGATCCTGAATCCCGGAGGTATGCCGAGATCCAGCATGCCCATCTGGGTCACACTCCCGGGCACGGTGTTGGTGGCGGTCACGGTGCACAGGATGATGTCATCCACCGTGAGGTTCTGCCGGTCGTAGGTCAGATCGATCTTGAGCTGCGGGGATGTGGGTATGCCGACACCCTGCCAGGGGAGGAAGTAGGAGCCAACGATCTGGTAGAGGAGGTTTCCCTCGCCGACGAGGCTGATGCCTACCTGGTTGTCACCCTCCGTAGTGTAAGGTTTCAGGTCGATGAGGCGCACCACGCTCGAGTCCACGGGGGTGATCCTCAGTACGGGCAGGTCGTTATAGTCCAGTGTCTGGCCGTTGATGGCGATGACGATATCCCCTTCCATCTCCTGGGTCTGACCCGACATGGCCGTCATGAGCACGCGGAGGCAGAGCACCGTGGCCTGGGTCTGTCCCCAGTTGCCGAAGGCATCCCTGTGCTGGATGATGTAGTTGATCGCGCCGTTGATGCTCTGCGGGTATCTCCAGCCCGCCTTCATCAGGGCGAGGGTGATCATGGCCGTTGTCTCCAGAGTCAGGGAGCCGCCCCTTGAATAGGTCATGCTTGGCTGGGTGGAGGTCCAGTGGATGGTATCCCCCTCCACGATCTTCGTGGATTCCAGGATATCCAGGATTTGCAATCCTGTGGAATCCTGCGTATTGGCCTCCAGGAGCGCATGGGCACACAGGGCCAGGGTATAGTTGTCCTGGACCCCATCCCAATTCGCCCTCACGTAGTCGAGTCCCTTTATGATCTTCTGGTGCTGCGCGGAGTAGCCGGAGTGGATAAGTGCCCAGACCGCATATGCAGTGGCCTGCAGGTTGTTGCTGAGCACGTTGAAGAGCTCCCTCACTTGGTCCGGCGGCCATGACCCGTCATTTTGCTGCTTGCCCACGAGCCACTCCTGGGTGCGCTGGATCATGGCGGGGTCCACGTACTGCACCCGTGCCATATCGGTAAACTCCATGAGTCCGTAGGCGGTGAGCACCGGCTTTGCCGGTTCGTTCCCGTACCAACTGAACCCGCCGTTCGGGCACTCGAAGGTGAGAAGCCGCTGATAGCCGAGATTGACGTACTCCCGGGCCTTCATCTCGATCTCAGGGGTGATCTGGTCGGTGGTGAGCATATAGTCGAGAACGAGCACATTCGGCCACGTTATGGTGGTGCTCTGGGTGAAACAGCCGTGAGGCACCCTGAACAGGTTGTCCAGTCCCTCCACCACCTGGCTGAAGATGCCGGGATAGACCTTGACCAGGATCCTGCTGGCATTGTCGATGGCGTCCGCGGGGATGGTGACCGTACGCTCGATGCTGCTGCCTGCCAGTCGGTCGCTTATGCTGGTATTGAATTCAAGACCGTCGGGGAGCACCTCGATCGTGCGTGCGATTGCATCGCTCATGCTGGTGCCGTACCCGAATACGGTGAGCTCATGCCACCCGACCTCCTGTGCCCTGATCCGGAAGTGGACTGATGTCACCTGGCCGGGCTCGAGGTCAACCTCCTTCTCGCTCGTATCCAGGAGTTCGAACCATGGGTTGTTCGTGTCAATGACGATGCGCACGCTTTGGGAATCCTCCAGGTAGTTGTAGATGGCGACCGGAAGGGATATCTCGTCGTTGCGGGTGAGTGCAACAGGCAGATCCAGGTCGATGAAGAACTCCTGAAACACCACGATCCCATCCGTGTTCCCTCCCAGACTTCCGTCCATGCCGGAGGCCATGGTGCTCATCCGCCAGGTGGTGATGGAGTCCGCCATGTTGGCATCGAGAAAGGCGGTGCCGTTCGGGTCGGTGATCAGGCAGGGTTCCCACAGGAGGGTCTCGGGGAAATCCCTCCGCACCCTTCGCGGCTCCACGGTCTCCTCGGTTCCCTCGGAGGGGGTCTCCCCTCCCTGCTCGGGGGAACTCATGAAACCCTGCTTGGTCTGCGCGACATAGGTGCCGCCGGCATCCACGGTGCCGCCAGTGCCGCCATAGGCAGCCGAGGCGTACGCGCCGTACGCTAGGCCCTGAGCGTTGCGATTGATGTCGAGCATGGGAGCAGGGGCGAAAAACTGGCCACCCACAAAAGGCATACCCCATAGACCTCCCCACAATCCGCCGCCGATAGGGACTTGCTGCCGCACCGGAGCCGGGTTTGGCTTGTAGACCTGCTCATACTGCAGGGTGTAGGTGATATCATCCAGGGTGCCGGATTTTTTGTCGGGCCCCCTGGTGGTCAGGGAGACCTGATTGGTGCCCACTGCCAGGGTATAGTTGTTTCCCCACGGATCCTTATAGGTCTTAATCTTTCCCTGGCTCAGGGCGCTTGTATACGATGACTCGCTATAGACCCACAGATTCCCGAGGTCCTT
>JBLIRP010000046.1:0-31126 GCA_049472355.1 bacterium | reverse complement strand
CCTTCGATGACGCATACGAACTGGCCGGGAAATTTCTCCAGCGCCTCCTCAAGACAGGCCTCTGCCTGATGCCCTGCGGCGGCCATCAAGGTTTCGTGATATTCGATGGAGAGGGTTTCCAGGATGAGTTCATCGATATTGGGATAGGAGCTTCGGAGGACCGCCTCCGTGCAGCCGGTGCATTCGGAAAAGTTCAGCCACACCACGGGGATGCGGTTTGCCATTTCAGCCGCCTTGGCCACCCGGGAATCGAAGATCGGCGGCAGCATCAATACCGTGGTCATAATGGATGACCATTTCAAGAAGTCACGACGGCTCACTCCCCGGGACTCGAGTGTCTCGTTCCACCCCTCATTCGCCGGGGGTAGTTCCCCATCCATTCGCGCGAGGTTCTCGTCGCACTTTTTCATCAAAGCATCGTAATACGCCCTGTTCTTTCCGTCCCGGCCTGACATGATGTCCTTTAGCGCCATAACATTTCCTCCTTAACTGGATGATGATAAGGATTGCGGAATGAATCCTCCCCGCAGCAAGCTGCGGGGTATCTCGTGCAAAAATAGTTTTTTATTGAAGCAAGCTTCGGGGAATTGAACCTAAAGGGTTTAAAGACCGTGTGTTGAATCTGTCTAAAGACGTCCATGCAGTAGTGACCTACAATACCTAAATGGATTCTATATAACACTGTTATATATAGAAAAATCCCTTTTTGTTGCCTAACTACTTGATAAAGCGACGATTATATGGAAAAGATCCAGGCTCTCGCATCGCAAGGCTTGGATGCCGAAGGAAATGGAAGCTCGTTTTATTCTGATTAGTATATCATAGTTCAACCCTGAGTCAACACCGGCATGATGGTTTTTTTATACGTTTTTTAAGGTACCGGAAATGACTCGATATCAGAAGGCATGTCCGTCCGCTTATCCGAGGTCGTGCCGCCGTGGTTTCGGATCATCATAATTCAATTGCCCAGCCGGCCTGAATCCTGACGGCAATTCTGGTTTTAACTTAACCCATTGCGGGCGGACATGTTTATGGAGCCCCGCATTCCCGACCCGAAGATCCAACATCAGAATTGCCGATATCCGGATGAATGAATTGCCCGCCGCTTCCGATGTAATTACTATATTCTTATAATTTATGAAAAAGGGTCGTCACCACATCATGGAATCCGTGATCCTGCATATATAAGAGGGTATAATGGAGCGATTTAAATGCTATCTGATCGAGAATTTCGAACAGTTTTTCGTGCTCCTTTTGCTGGTCAGTGTCGCCGGACTGAATTACTTTATCCCGTATAAGCTTGCCTTTTTGAACTTCTATTTTATCCCCATACTTCTTGCCGGGTACTATCTCAACTCCAAGAAAACCATACTTGGATCGGTGTTCTGTATCCTTCTGGTGATTATATATGCGTATCTCTATCCAGCCTCATTTGCCATCAAGAGCACCTTTCTTGACCTTTCTATGTTCATCATCGTCTGGGGCAGCTTCCTGATCCTGACCGGCGCCATCGTGGGAAGGATTCAGGACAGGCTGCGCCGGGAGATAGCCTACAAGGCAAGTCTCATCCAGGATCTTTCGGATAACAAGGTTGCCTTGGATCAGGTGACCCAGCAGCTTCATGAAAACACGGAGCTATTTGAAAAGAAGGTGCAGGAGCGAACCGAGCACCTTGAAAAGGCCAAGGTTGCGGTGGAAAACCTGAAGGAGATGGTCGAGGAAACCCTCTACAACACGATGGATCCATCGGTGGTAAAGCTGATCATCGAGAAGCGTCTGCGCACCGAAAAGCGGACCCTGAGCATTATGTTCTCGGACCTTGAAAACTTTACCCATTACTCGGAAGAGCATAAGCCCGAGGTCGTCATCACGGAATTGAACAAATTCCTGGGGGATATGGAGAGCATCCTTCTCAGTTACGGTGCCCACATCGATAAGTACATTGGTGACGGCATCATGGCGGAATTCGGCGCACCTATCGCGAACGATCGTCACGCACTCATGGCGGTGGTGGCAGGTCTCAAGATGCAGGAGAGAATGAAAAAAGGCGGCTACCCCTGGAAGATGAGGATCGGGATCTCCACCGGGGAACTCATCATCGGATTGATCGGTCGCAAGCGCCAAGCATACACCGCACTCGGCGATGTGGTAAACGTTGCCAATCGGATACAGGAGATATGCGATCCGGGTACCGTCACTGTTGATGAGGCAACCTTTGAGAACGTGAGACTGTTTGTGGACGCCAATCGAAAGACGGTCCAATCCCTCACCACCATCAAGGACCCTGAGCTGGTCAAAGAGATCAACACGTGCACGAGACAGCTCGATCAGAATCCCGACGATGTGGAAATCCTCAAGAAGATCGGCATACTGCTCATGAGGGGCAAGGATTATGTCCTCGCCCATGACTATATAAGGCGTGCCCTCGAGCTCGATCCCAATGACGATCACATAAAGGTGGCCTTTGCTGAAAATTCCCTCATGCTTGAAGAATGCCATGACGTTGCCATACGGGGGAAAAAGGAAAAGCTTCACCTGTATGAAATCATCCATCTCCAGGACCCTCTGAAGAAAAGGGACAAGATTCCTCGGTCGCTTTACGACCGTTACAGCGAGCAGATCACCAAGCAGGCTAAGTACCCCGAGGATCTCATCCTTCCCATCGAGTGTCTCGACGGATGCGTGGGTCATTCCAGGGTGGTCGGCTTCCTCTCCTATGCCATAGCCGACATGCTGGGCCTGCCGGATCAGGAAAAGAGCGATATCCTGATGGCCGGATACCTTTTCGACATAGGGAAGATCATCATCCCGCATCACCTCCTGAATCGTCCGGGAACCCTGAACAAGGATGAATACGAGATCGTCACCAAGCATTGCAGGGAAGGGGTCAGGATCCTCAAAAAGATGGGGTATGTGAATGAGGGACTGTTCGAGATTATCGAGTATCACCATGAGAAATATGACGGCTCAGGCTATCCGAACGGGATCTCCGGTGATGCCATTCCCTTGGGTGCCCGCATACTGGCGGTTGCGGATGCCTACGATGCCATGACCTCCTGGAGGCCGAACCGCAACAGTTGGGATTATCTTGCCGCCTTTGTGGAACTGGAAAGCGAAACCGCATGGGGGAAATTCGATCCCAAGATCATGGAATGCCTGGGCAAATTGCTCGAAATCGAAAAGAGAAGGGCCCCCCTCGTGGGCATGAGGGATTAATCCTCCCGGTCAGACCTTCGCAAACAGCTCGGTGCTGATATACCGTTCCCCGGTGCTCGGCAGGACCACCACGATTATCTTCCCCTTATTCTGACGCCGGCGTGCCACCTTAAGGGCAGCGGCCACGGCGGCCCCGGAGGAGATGCCACCCAGAATCCCCTCCCGCTTGGCCAGGTCCCTTCCCATTTCAAATGCCTCGTCATTGCCGACGGTTATTACCTCGTCGATGATCTTCCGGTTGAGCACCGCGGGGATGAAACCCGCGCCGATACCCTGTATCTTATGGGGGCCGGGTATTCCTCCGGAGAGCACCGCAGAGTCCTCCGGTTCCACCGCGATGGCCTTGAACGAGGGCTTGCGTGCCTTGATCACCTCCGCAACGCCGGTAATCGTCCCCCCTGTGCCGACACCCGCAACGAACAGGTCGATCTCGCCCCCGGTGTCCCGCCAGATTTCTTCTGCCGTTGTTTGCCGATGGATTTCGGGATTCGCCGGATTGGTGAACTGGTTGAGCATGATGACATCCGGCCCTTGGGCCAGTATTGTGCCTGCCATGTTCAATGCCCCCCTCATGCCACTTTCCCCCGGTGTCAGGATCAATTCGGCACCCAGATGAGTAAGGAGCTTCCGCCTTTCCATGCTCATGGTCTCGGGCATGGTCAATGCCAGCCGATATCCCTTGGCTGCACAGACAAATGCAAGGCCGATCCCGGTGTTCCCGCTGGTTGGCTCGATGATCAGGGTGTTTTTACGGATCAATCCCTTCTTTTCCGCAGCCTGAATCATGGACACCGCAATACGGTCCTTGACGCTTCCCAGGGGGTTTTTGAATTCCAGTTTGGCGAGAACGATCCCAGGCAGCCCGCCGCAGATCCGATTGAGCCTCACCAGGGGGGTATTTCCCACTGTCCCGATAATATCCGAAAATATGCAGTGAATGACAGGGCCTTTCTATTATGAGATGGAAGATTATGTTCGGGTTGTCCCTTTGTAAATCAGCTCCGGCTTTTTCAGGAATACCTTTGTATCGGGCGGTACGGATTCGGTGATCCACACATTGCCGCCGATCACCGAGCGAGCACCGATGCGCGTATTGCCCAGGATGGTTGCACCGGAATACACGATCACGTCATCCTCGATGGTGGGGTGGCGTTTTTCGCTTCTGAGGCGTTCCACCTCCTCCTTGGACACGGAGAGGGCGCCGAGGGTGACGCCTTGATAGAGCCTCACCCGGTTTCCGATCTCGGTTGTCTCTCCCACCACCACCCCGGTGCCGTGATCGATGAAAAAGCCCTCCTTGATGGTGGCACCGGGATGGATATCGATGCCGGTCTCGCTGTGTGCATGTTCGGTCATAATGCGGGGAAGCATGGGTACGCCCTTCTCGAAGAGCATGTGTGCGACACGATAGATGGTAATGGCATAGAGTCCGGGGTAGCTGAAGATGATCTCGTCGTAGCTCTTGGCAGCGGGATCGCCTTCATATGCGGCACGGACGTCCTTGGCCAGCATACCCCTCAGGCGCGGAAGCTGTTCCAGAAACCAGATGGCCGTGGTGTGTCCCTCTTGCTCGCATGCGACAGCCGGGGTGTTATGGCGTATGCATTCGTGCCTGAGTGCAAGGGCGATCTGCTCCGAAAGCGCCTCATACAGGGCGGTGGTTTCTTCCCCCAGATAGTATCCGAGATTCACCTCGTCCAGTCGGAATTTAATAAAATACCCCGGGTAGAGGAGCTGTCGTATCCGGCGGATGATATCAATTACGGCATCCCGGGATGGGATGGGATCGGGACCCACGTGGTCGAAGTGCCCCTTTTGGTTGCAGGTTCGGATTAATGAATCGACAACCCTTGGTATCGCTGTTCGAATGTTCCGTGTTCCTTTATCCGAATGCCCGGTTGTATCCTGTTTTGGTTTCCGTCCCATGGAGGGTACTCTCCTTGCAGAAAGTATACCCTGCAATGAAATGCCTGTCAAAATCAGCACATGGGGATGTGCAAAAAATGATGAGTGTCTTGGGAATGAGCGCCAGACGGGGACGTGCTGCATTCATGCCGCACGTCCCCGGAGTTTTCATGGCTTCTAAGGCACGATTGTTACATCCTGGGCCTGGGGGCCCTTTTTGCCCTGAGATATGGTGAATTCTACCCGTTGATTTTCCTGCAAGGTACGGTAGCCCTTGCCGCTGATGCCGGTATAATGAACAAATACGTCAGGTCCATTATCGCGGGATATAAACCCGTATCCCTTCTCGGAGTTGAACCACTTAACAATGCCGATTTCACGCTCTGCCAAAATAAACACCCCCTTTCCGTTCAAGATTTATTTCGACAGAGCGTTCAAAACTAGCTTCAGAGCATTTCTTTGGTGAAAACTGTCTGTCTTGCTATTTAAACGACTGTCTTTAAGAAAATCTTGAAAATATCTCCTGTCTGGCGCTAAGCCCTATGCTCCATGGTTGATTCACTACCTGTTACTGTTCGATTGCCAGTTATGCAAAAAACGGGCCAAAAAAATCGCTATAGGCATCTCATCATGGAGATGTGTGGGATTTTTGCGATGCGTTCCCGATGCACTCATATGTATCGGTTGGATTGTATATCGCCGGCCATCTCCTGAGAGTCTGGTTGCGCCCTTGTTTCCCGGATTGTGCCCAAGTCTTCACTATGGTCATTCGTAGGCCCTGAAATGGCATCTGTTCCACATTGTAATGAGCAATAAATGTCTTAAAACTTATGACCTTTTATCAATGAAAATAATCATCCCAATCACCGATAGAATAATAGGAGTCCAAGCATTCCCTGTCACAGGGATTATGAGAGATCATTGCTGCCGATGGGGCATGCATGAAAACCGGCACCGCATTGTGCATGCTTTTTTCACAGTGCATACACGATATGTGGTGATGGGATGAAATGCACATGAGCCGGATGAAACTGCGAATGTCGAATGTAGAATGTGGAATGTAGAAGTGAAACGCAGATGAGACTTCGGCTCACAAAGAGGCATGAAAATCCTGGGGGATTTTCAGATGAAACGCCCATGAGCATTCGGCTCACAAAGAAGCATGAAAATGTCCCAAAGGGGATTTTCAGATGAAATGTCTGGGTGTTTGAACCGATACGTCAACAAAGGGTATGGACGACCGCTATGTCCTTAATAGGCAAGGAACACATAACCCTTACAGCAGAGATAACGAAGCTGAAGAATGAACTGCAGAAGAGGGACCTCGAATACTTCTATTTCAAGACCCTCTATGATGTAAACCAGGAAATAGCACTGCTCAATAACACCGAGGAGATCATCAATGCCTTTCTCATGATGATCATGGGGACTTTCGGAATCTTTCAGGGATTCATCCTTCTCATCGACAAGAAGCAGGCGCGGATAGACTTTATTGAAGGCAGGGACACGGAAAAGGAAAAACTTCAACTGGTTATAGAATTTTTGAACAGGGAACATATAACCCGGATCTTCTGTAAAAGACGCCTGCTCTCCTTTTTTGAACCAAGGCGTGTCTACGAGCACACTCGATTGAACACCGCGGAAAAGGGATTTATTAGGTTTTTGAGGGCGGCGGGGATATCCGCCTTTATCCCATTCGTGATCGATGAGCGATTTTCCGGGGGGATCGCCCTCAGCACAAGGATTTCCGGTGAGCCGTTTTCCCAGATAGAGGGTGAGCTCTTGTCCACGCTTTCAAAACAGCTTGCCATCAATATCCAGAACGCCAAGTCGTTTGAAATCATCAAGCACCTGAACACCGACCTCAGGAATAAAAACAAGACCCTCGAAGAAACACTGGAAAAGATCCAGCTCCTTGAAAAGGCCAAGACCCTTTTGTGCAAGTATGTACCAAAATCCCTTGAAAGGATCATTGAGGACCACCCTGAATCACTTGAGTGTGAGAAACAGGAGCAGGATATTTCCGTCCTGTTTCTGGATATCGAGGGATTCACCGCCATGAGCGAGACCCTCAACTATGAGGATATCACCCGGATCATCGAGACCTATTTTTCCCGTTTTTTTGACGACATCTATCGATACGGCGGGGATATCAACATGACCGCCGGGGATGGACTCATGATCATCTTTCACAACAAGGATAGATGCATTCATGCCCTGAATGCGGTCAGAACGGCCCTTGCCATCAAGCACAGGACGCAGCAGCTCATACCGGAAATAAAGGGGACGAAGATACCCCTCGTTATCAATATCGGGATCCATTCAGGTGAGGCGTATATCGGATCGACACGTCTTGAAGGATATTACGGTTCACGATGGACATATACGGCCCTGGGGTCAACCGTGAACATGGCTGCACGGATCGGATCATTTGCCGCCAAAGGGGAGATCCTGGTGAGCGCCGAGACTGCATCAAGGGTCAGGGATGCTTTCTCCCTGGAATGGGTCGGATACCAGAGGTTCAAGAACGTAAAGAAGGAGGTCCTTCTGTATAGGGTCATTGAGGCGCATCCATTGGATCAGTAACAGGGACCCTGCAGGTATGCGCAGGGTGCAAGCACTGGGGATTGCCATATGCATTCAAAGTTATTTTTCGGGAGAGGTCATGATCGCCGGAAATTTCATGGTCCAGGCAGGTCGTCACGACTATCCCGAGTTGTTTTTCCGGAGAGAGAATCCCGACAAGGGCCTTGAAACATAATGATACAGAAGAAGGTAAAACATATCGAGATAATCCTATCCGTCATTTTTCTTGCCGCAGTCGGCGTTGTTGCCGTCCTCTATCTCTTCAACATCTATCAATGGAGCTTTGCGCCTTTTTTCGGGCATGGGGTGAGGAAATGCAGCGGATGGGCGATTGTAGGCCGGGTGTATGAGGATGGATACAGTGCGGGATTTCGACTCGGAGACCGGATTCAGGAGGTGAACGGCATGCCGGTGGAAAGCATGGCCGGCATCCGGGACCTGGTGAACAGGCAGATAGGGGCGGAAAATCGTTTCGTGGTGTCACGAAACGGGCAGGTCCACACCATCATCTACCGGACGACCCAGTTCGGTTTGGCCCGGGCCGCCCTGGTCTTCGGCGTGCCCTGGCTCATGGGGATACTCCTCATTGTTATCGGTTCCTTTGTCTTCCTCAGCACCCCCATAGCCGACAGGCGATGGTCATTCCTGCTCTTCTGCCTCTGCGCCGGGCTGGTGATGATCTTTTTCAATCAGCGCCCCCTCAGGCCATCCTGGATCCTCATCTTCGAGACCATCGGGTTCTGTTTTCTCCCCGCGACCATCCTCCACATGACATTCATATTCCCCTTTTATGAGGAGCATGCACGACGGCATCTGTGGTATACCACGATTACCTATGCCGCGTCATTGCTGCTGTTCGTAACGACACGGTCCCTCTCTTCCTCATTTACCGAATCACCAAGGTATATGCGCATCTTCTGGCTCATCTATATATTCTTTTCGATTCTCGTGTTCATATGCGTGCTCATCTACAAATACCGGAAGATCCCTTACCGACTGGCCAAATCGAAGATACGGGTAATACTCCTGGGCTTTTTTATCGGGGTGCTTCTCCCGCTGGTGGAGCCGATCCTCAACACGCTCTTCGGCGTGTTCATTTTCCCCAGCATCGAACTGGCGATGCTCCCCTTTATCACCGTATTCCCGCTGTCCATAGCCTATGCAATCGTGAAGCACGACCTTTTCGAGATCGACGTGTTCGTCAAGCGAACCACCGGATATCTCCTCGCCACCACCCTCATCGCCTTCTTGTATCTTCTGTTCATCCTCAGTGTCAATGTCATCGTCAAGCCGGTATTCATACAGCATCACCATGTATTCAATTTTCTCTTCCTCCTGCTGGTGGTATTCTTCTTCAACCCGATTACCAGCAGGGCGCAGGTATTCGTGAACCGCCTCTTTTTCAGGCAGAAATATGACTATAAGGAGCCGGTGAAACAGCTCCTGAAGGATATCACCTCCATATTCGAACCCGATCTGCTGATTTTGAGGGTTCTTAACATCCTCTCCAATACTATGTTCATCGAGGATATACGTATTTTTCTCTTCGACGGCGAGGATGGCACCTATAGGGAATACAATCCTCACGACAACGTACTCATTAAATCAAACAATGCGGTCTTTCGAGCATCGAACCCTCTGGTGAAGGTGCTGCTCCGGGAAAAGAGGGAGGTACAGAAAGATAACTACTGTGATCAAACAAGGCACTTCCCGTATAAAAAGGAGATGCTCCGCATCTTTGATTCATGGAACATGCAACTGATCATTCCCTTTATCACCCATGACAAGCTTTCCGGTTTCATGATGCTCGGGAACATGAAATCGGGCAGGTACTATACGATCGCCGATGTGGAATTCCTGCGTATCATTGCCGACCAGACGGCCATTGCCCTGGAAAACGTCAACCTCATCCATGACCGTATCGAACAGGAGAAGATCGAAGAGGACCTGAAGATCGCCGGAGTCATCCAGCGGAGAATGCTGCCGGAGGGTTCTCCTACCATCAAGGACTTTGTCGTGTACAATCAGATCATCCCAAGCAGTGAGATCGGAGGGGACTTCTACGATTTCTTTGAGTTTCCCTCCCAGGGGGAAAAGGAACTGGGTATTGTCATGGGGGATATCTCCGGTCACGGCATCTCAGGGGCCTTGCTGATGAGTGCGGCACATTCGATATGCCAGAATCAGGTCATCTGCATAAAGGACGTGGCAACGGTAATGCAGGAGGTAAACAGGCACATGCTCCGGGAGACAAAGAAGAAGGCATTCGTGGCGTTCATTTATGCACTCCTGTTGCCTGACAAGAGGATCATCCTCTCGAATGCCGGCCTGCCTCCTCCGCTCTATTACGACCATGACCGGAAGGAGACAAGATTTCTCAAGACCGAAGGGGAGCGTCTTCCCCTCGGAATATTCGAAGAACTCTCCTATACCCCGCTCACCCTCTCCCTGAACAAGGGGGACGTGATCCTGTTGTACACGGATGGTCTGCTGGAGGTCAAGAATAGGGACAATGAGTTCTTCAACTTCCATCGACTCCGGGAGATATTTGCGCATTCGGTCCACCTGGACCCGGAGGAGATATATAACCGGATCGTTGAGGAATTAAGGGACTTTTCAGGGAAAAGGTGCTTTGATGATGATATGACCATCATCATACTCAAACATATCGAGGCAAGCCCCGTGGATACGCTCCTGTTTCTTCCCTTTTCTCCGATGACCTTGAAGATCGTTTCACAGGGGATTGAATCCATGGCCCACTTGTATTCATTGTGCGACGAGGAAATCGTCTCCATGAAAAACCACCTGAAGAGGATGTATCGAAAGGCGGCGCAGTGTCATCAGGAATCTCCTCATGGGTATAAACTGGTGGCCTCATTCTTCCCGGATGGTTTGAACAGGGGGATCATTAAGGATGGGCATGCCGGAACTCCCGATGGAGGAGGGAGGGGAGATGCCTCGAAGGGTATGAAACTTCTGGGGGATTATCATTGTCTGGAGCTTGCTCCGGAACAGACGGGATTGAGTCAAACGAGCATCAGGGGCACCAGCCGGATGATCGTTCATTTCAGAGGTGAGGCCTGAGCAATCCGATCGGACGGATTTTATAAATGAGGGTGTATTTTCTGAATTCCCTTCAATGATGTCATTGCAGATTTTTCTGCGGTTGTAAGGATTAACATAGTGCTCCGCCTGACATATCTTGTTGGTTCCCCCCCGGAACTCCTTTTTGCAGGAGAGTTTTAGGAAATCTGTCGATAAATAAGTGGAAAACGGGAGGTTTCCAATGGCACGGAAAAAGGAGACACTCAGGGTCCATACGATCGAGGGTGTCGTTGTCATCTCCACCATGACCGATTTCACCCTGTCAATGGAAAAGGTCATGGAGGATGTCTATGAGGACCTCTGCAACAAGGGACATAAAAAGATCCTGTTTGAATTTCACCCGGAGAATTACATCACCAGTGCAGGGATAGCCATCCTGATCAGCCTCATCAGCGAGGGTATGAAGAGGGATCAGGAAATAGGCCTGACCGGGCTGTCCGATTATTTCAAGAAAATCTTCAACCTGATCGGGATTACGCGCTACACCAGGATCTATAACTCGCTTGACGAGGCCCTCCAAAAGATGTCGGAACCCTTGTCCGCCGACCGTGCCCGACACGTACATGCATAGATGGAGAAAACCACGAGCATAAAGCGCCTGCCCATAGGGGAAATCCTGCTCCAGAACGGATTTCTGACCAAGAAGCAACTGGACGAGGCGCTCCTTGTTCAGCAAAGACACAAGGAGCAACGGAAAAGGCTCGGAGAGATACTCATCCAGCGCGGCATCATCAGCGAGGAGGATCTCCTCGACTCACTGGCCATGCAGGTCGACATGACCTTCCTCCCCCTCATGAAACCCTATCAGCCCCTGTCATCCCTGGTGTTCCAGGACAAGGATCACAATATCCAACGTTACATAAAGACCATGGGCTTTTTCATCGAGATCGGCATCCTCATCAGTGAAAATCCCGACATCAATACCCTGGTGAAATTGATTGCCCAAAAGGCCCCCGCCATTATGGAGGCGGAGCGCAGCAGCATCTTTTTCCTCGATCGCAACGAAAAGGAGCTCCGCTCCTTGATCGCCCTTGGCACAAAGGGGAATGTGCTCCATTTTGACAAGAATCTCGGTGTTGCCGGGCACGTGCTGAAGACAGGGAAACTGGTCAACATCACCGATGCCTATACCTGCCCCTTCTTCAATTCGGACATCGACAAGAAGACAGGGTACACCACCAGGAGCATTCTCTGCACACCTATTCTCAATCCAAGCGGAAGGCCTTTCGGCGTGTTCGAGGTGCTCAACAAAAGACAGGGACATTTCACCAAGGAGGACGAGATCCTGATACAGATCCTGGTCTCCCAGATCTCCATTGCCTTCGAGAATATCAACACCTGGAATGAGTTCAAGTTGATCAAGGAATCCCTCAGCCAGGAAAACATCAATCTCAGGAGGGAGACAAAGAAGGAATACGGGTTTTCTCAGATCGTCGGCATGAATGACGGTGTGGTGAAGACCATGGAAACGGCGATGCAAACGGCGCAGTTCAATATACCGGTCACCATCGAGGGCGAAAGCGGCACCGGCAAGGAACTCCTTGCGAAGGCCATTCATTACAACAGCCCGCGCGCCGAGGCCCCGTTTATCTGTGTGAATTGTGCAGCGATACCGGAGAACCTTCTGGAGTCGGAGTTGTTCGGCTATGAGCGGGGTGCGTTCACCGGTGCCAACACCTCCAGGATCGGGCTCCTGGAAGAGGCCGATAAGGGGACCCTCTTTCTGGACGAGATCGGTGATATGGACCCGAAACTCCAGGTGAAGATCCTGCGCTTCCTGCAGAGTGGGGAGATTCAACGGCTGGGGAGCAACAGGATCAAGAGGGTGGATGTACGTATCATTACGGCAACCAACCGAAACCTCGCCCATCTCATGAAGGAAGGCAGGTTCAGGGAGGACCTCTATTATCGAATCAATGTGGTGAGCTTCAAGCTCTCCCCCCTCAGGGAGCGGAAGGACGATATCCCCCTCCTGGTGAGGCATTTTATGCAGAAGTTCGGTCCATCCTTGAACAGCAGGATCAAGGGTGTCAGCGACGAGGCCCAGGAACTGCTTCTGATGTATACCTATCCGGGAAATATCAGGGAGCTTGAGAATGTCATCAAGAGGGCGATGGTCATTGCGGAGGGCGCCCTGATAACACCCCAGGACCTTCCCGATCATGTACAGGCGGTGAGGGGCATGGACGCCGGTTTCATGGCCCCCGATGCCCCCATTGCCGCTGCACGGGACTATACCGCCTATAAGCGGATGAAGTCCCAGGCAAAAAGGGAATTGGAGGAGCACATGGACACCCGTTTCCTCACCGACCTTTTAAAGGAGACCGGGGGGAATGTCGCCCGGGCCGCCCGGCAGGCCAATATGAATCGGTCCCTTCTCCACCAGATGATCCAGCGCTACAACCTGGATATCTATCAGTATCGCTCAAAAACAGGGAACAGTTAGAAAATGGTAACAGGTGTTAGTATTCAATCACACCCGGGCGATATCGATTAAAAATAAATAAAACATAATGTTACTCATAATCCGCATCCGTTCGAGTGTATCCTCCGCCCGAAAGGTGTTAGCAAATAGTAACAGGTCTGCTCCCCATAACCTGCCCCGCCCGGACATGGCCCACACGCCCTTCGTTCAGCCGGCGTCTAACAAAACTCAATAATAACAATATATTACTATCGCGTTGATGGTATTCGTGCAAACCCTTCATTCACCATTCTTCTCATATTATCGAGGGTGGCATTGCGGTTGCACACAAGGGGAACAACGTTGCGGGGCAGAGGGGGTATCAAAACAAAACAGCGAACCGAACAGGATGATTGAGGATTTATGGTGAACGGGGAGAAAAGGAGAGGGGAACAATGATCAACGGAGACCATTGGATAAAACACAAGGACATGCTCCTTTGGGATGTAAACAACTCACGGGGGGAGGAACAAATGAACGTAACAACAAGACGTGATATTTCCTTTTTGTGCAGTGTGTTTCTGATGTTCGCCCTTTTGCTCTTCCTGCTGATGAGCCTGGTCTCCTTCAGCTATGCAGGCGCATACATTGTGGGGACGGCGGCCCAGGATTACCTCAACGCCCCTGCAGTCGGGTCGAATGTGGTAGGGTACCTGGTCGGCGACTACATAAGCCCTTCACTCACCCATCTGAACCTTTTTGTCAAAAAGTGCGAATGTCTCAAACGGGATGAGTACCGATATGACGAGGGGGTACTCGTCACCTACGTACAAAACCTCTCCAAGGAGGAATTCGACTCCCTTACGCCGAAGGTATTGGTCGGCATGGTCGACACCGATGGACAGTTGGCGACTGCCCTTGTCTATGGAACAGGGCTCATCCCCGTAATAGATCGGGTGCTCGAGTACAAGAAGACGACCAACCAGTTCACGGCCAGGGTGAGCATCAAATTCGTATACATGAATCCCTGAACCTGAATGATCGTGATACCTAAACGAGCAGTGGACCTATAATCCATGAGCGGTAAAACATGCCAAACACTCAGGGGCATTCATGGGAAAGGAAGGGATCACAATGAGGAACCACATAGGAAAAGTCCCTGTGCCGGTGTTGGTGGCAGGTGCCCTTGCCATCCTGGGATTGGGTGTATGGTGCCTGTCTTGTGCCCTTGAATCGAGAAATGCAGCTTTTGTTTGCAGCAATCCGGCGGCGGAAATCCGTCTGACGGACCCGATCCGTGAGAATGAAGGGGATAGGACCGAGCATGAAACAGGCAGCGGGTATTCCGCTCTGAATGAAAAAGGGTCGTCCATCAGCTCTTTTCTCACAAAGAAACACAATGCGGGGAATGCCGTGGTATCGGAGGATACCATAGAAGACAGGGAGCAGGAGGAAACGTCATACCGCCCGGTTCGATACAGCACCAGGCATATCCTGGTGAAATTCACACCCGAGGTCGAGGAAGAAATCGATCAAGGTGAAAAACCCCCGGTGCCGGGAAAACTTCAATGCGTGCTTCCCAAGGGAAGGGTGTGGAAGGTGGAGGTGGAAGCGGACGGATCCGTGGAGGGGCTTCTGGAGGAGTATCAAGGCGATCATGCGGACATGGTGCAATATGCACAGCTCGATTACGAGTGCGATGCCCAGGGCGGATTTGATAAGGACCGTTTGAAACGCTTTGCCTCTTCCATCGAGAAGAGGATCGGGAATACAAGGCTGGAACGAAACGAAAAGAGAAAACGGTGGATGCCCAGAGATTATAGCTCAAAGGATGGAACATTCCTCTGGTATCTCAAGAATATCGACATCGAGGCCGCCTGGGCCGAGAGCTTCGGGAGCCCGGCGCTGACGATCGCACTCCTGGACACAGGGGTGGCATATGAAGAGAACCCGATCCAGGAGAACGAGCTTTCCCGCCTTTCCACAACAAGCGATGGGGCATATATCGCCGCCCAGGGTCTGGAAAAAGCAGCCATCTGGGTAAACGAAGGGGAAGTGCCGCGCAACGGCCTGGACGATGACCTGAACGGGTATGTTGACGACGTGAACGGATTCGATTTTATCGATCATGATGCCCATCCCAACGATGATAACGGCCATGGCACACACCTGGCAAATCTGATTTGGCACAGCACCACAGAGGCGAGCGTCGGTATTGCACCCGATTGCACGCTCATGATCGTCAAGGTGCTCGATCATCGGGGAAAGGGCTTTTCCTGCACACTGGCGGAAGGGATTTACTATGCCGTGGATCATGGTGCGAATGTCATTAACCTGAGCCTTGCATGGCCCGTCGGCCTTGAGCCGGGACCCGTGGTTCGCGATGCCATCCTCTATGCCCACAATGCGGGGGTGATTGTGGTGGCCGGGACCGGGAACGATGCGCGTGATGCGGTATGCTATCCCGCTGCCTACGACGAGGTTATCGCCGTTGGGGCGGTCCAGCTTGACTCACGCCTGGCCTACTATTCAAATCGTGGGCCTGAGGTGGATGTGGTGGCACCCGGAGGCAATATCTATCTCGACCTGGATGAAGATCTTTATCCGGACGGTATACTGCAGGAGACCTTTGATCCGCGATATGAAATGACCGACAGGGGTGAGATCCTGGCGGACCCCTCACGGCTCGGATATGCATTCCTGCAGGGAACGTCCATGGCAACCGGAATCACCACCGGGGTGATCGCCCTGATCCTCTCCGTTGACCCATCGCTCGATACAGGGGGTATACGGGATATCCTTGCCAAGACCGCGCGGGATCTCGGCCCTCAGGGCAGGGATGCCGAGTACGGCTACGGACTGATCAATGCCGGCGATGCCATTTCGTTCCTCAGCGGTTTGAAAGGCGGGGGATTGTATCCGGCAGGGGTGAACCGCACCCTTACCAGGAAGGGCAATATACGCAATGATGCCTCGGAGAAAAAGGCACCCAAGCAATCAAGGGATAAAATAGACAAATATGACAAGTATGACGATGATGACCATGATGACGACGATGACAATAAATTTCGTGCCATCAGCGCCCGGTGGATCGGCAATATGGATATGGACGATGACGGGTATATTTCCTACAAGGCTGGGGGCTTGGACTGCAATGATCATGATCCCGCCATCTATCCGGGCGCCCCTGAGATTGCAAATGACGGGATCGATCAGGACTGCAACGGGGAAGACCTCGTTCTTACCTATGTGAGCCCATGCAGTAATTGCGAGTGTGCGGAAGGGACCGGGGCGGACCCCGAAATCCCGGAGTATGTTACCTGCGACAACGGCGAAGAGATCGGAGAGGGGTGTATTTAAGGGATAGGGCCTCGTTGAGGATCGATGAACCCCTCATAAAAATTTCACCCATTCCCATACCCTTTATGAATGCGCTCCCCTCGTGCACAGGGTTCATTATCCATAATCTCTTTGAATTTAAGGCAAAAGAATATTCCCGTTATTCAGGCACCGTTTATGCTCCCCTTGTTGAAAAGAGGTAGAAAACTGTTCATGAAGCGGAAGGGGGTGAAAACGAGAACAGCAGGGAAGATATTCCACGAACACTGTTCCATTGCTTCATAGCACTCCACTTGGTGGAGGGTGTCAACAGCTATCATTAATCTTCTCCTCACACTCTCGTGGGCTTTTTGCGGGATGGGGAGCAACATCACCATTTCTATCATCATGTGTAAGGTTACGGAAAGGGGTGTTTCATTTATGATGGGAAAAAATCCTTGGAAATCATGTATCGTCGTCGTATCACTCGTATTTTTGTGCTGTGTTGCCGTGGCGGGAGCGGCCCTGGCTCAGAACTACTGGACGGCCCTGCCTCCCTATAACACGCTGTGGCCGTTGTGGTCTCCGGCCCTGTCTCCGGTGGATGCCGCCACAGGGCTCCCCACGCCGGTGGTGAGCAGTCTGGCGCCTTCCACGGTGCTTCCGGTGCAGCCAGGATTGACATGGAATCCGAGCCTGAATTATCCCTGGCTGCTGTATAATACCCCTGTGGGTATGGCCTACTTCGATCCCTTTTATGGAATCAATTTCTGGCCTCCAAGCAGCCTGTTGGATTCAGCGGGTGCGGCAGCTCCCCTGGGGCTTCCTGATCTGTACAATCAACTGCCGCCCACCGATACCCTCTGGCTGCAGCAGAATGTGCTCTTTGCAAACAACTACTTCCTGCAGGCGTGGCCCTCATTGCTGGGCATTGCGGATCCGGCGGCTCTGATCGCAGCGGCCACGGTGCCTCTTACCCCGCAGGTGATACTCGCACTGAATGCCGGGATCCCGCTGGCCGGTCTGACCACACTCTTCCCGGCTCCCGATATCTTTGATTTTCTGACCCCGGCAGCACTCTTGGGATGGTAATATTCATTCCCCGGCCCTCTCACCGTGCGGTGAGAGGGTCAGGGAATCTCCCTTGCCATAAGGTCCTCCGCTGGCGCCACATCCCCGTCATACACCTTCTTACATTCCTCGATACGCATGGTATCCGGGAAGCAATCCCCGCCCTCTCCGGTAGAAGGAGGATGCCGCTTCCGCAGTCAACGAGGATATGGCGATCCGATGCGAAGAGATGGTCACCGGGTGCATTTCTGGTGGGCGTGGTCAACATGCTCACCAAAAAATCCCCTTTGGGGCATTTTCATGCTTCCTTGTGAGCCGAAGGCTCATGTGCGTTTCACTTCTACATTCTACATTCTACATTCTACATTCGCAGTTTCATCAGGCTCATGTGCGTTTCACCAGGATATCTTCGCCGGTATAGTTGCACACCACAGCGTTCCTCACGAGATTCCAACAGGAGGGCATTGGGTATGCCCATCGATGGCGGATCACGCGCTGATTTCAGAACATTTTATCCCCGGATTCCGATAAAAACTTATATATTCTTTTAAACAGGTACACATACCCTTTATGTGAGTACTCCCCATGCCTTGGTGGATCGAGGGGGTTGCCTGTTGGCAATCAGGCAGGTTGAGGAATATATGGAATATAAAGAATTTCACTATTTTCTACAACATATGGGTAAGGATCCGGCGCGGCTGATCTTCGAGGATGAGCTCACCGGGCTTTACAATCGTCGCTATCTGCATCATCACCTGCAATTCAAGATTCCCTGGAATGATCCCGAAGATCACCCCCTCTCCCTGATCATGATCGATGTTGATCATTTCAAAGAGATCAATGATAGCTATGGTCACAACATGGGTGATGAGGCCCTGGTGTGGATTGCGCACATCCTCAAGGAGGTGAGCGGTGATGAGGCGATTCCCGTCCGGTATGCGGGAGACGAATTCGTGGTGCTTCTCCCCTTCCAGGACAAAAAGGCGGCGTTTGAAGTGGCGGAGCGAATGCTCCGGCGGGTCCAGGAGCAACCCTTTCATTCGAGTGAAAACGACAGGGACATGCCCATTACGCTCAGCATGGGGATCGCAACCACCCTGATGAACTCCCAGGGTGGAAAGGGACTCATTCAAAAGGCCGATACCGCCCTGTATTACGCAAAAAAGACTGGCCGAAATCGTCTCGCCGATGCCGATGACATCGACCTTGATGAGGTGCTGACGAAGACCGCCCTCTATCACCTCAACGAAATCAAGATTACCGGGAGAAAAAGACAACTGGCGCAGGTGGCGGAGGCCTTCAAAAAATTCAGCCAGTGGCAGAGCCAGTTTCTGGTCATCGAAGGCTCCCCGGGCATGGGAAAGACGGAGCTCCTTCGGGCGATCAGCACCAACCTGGTGCAGCAGAAGGCCCTTCAGGTCAGCGTGCGCGGTTTCCCCCAGGAGATGTTCCGCCCATACTATCTGCTGACGGACATCCTTATCTCCATTTTGACCCAGCTCTATGACTCCGGTCCGGATGCATGCATCGACCTGAACAATGATGAGCGATCATACCTTGCGCACATCCTCCCGTTTCTGGGAGAAACAAAAGAAAAGGTGCAGGAGAAGGATCAAAAATCCTTTCGGGAGGGCATCTTTACGACGCTGCTCCGTTTTATCCCGAAGGTGCTCAACAACCGCCCCCTCATCCTGTTCATTGATGACCTGCATTACAGTGACGAGGCAACACTCCTGTTGCTGCGGCGCCTGATCCTGCGCGGGGAGGTCCCCCTTTTCGTATGCGCCACCTCTACGGAAGCATGCGATACACGGGAAAGGCAACTCTCCCTGCAGCGTTTCTACGAAAGCTATCATCAGGAACTGAATATCGTCAAGGTTACCCTCACCCCCCTCAATGAGGTGGATGCCATTGATCACATGCACGGGCTTTTTGCCGATCTTTCCCCATCAAAGGAATTTGTCCAGGATCTCATGGAAATCACCCAGGGCAATCCCCTCTTTTTCAATGAAATCCTGCGCAAGCTGGTCCAGGATCAGAAAATCGTTATGGCGGGCCAGAAGTGGATCATGCGTCCTCTCGAGAAGGGATATCTCCCGCGATCCCTGGATGAGATCGTGTGTGAAAAGATCGCCGCCCTGGACAAGGAAAATCGGGAACTTCTCGAGCACTTCTCAGCCATCGGTGAGGATGTCTCGATGAGCTCCCTGGTGGGAAGCTCGGGAAAAATCGAGAACAATGTGCTTGAATTCATTGATCAGGCAATGAATCAGGGCCTTATCAGCACGGAATTCAAGCTCAATGATGAGATGCTCCATTTCCTGAGCAAGCGGATCCTCCAGATCACCTATGGCGGTATCGAAGAGACTCGCAGGCAGGAGATGCACGAGCGTATCGGCACCTACCAGGAGACGCTCTATAATCAGAAGTTGCTCCATTCGGCGGCGACATTGGCCTATCATTTCAAGCGCTCGGCAGACCAGGAGCGTGCCAGAAAATACGAGCAAGTCACCGCCTCCTGGAATACCAAAATCTTCAATGCAAAGGAGGCACTTGACTATAAGGATGATATAGCGGATGACTTTCCAATTGCCGAAGAACCTCTTGATTCTGCAGGTATGGGCCAGGTGCCCGCACTCCTGCGCCAGCTCCTTGGCACAATAAACAAAATCAAGCTGTACCCCCAGGGAAGCAAATCCGTTACGAAGGCCATCACCCAATTGAAGGAGGCGCTCGATCGGATAACGGAGAATGCGGATCTGCTCACGATCACACTCACCGAGGAAAACCTGCTTATCAATGAACAGGAGCTCGATATCGCCGAATTCAGGCCCGTGGCAAAGGATTTCACCGAATTCCTCAACCATCTTGAATTGAAGGGCATGGCCTTTTGCAGGGAGGTTTCCGAGCAGGAACTGGTGATCGTGATCGAGGGCTTCTGTCGCTTCAAGTCAGGCATCATCGCCCCTGCGTTCTGGAAGCACTTCTGTACGGAAAACGGCCTCACCCACATTAAATTAAAGCAGGTACGCTATACCAGGGCGGATGATCAGGATGCCGACCATGGTGATGATGCGGGCCTGGTTGAGGAGGGCGAGCATGCAGCCCAGCCCGATCTGGAGAGTCTTTCCTCTTCTTTCACCCTGCATGCCGAGGATCAGAATCTTGATCAGGCGGAACTTGATCAGGTCCTCGATGTCACCAGGTCGTTGCTTCGGACATTCAAGAACCTGCGATTATATCCCCAGGAAAGCAAGGCGGTGTCCGATTCGGTGGCAAAGCTCATGACTGCCCTGACTGCCCTCTTGAGCACACATCAGACACTCTCCTTTTCCCGGATTAAGGACACATTGCTTGTCAACGGCATAAAGGTGGAGGCAACGGATTTCAAGGAACAGATGAACTCGCTCTTTAAATTCCTCGACGAGGCAATGATACACAGCCTCACCTTCATGCAGGGCCTTACCGACGGAGACCTGAATGCCTTTCTGGGGGCGCTTCGGCGGATCTGGGAGGGGAAGGCGGATGAATATTTCTGGGGGCGTTTTGCAGTCGAGGCCAGGCTCGCCGGTCTGCTCGTGAACCGCCATCTCTATGAAATGCTGGAGGGCATCCCGATGCCTGCCGTGGGAATGGAGCCTGAGGAGGAAAAAACAAAAGAGGAGGAAACACAAGAGGAGAAATCCGATGTCGAGGAAACATTCGAGGATTTCCTCAAGGTGGCGCAGGAGCGGCTGACCGATTATCTGCTCGAGGATGATAAAAGGCAGGTGAAAAAAACCGTCACCCGGCTGTTCGAGGAGTTCCAGGGGCGTGAGTTCCTTATCCGCAAAAGGATTATCGATATCTGTCAGGGCACGTTCGACACCGTTAACCTCGATGCGCGCTATCAGCTCTGTGCACTCCTTTCGGATCCGCTTCCGGACATCATGGGGAGCGAAAAGGAGGAGGAAATCCTCCTGAAGATTGTCACCCTCTTCAAGCAGATGTCGGTGATCTTCATCCAGTTTGCCGAATACCCGCCGGCGAGCAGGCTCCTTGTTCATCTTCATCGATGGGCTCAGAAAATCCGTGAATCAGGTGAGGATCGTTATCAGAATCTCACCAAGGTTCTCGATTTCAAACTGGAGCCCCAGGTCGAGCGGCTCATCGAGGAAGACCTCAAGTCAAGCAGTGCGTCCAAACAAAAGAAGGCGGTACAACTGCTGGGAAGCCTGGGAGATGCAGCCCTGCCGCTTCTTGTCAATATTGTCAAGAAGGGTGACGAGTACCGGGTGAGGAGGCTCGCCACCAGCCTCCTTGAAAAGATAGGGCCCAAGGCCGGATTGCTCCTCAAGCGCCAGCTTGTCATCGAGATCAATCCCGAGGAGCGTGTGCGCATACTGGAGGTTATTGACAGCCTAACGCATGATTTGAAGGGGGAGTTACCTCTCCTCCTGGGTGACAGGAGTTCCCGTGTTCAGCAGGCGGCGTTTGAACTCGCCGAACGACTCAACGAGAAGTATGTGGTGGACCTTCTGATGAACTGCGCAAGAAACCAGTCAATGCATCTTGCCACCGCAGCAGTACGATGTCTCGGTAGACTCAAGATTCGAGCGACGAGCGGAGAACTGCTCTCCCTGCTGAAATCGGCAAAAAAGGAGGAACTGATAATCGCCTGCTGTAAGGCCCTTGGGGAGTTGCAGGACCCGGGCAGCGTGGAGCCGCTCGCCCACATTCTGGAGCGAAACAGGCCCTGGGCATTCTGGAAAAAGAGGAATGACGAGGTGCGCTCTGCCGCAGCAGTTGCCCTGGCCCAGTTGTCCGATCCCAAAGGGGATGAAATACTTGCATCCCTTGCAGAGGACCCGGACCCCCGCATCAGGCAGATCGCCAAAGGCGTTGCGGAGAATAATAACAGATCATCCCATCCTTCATAATTACTCTCTACGGCCTTTTTTACCGGCCACCACGCCTTCTTCAATCTACCCGCCCGCGTGTTCGTATGACCGTGGTTTTTACACCCGTTCCCTCTCTATGATATGTTCAACCTTCCAGCCCCGCCTGGTCAGTTCCTTTCCAATGTGCCATCTATGACACTTCCAGGGGAATCGCTCGGCGCACATGATGGCTATCCGGTCAAATAGGGCGAAGTCCTCAATTTTTTCAATCCCTTTTCGAAAGCCATCGGTCGAGACATAGGATTCGTATCCCCCCCTGCGGTATCCGCCCAGTTCTTTTCCCAGGAACACATACCCGATCATATGCGCAGCGAGCATCCTGCCGAGATTTTCCTTCCTGAACCAGCGGAAGGTGCTGGTTGGAAATCGCCGCACATCGATGACGATGGTGATCCCGTTGGCCGTCAAAAGTTCTATGAATTCATCACGCCCTCTGTTGCTCGTGCCGACGGTATAGACCGTTCCGGCAACCGGTACCATGCCTTGGTTACATATCCCGTGCATCTCCCCCCCCGTTTTATCCTTGGTATCCGGTTCCCATACCCTGACTGGAACAGTCGGCATCCCCGGCATAAAGACGTTGCCGAGCATGAAAAAGGTATGCCCGGATTGAGCGGTTTTTCCCTCATTGGATAACCACGTGAGGAATCACCCTATGATTATCCGTTGAACGCGGAGCGGGATGGACATATTCAAAAGGGCCGGCCCTTCATCCGCGCGATTGTTCATGATTCCGATGCCCTTTCATTCAGGGATTTTTGACGATACAATAACTATATGGATGGGAAACAGCAGACCGGGAATGCGGGCAAAATTCATTCCTGTATAAAATTTTACGATGTTTTTCCGTCTAATATTCAGAGTAGTTGTATCCGGTTATCGTGCCCGCTCGTCGATCACCCGCACCGCTTCCCATACCAGGGCGCATGGGAAGGCACCCCTCCCGAGGTTGACCGGTTGTGGAATCTTCGTTATGATCGCGCGGCATCGAGAGGGGGCAAGGCTCATAATTGCTCATAATTTTGTATAACGGCACATGCGTATTATAGTATAGGTATCTTGGATGCATTGGAGGGATGCTGAAAAATCATGGAAAAAGACATTGACATAAAAGAGATTCAAAAGGATATCAACGACTACCTTTCTAAAAAGTATGGCAAGAGGGTTCAGTTTGCGGGATTCAGCCCTTTTCCCGAGCAATCCGCGAATAAAGGCGAGACGGAGGGAAAAGAGCAGCGAAGCGAGCCCGCCTCCATCAGTTTTGATATGAAGCCGGAGGAGTTGAAGTCATATCTGGACGAGTACATGGTGAAACAGGAGGATGCCAAGGAGGTCCTGGCCACCAAGGTGTGCACCCATTTCAACCGCATCAGGAAGTTCGAATTGAACCGCAGGAATTGCCGCCACGAGAATCAGGGCGAAGTAAAGAACAACATCATCATGATCGGCCCCACCGGGGTCGGAAAGACCTACCTGGTCAAGCTTATTGCGCGCAAGATCGGCGTGCCTTTCGTCAAGGGGGATGCCACGAAATTCAGCGAGACAGGCTATGTCGGCGGTGATGTGGAGGATCTGGTCCGCGATCTTGTGTATGAGTCGAACGGAAACATTGACCTTGCCCAGTATGGCATCATCTACCTTGACGAGGTGGACAAGATCGCCTCTTCTCAAAGCATCGTCGGACCGGATGTGTCCCGCTCGGGTGTTCAAAGGGCGCTTCTCAAGCCCATGGAGGAAACCGACGTGGAGATGAAGGTCCCGCATGATCCGATCTCTCAAATGGAGGCCATCATGGAATTCCAGAGGACCGGAAAACGGGAGAAGAAGCGAATCAACACCAAAAATATCCTCTTCATCATGAGCGGGTCGTTCAACGGTCTTGAAGAGATCATCAAGAAGAGGCTCAATACGCAAGGCATCGGGTTCGGGGCTGAGATAAAGGGTAAGGACGACCGCATCGGATACCTCAAACAGGTAAAGGCGGAAGACCTGATCGAATTCGGCTTCGAATCGGAGTTTGTGGGAAGATTGCCGGTCGTCACCGTGTTCGAACACCTGGAGGTCGAGGACCTGTATAACATCCTGCGGAATCCGAAGAGCCCGATCATTATCGGCAAGAAGCGGGACTTTAAGGCGTACGGCATCGACCTGCAGTTCGAAGATGAGGCGCTCCATAAGATTGCCGAGAACGCTCATATGGAACGAACCGGTGCGCGCGGTCTCAATAGTGCCGTTGAACGGGTATTGTTGAAGTTCGAGCATATCCTCCCCTCGACGGATATTCGTTATCTCGCAGTCACTCCCGCAATGGTGGATAACCCGGAGCGTGAACTGAGGGGACTCCTCGATCATCCGGACACCCCTGAGAGGGAGGCTATCTTCAAACGCCTGATGGTGGACGAGGAGAGGAATCTCGATCGATCCATTTTAAAGAGGGAGACCGAACTCCAGGAGCGTTACGGGCTCTTTTTCTCCGACCGGCGCATCAAGCTCATCACCACCCGGACCGTTGAGGAACGGGTGGATCTCGACACCGTGATCGAGGAGGTTCTGGCCATCCACAATGAGATCCTGGAATTTGCCCAGATGTTTTCAAGCCGCAATGACATAAAGATCTCGTTCACCGAAGAGGCCATCGATCGGCTGGTCGAAAAGGTGTGGAGAGAGGGGACCGATTCCGGGACCTTCCTGCAGAGATCATTTCAAAACTATGAGCATGGTCTGAAACTCATAAAGGAAAAGACGGGAAGGCGGAAGTATACCATCCCGGCCGAGGGGATCGAGAATCCCGAGAATTACATGAACGAACTGATTCGTGATACGTACAAGAACTGACCATAGACGATTATGTCTCATGTGTTTCCCATGATGCGGGGAGGCAGTTTCCTGCCGGATGGTGTTGCCTCGGCTTGCACCTTGATGCACTATTTTGTGGAACAGGCGCATCCCCTTTCCCGTTTTCTTGTATGATGCAACGGCCGTACCCGGGTAGGGAACGGCCGCTGCACATGAGCCACGAGAAATCCTGCCGCAGAACCAATGCCCGCCGTATCATGCGATCAACTGCCTGAGTGCGCCGTTTCGACTTCCCGTGACCGGATACCGTCCCATGAATACTGTTCAGGATATGCCGTCTTGATGCAGCATCCCCGCTGATCAGCATAACGTGGCACAGTAAATGCTTTTCTAAAAAATTTCTAAGGTGGGGATTGCTCTCTTCCCTCTGTTCCCCACAAGTGCCTTACTCTATTGTTCTTTTATAGAGCCCTTCGTTCCCTCTGTTTTTTGGAAGGCATTTTTATACACGCAGGATAGGAAAAGGTGATGTTGAGTTACGGCGTAACAGAAGAAAGGATAAAGGTACAGGTGAACTATGGGCACGGAAAAGGATTTTTGCGCGCTGCTGCAAAGGTGTGGAGAAAGGGATAAAGACGCATGGGAGGTCTTTATCGAGCATTACGGCCGCATCATTTACCACTATATCACCAAGACCATGAAGCGATATCTCTATACGTATAACGAGGACGATCTGGACGACATTTTTAACAATGTATTTCTGGCGCTTCTGAGTGAAAACTGTAAAAAAATAAGGGAATTCCGTGGATGCAATGAGCGCTCGTTCCTTGCCTATCTGAGGGTGATCATCTTCCACATTGCCGTTGATTATCTGAGGGAGAAAAAGACCTTCATCGAGATCGAAAGGATCCAGCATCTCGATTTGGCCTCGGGGATCTCCGCAAAGATGGATCGCAGGGACCTCAGGGAAATGATACTCATCCTGAGGGAGAGTCTTCCGGCGCGATACAACCTGCTCTTCAGGTTGATCTATGAAGAGGGGTTCAATTTTTCCGAGGTTGCGGACATCATGAATATGAAGATCAATGCGGTCCATCAATTGAAGTACCGGATGGTGTGCAAGATACGTCAAATCGCGCTGAAGAAGGACCTCTATGCGGATCTGCAGTTCATGATCGGAGGCATTCCCTATACGCTCCGGTATCGATGATATCAACGATACCGGGCAAGCCCCCTTATACCCCCCGGACAGGCCCCTTCGCACGAAACACATTCGTGGGAAGCGGCAAAGCGACAGGACAGCTCTTATTGCATCTGCTGTTGTTCCGGTTGAAACCCCTCGGCATAAAAGATATTCGCCTTATCGCGGAGCGTCGTCAGGTAATCGCTGATCGCCTGATTCCTCTTTTGCTGTTTTAAAAGGGTCTCAATCTTCCCTCGGACCTCTTTCAAGGGCTGCTGGTTGCTCTCCTCACGTTTGGTAAGCTTTATCAGATGGTATCCGAAATCGGTCTCAACGATCCCGCTCACCTCGCCCACCTTTAATTGAAAGGCGGCATCCTCGAAGGGCTTGACCATTCTTCCCCGCTCGAAGAATCCCAGGTCTCCTCCCCGTGATTTGCTCGGGCAATCGGAGTGCTCGCGGGCCAGTTGAGCGAAATCCGCACCCTTCTTCAATTTCTCCGCCAGGTTGGCAATCTGCTGACGTTTTTGGTCCCTGGCCTCGGGCCCGTCATTCGGATCGACCGTAATAAGGATGTGGCTTGCCTTGATTCGCTCGGGTGTCTGAAAGCTCTCGGAATTGTCCCTGTAGAATTCCTGGATGGCCTGGTCATCAATAACCGAGGCTGACTCCGTGTGTTGCTCAAGGAGGGCATTGATGCGCAGGCTCTCTTCTATCTGTGAACGGAGTGTTTCCTCCGAGAGCCCCATGGCCGCCAGTTGCTCCTGGAATTTTTCAGGGGTGGCGAATCGGCCGGAAATCTGGCCGAGGTGCGCCGCCACCTCCTGTGCATCGGCGGCGACGTTTTCCCTTTTCGCCTCCTCGATCAGGAGCTTGAAATTTATAATATTTTCAAGGGCCTGGTTCCACACCTGCGGCCCGATCTGATCCAACTGCTCGGGAGGAACCCTGCCCTGCAGTTGCTGAAGGAGCTTGCCCTGTTCCTCGTCTACATTGAGGCGCGTGATAACGCTGCTATTTACACGAGCAATGACGTCATTGGGATCCGTGTTCTCGGTATCGGATAGGGGGCGTGGTCGCGCCGTGTCTTCAGGTGTCATGCCGGTTTTCTCCCCTCTCTGGCAGCACATAATCATCGCGCCGCAGGCACATAAGGTGACAATATACAACAGCATCCTTTTCATGGTGTTTCCTCCAAAATAAAAAAGTCACCAGCATGTTCCAAAAACCGGTGACTCGATTGATAGTATCCCTCTCTAAATCGATGCCTCAAAGAGCATGATCATGGTTTTTGAACGTTGTCTTAATTGTTTATCACCTCATGGGAGCAAAGTCAAATCATGGAACTTCAAGGGACATCATCCTCTGGAAAGGCCCTCGACAGGGAAAGCCCCTGTGTTGTTTTCCGGAATGGATTACCGTATACTACATAGGCATTCATTGAAACGAGCAAGCGAGAAAGGAGCAACGACCATGAACCATTTCCACACCAGGTTTGGTGCATGCATCGCAGTCGTGGCATGTGTTCTGTGCGCATTCTTGAACGTTCCCCGGCGCGCCTTCGCACGAGTTGAATGGGAGCTGCTGAGGCAGGTCAATCTCACTGACACCCCCTATGATATCGCCCTTTCCAGGGACGGCTCCACCGCCTATATCCTCTGCGGCAAGAGCGTCCTTGTGTATGCAATCGGTGAGAATAAGATCACCGATACCATTCCCATGACTGGGCAGTTTTCCCATATCGCCCTGTCCGAGGATGGGGAGACCCTCTTTCTCACGGATAATGACGCGAAGCGTCTGTCGCTGATCCGGGTGGAGAATGTATTCGATATCGATGCCGGGGCATCCCCGGTCATCGGGAAAAAGGACGCCCCGGTGAGCGTGGTGGCGTTTTTTGACTATCAATGCCCTTATTGCGCCAAGGTGTACCCGACCATCGAGCAGTTGCTCGCAAAATATCCGGAGCAGGTGAATCTCGTCATCAAGCACTTCCCCCTCAGGATGCATCCCCATGCGGAGGAGGCGTCCCTTGCCGCCCTCGCCGCCTCGATGCAGGATAAATACCAGGCGGTCACCAAGGCCCTTTTCGACAACTTCCGCAACCTGAACGAGACCACCATCAAGCAGTACGTGGAGGAGTCGGGGGTTGACATGAAGGCATTTCAGGAGGCGATTGATGATTCTTCGGTGAAAAAGATCGTCAGCGAGGACATCTCCCTGGGGGCCCGGCTCAAGGTCCGGGGCGTGCCCACCCTTTTCATAAACGGCCGTCGGGTCAAGGACCGCTCCCTCGACGCCCTCTCATTCATGGTGGAGACCGAGCTCAAGCGGGATGTTCCGGTGAATCCTCCCGAATGAGGGAATGGGCCCACTCGATGATCGGCACAAGTCGTTCGGGGGATAGGCTGAGGATCTCATCATGGGAAAGCCAGCGGTATTCGTGGTGTTCGGGCCTGCCCAATTCGGGATTGATCGAGAAGGTCACCCGTGATGTGTGCGTTTCCGCGATATAGAATCGCGCGACCTTGTTATTGGCGTAGGGCGCCGTTTCCTTGAACACCTCGCCCCACCTGAAGTCCAGATCCGTGATGCCGGTCTCTTCCCGGACCTCCCTGATCGCCGCCTGCAAGGGCCCTTCGGAGGGCTCCACGATCCCCTTGGGAAAGTCCCAGTTTCGATAGGCCCTGAGAAACAGATACCGCCACTCCCCCCTTTCCCTGCGGACAATCACCACCCCTGCGGAGAGCGTCATCGGTCAGTGCCTCACACACACAAAACCACAGCGATCCATGCTGTGGAGCGCACATCGTTCCCGGAAGGGACTACTGGCATATCGTTCACCATAATCAACTGATAAACGCACGCAATACGCTCACCGGGTCCGCTGTGGATGAAGTCATGAATCGCGTTGGTATAGGCGGCAAGATCCCTCTCGTACGGGGGAAGCGCCGGATTTTTTGGGTGCAGAGGCTGGGGCACCACCCGTATCTCGAAGGTGGGAAAGGCCAGACCGGAGAAAGCCCCTCCGGTTGATGGGTATATCCAGCCTTTCCGTCATCATGTCTCGATACCACCCATGATCCTTCGATCTACCAGGGAATTAAACTCTTTTTAACCGCCATGATCTTGTGATCACAACGAAGCATGAAAGTTTTTAAAAACAAGTGATTCTTTGAAAACTTTCATATTAACTAAATAAATGATGTACGCGTGAAAAATCGATTTTACCCTATTCTGTCACTACGTGCTTGGCACGGAATCCAGTTTTTTTAGATAGTTCTGGATTCCGGCCTTCGCCGGAGTGACGGGTTTGACGACTTTTTACGAGGCCATCAATAACTAGTTGGGAGACTGCATAGAGGACCTTAGATGCACTGATCCCCCGTGCTCCCGCATTCGGAAGATGACCCCGGTGACCGGAATGCAGCATATACATTCAGGCACGATTGTAGAACATAACGGGTGGATACTGCAAGGGCGAGGCGGGGTAAAGCGTTTGGGAGAAGGCGTGACTGCACCAAGGCCATCAAGCTGTTTTCGGACGGTTTTGGGCCGTACACTTATTTTATTTTATCCAATATTTCATCTGAAGGAACAAATTCTACTTTGTGTTGTTTCTCCCTGCGCTCAAAATCGTCAATTATTTGAGAGTCAATGACATCTTCATACAAATTTTGTATGGAATGTTTGATGAGCGATGATGTATCTTCATTAAAATATTCGGACAAGCGTTTCAATATTTTTTCTTCATTAGTATTTACTCGAACAGAAATTACACTCATTTATACACATCCTCCCTTTTGTCAATTCTCATTACGCTGATTTTTTCATTTTCGATAAAAAAAATCGCTCGATACTTTCCCTTCCTGATACGATAATAATTTCGCAATTCATTTCCCCGAAGTCTCGTTATGTCAAAGAGGCTCATATCCTTTGTCAATTCCAATGAGCGAAACGCATTATCAAATTGAATGAATGTCGGTTTCGGCAGCTTACCTTTTTCTAATGATTTTAGAATCGTTCGCTCATAGACAGGCATATGTATACATTGTAGTACACATTTCGTTCAAGTGTCAAGGGATCGGGCTCGGACGTGTCGGACTGGGTCGCATCACTGGGGAAGGCCTGCTAAATCCGGCAATTGACACCCCGTTGAACGATTGGGTATACTTTTTCAAAACGATACATTCTGCTTGTTTCTTCTGAAAATCCCCCAGGATTTTCATGCTTCTTTGTGAGCCGAAGGCTCATGAGTGTTTCACTATAATCCGATTGAACTTCTCGGGGTTTTTAAGCAACAGCCATCTCGCCTCCTGGGGCGGGGTAGGTCATGCATACGAAAGGGCGAGAACCGCATGCTCCTGCATCACCGGTTTATAAGAATGGCAAAAAGTAACGCCAGGAAAACCGCCTTTATCGATCGCAGCGCAAACAGGCGGATTTCTTACGCGAAGGCGCTCATCGCCTCACTGATCCTCGCCCGCAAGTTCGAACGGTACGGGGAAGGATTCCTCGGCATCATGATTCCCTCCTCGTCGGGGTGCGCCCTGTCGGTGCTCGGGGCACTCATGAGCGGAAGGACCCCGGTCATGATCAACTACT
>JBLIRP010000045.1:0-31167 GCA_049472355.1 bacterium | reverse complement strand
GCCTTGAGTCAATTATCTGCCTTATCTTGCGCTGCCTTTCGACCAGGGACTGAGCCTGGTCCGAGATCCCGGGGGGAGGGGCATGGAGCAGGATGTAGGCACAGTACACCCAGTGGACATGGGCCGTTACCGATTGGAACCATCGGGTGGATACATCCTCAAACCCAAGGTGCATTTTCACCTCCTTATGGAAGATCTCAATACGCCATCGCATGCGGTACCCCATCACGATGTGCCGAAGCGTTGCGTTAAGATCATTGCAGGCCAAGTATTTTCTTCGACCATCCGGTCTTTTCTTAAATTCCGAACAAACCAATTTGACCATCCCCACGGAGCGCAGATAGCCAACGAGTTGTCGGGCGCGAAAATCAATTCGCTTCCTTTTCGAACTATTCGCAGCAATACGAATAGTCTGCCACTTGAGCCTGCGATGATTCCTGAAAAGATCAGCCACCGTGATCCAACCCTTCGATTCAGGGGTATCTGCATAGGTCTTCTCGGACTTCACACTCCGGGTCTTGCCCAGGGAGATAATAAAATTCCACTTCCTTTGTGCAACCGCATTCTGGATCTTTTTGTTGTCATAGCCGCTGTCGGCAAGGACCACTACCTCCTGATCACGATATGGCCCGATATAGTCTTCTAACTGCAGGTCCTTTATATATGCGGCAACCAAGTCATGTTCCGTTGTATACTCAAGGGCATGTTTTTGGCAATAATTCCTGGTATGAAAGGGGATCGGGGGAAGCGGCACGACCGTGTCGTTGAGCAGCATGATGCTATTGGTCCATTGATGGCCGATGACAAACCCCTTTCCATGGTTGAATCGCTGGGCATTGTCCGTATGCCTGGTCGATCTTTTTTGTATTGTGCTGTCAACGACAATCGCAATCTTCCACGGGAGTTTATCGGCTGCCAAATGCTTCAGGTCCTTGGCTATCCTTTTTGCCTGCTTGCGGGATAGATGGGCTAAACTCTTCACCGCTCATCCCGCATGGTTTTTTAAAAACTTGCTGTATCCTGATGTGCTGTGCTCGAAAAGGCGGGATGCCTCATCCAATGAATGCTTGCGCACCGACACCATGAGAAAGAGGATGTATCCGGTGCAGACCTTTTTGATCCGCCCCTTTACCCCTATATAACAGGATACCCAATCTCTATACTCGCTGTAATTCATGAATGCCTCCGTTTTGTTTGTTGATGATAACAACCGCACGGAGGCGATTCTACTGTATATTAACCAGTGAGCGATGTCCAGTACAATAAATAACTCATTGAAATTAAATTATTTTTCGTTTAGGAGAAAACAGGGTTTACTGTCTCCTGGTCTTGGTGATATACTTTATGATGATCTCCCTGTGATCACTAAAAACATTGTTGATACTTAAACAATGCGAGATCTTTGCGTGGATACGCAGCAGGGAGATCACTTCCTCTCCTTGTCAGTATTTTCAGGCTTCTAAGAGGCTTGATCCCTGAAACCCCTTATGTAATAAGCCGTTCATGGCTTTGTTAGAAATTTCGAGCAACATTTAAGTATAATGCTGATGTGTCAATAAAGATTATGCTCACTTATAGGTCTCTTCCAGATATTCATCGTGTTTTTCAGAAATATCACTTAGACCGGAATGAAATTTGCCTACTGCAGCAAGTGCACGTTTTTGTTTTTTTCAGTAATAATAGCCTTCTCTTCTTCAAAAATGGCATTTATCCCTTGACGAACAATCTCTGCCATAGATACACCTTTTTGCTTAGCCAATTTTTTTATAAGCTCGGCTTGTTTCTCTGTTAATTGAACCTGAGTTCTTACCATATTGAATAGCTCCATGCTTACAAAATTTGATATTATGATAACATGGATTCGTGACATAGTCAAAAAAACTGGATTTAAGGCATCCGGTGGCTGGCTATTGGCGGATGGGCTTTTTCCCATATGTGAAGCATGCTTGATGTATCTACTCGTGCCTGAGGGCATCGATGGGGTTGATGCGGGCGGCCTTTTGCGCGGGGAAGAAGCCGAACAGCACGCCCACTTTCATTTCCTTCTGAGTATTTGTAGAATTAATGGCATATCGGGATTGAAAAGTTGGAAGCCTAAAGGGCAGGAACAATCGATTCCTCACAGGCGTCAAGAGGGGTATTGGGCTGTTCCTGCGGCACGCCGTCACCCAATAAGAGCATATTTGCGTCACACTATGAGCAAGGATCTAAAAAGGCTGATTGAGGTTGCAAGGGGCGTGCATCCCCCTGCATTGGTCCTAAAAAACGGGAGGGTGGTGAATACCTTCTCCTGCGAGGTCGAGTCATCGGATGTGGCCATCCACGATGGCGTGATTGCCGGTGTGGGGCACTACGATGGACCAAATGCTATTGACATTGCAGGGGATTATCTTGTTCCCGGTTTTATCGATGGTCATGTGCACATAGAAAGCACCATGCTCTCCCCTGCAGAATTTTCCAGGGCGGTCCTTCCCATGGGGACAACCGCTGTGGTGGCGGACCCCCATGAGATTGCGAATGTACTTGGCAGCAAGGGTATCGACTACATGCTGCATGCAGGCACTGGGCTCCCCGTGGATATATTCCTGCTCATTCCCTCCTGTGTGCCTGCAACCGATATGGAGACATCCGGCGCCCGGTTGGATGCACATGATATCGCGGGATTTAGAGGGAAACCCGGGGTTTTGGGTCTCGCAGAGGTGATGAATGTCCCCGGTGTCATTGACGGGGGGGATGAATCCCTCTCAAAAATAGCGGTGTTTAAAAACGCAGTCATCGATGGCCATGCCCCGCTTCTTACAGGCAAGGATCTGAATGCCTATATTCTGGCAGGGCCCGAATCCGATCATGAGTGCAGCTCCATAGATGAAGCACGGGAGAAACTGAGGCGGGGGATGCATGTCATGATCCGTGAGGGCTCCCTGGCAAAGAATCTGAAGTCCCTCCTGCCCCTTGTCTCGCCCTGCTCTGCGAGAAGATGCATGTTTGTCACGGATGATGTCCATCCTGATGACTTGATGGACAAGGGCCACATCAATCATATCTTGAATGTGGCCATTTCAGAGGGATTGGATCCCCTTCTCGCCATCCAGATGGTGACGCTGAACCCCGCCCGATATTTCGGGTTGAAGCGATCCGGGGCCATAGCCCCCGGCTATGACGCAGATATCCTCAGGGTATCTGCATTGAAACCAATTACCATACGATCCGTATTCAAAAAGGGTCAACAGATCTATGCCGAAGGCAGGATGAAATATGAATTTCCTGGTCGCACCTTCTCGGATGACCTCAGCTCCATGCGCATCAAACCCTATGCTATCGACTCATTCAGGATTCGAGCAGAATCGGATGGATCCATACAGGTGATCGGGCTTGTGAAAAACCAGCTCGTTACGGAGGTGCTCAGAACAAGGCCGCACATTGAGAATGGCCTCGCCGTAGCAGACCCGGAACACGACATACTAAAGATCGCTGTTGTGGAAAGGCATAAAGGAACAGGGAACATCGGGCTTGGATTTATACGGGGATTCGGCCTCAGGACGGGGGCTATTGCATCCTCCGTGGCTCATGATTCACATAACATCATCGCGGTGGGGACAAATGACAGGGATATATTCCATGCCGTGAGGCGGATAGAGGAAATGAGGGGAGGGGCTGTGGTCGTGTCCGGGGAAAGGATTTTGGCAACGCTCCCCCTTCCCATTGCTGGCCTCATGTCCGATAAGCCTCTGCATGAGGTGGCATGCGCCTGGAGACGGGTGGAGCAGGCGGCGCGCTCCCTCGGGAGCGGCCTGGATCATCCCTTCATGGCGCTTTCATTCATGGCCCTGCCCGTGATTCCACGGCTCAAGATCACGGATAAGGGCCTCGTCGATGTGGATCGATTTCAACCGGTGGATCTCTGGGTGTCATCCGGGTAAAGCCGGTGCAGGAGACTATCATGAGTCAGATGATTGACCGCAAAACACGCATTCGCGAGTACAAGGAAACGCCCCGGCCCGCAGGCATCTATCGGGTTCGCAACATCAAGACGGGGAGGTCGCTGATCGGATCGACCGCCAACCTTCCCGGCATGCTGAACCGCCAGCGGTTTCAGCTCGAAAACGGTGCGCACCCCGATAAGGATTTGCAGAGGGACTGGGATGAACTCGGCCCTGATGCATTCGAGTTCGAGGTGCTGGACCGACTGGAGCCGCGAGATGAACCGGCCTGCGATCCAACCGAGGATCTCCGTGCCCTCAAGGAGATGTGGATAGAGAAGCTCACCGCATCCGGAGAGTCGCTGTACCGGCAGTCCCTGCGAGGCACCTGACCCATGAGCCACTATCGGCAAAGGGGATTAGTTTCATGAGTGATGTGCTTCATATCACGAGCGGCGACCGCGCAGGGGGCAGCCTGTCAAAGTCGGGTATTTCCGGGGAGGTGTTCGTATGGCACGATATCCTTTACGATGGCCCCCGCAACCCCGGCTGGCCCGATGGGGACACCCTCAACGCCCGCGCGTGGTTCCTTGAGCAGACAACCGCCGGCGGACTGGACCGGGAGTTTGTTTTAAAAACGCTGAACAACCAATACCGGAAGCTCGCAGATGCGGCAGGCTATGACCGCATCGTCCTGTGGTTTGACGCATGTCTGTTCGATCAGTCTATGCTCGTGCACATCCTGACCTGCATGATGCACCAGGGCATCCGGAGGGCGGAGCTTCTCTGTGTGGATGCATTTCCGGGAATCGTGCCGTTCAACGGTCTTGGCCAGATTCAGCCCTCTCAGTTTGCCTCGATGTATGACCGCAGACACCCGGTCACGGATTCTCAGTTCCGGTACGCCGCCCTCGTGGACAGGGCATTTGCCCTGCAGGATTCGGCCCTGTTTTCCGATCTGGCTGAAGGAATCGACGCACCCCTGCCATGGATACCCCCGGCAGTGAGGCGATGGCTTCAGGAACAGCCGGACCCGACAACCGGACTGGGACGGCTGGAGCATCTCGCCCTTGATGCCATCCGTAGCGGCTGTGATACGCCGGGCACAATCTTCTCATCCGTGGCAGCGGCGGATACGCCTCCGCAATTCTGGGGAGACATCACACTGTGGGCGAAGATCAATGCACTTGCGGAGCGCAACCCCCCGCTCGTGCGGATCGAAGGCCCGGCTGAAAGGTTGCCCCAATGGGAGAGCACGCTGGATTTGAATAGCTTCAGGATCAAAAGCGTGTCGAACAAGCCGGATGCAGGCGATTTGAAATAATCCGCGCCCGATCCGCACAAGCCACTGCATATTAAAACGGAGGAAATAATTTGAAAACTATCGTACTCGAGTCTCGTTCTATGCATCCTTAAGCAATGCAAGGAACGATGCCATGGTTGCCGAGCTCAAGGAGATGGAGCGTCAACCCTGGAGTCCTTTAATCGAACTGAATGAAACCGGGAATATACCCTTATACAGGGATGAGGAAGGACCTATCGCAGGTAGGAGAGCTCCTTGGGCAAGGGTTGATCCGTTCCCATGGTATCCTCTCCGTAATTGACGCTCGCCAGGATTTTCAGGTCCTCAAGCGCCCTCTTATCACCGACAAAGGTCACCGTTTGTATGTTGTCCCTGGCCAATTTCCCGCCTGCCCAGGTGATGCTCAGGATGCTGCTTGCATCGAACCGGTCTTCGCCCACATACATGGATACCTCTGAACCGTAGTGATTGACGATCTTTGCGACGAGGGTGGCCGGCCTCAGGTGAAAGCCGAGGTTTCTGGGGATAGGCAATTCAATGGAATCCTTCGAGGTATAATCGTGCAGAAGCTCGTCGGCGAGGTTCTTCCCGTACGCCACGAACTTCCTGCAACAGTTCAATGCCCAGGTGACGATATAGTCAAGGATGCACTCCGTCTGGATCTCCCGGTGTATCTCCTGATGTATCTTCGGATGACGTTCGTAAAAATGCGTCCACGCCCGGGTCGCCTCCAGGAGTAACAGGGGAATGGAGATATAATTCCGCAGATGCACCAGCCGGGGATCCTTGTCCTCACGGGATCGGTTATTGACATAGGTGTCATAGACGGATTCGAGGTTGTGCATCTCCAATTCAAAATTCCGGATGCATTCCTCGTTGATCACATCGGGAACAATCTGTTTTATTTTTTTAACCTTTTGTTTATCGGTGTGACAGGCGATCGGGTCAAAGTTTTGGGCAAGGTTCTGGTAGAGGGAGCAGATCTTCGCGATATCCTTCTCTTCGTTGCCGTAAAATGTCCGCACCTTGGTAATCGGAAGGGCGAGGTGCTCAAGGGACGTATCCTCCTCAACCACGTCGAAGTCTTTTTTAGAAGGCTGGATACCAAGTTGCCGTGCGCGCAGCAACAGTTTTTTGAAGATGTGGGCAAGGGCCTTTTCGTGGAAATGCTGGACCTGGTCCAGCCGATGGAAGAATTCCGTAAAATCCTTCAGCTCGATACTGTCCGGGGGATATCGTTTTTGAATGAAGACGATCAGATACCCGGTCTGTCCAAATCCCCGGGCGGTGGCCACGAGCTCCCTGAAATAGAACCATCGCTTATTCCGCCGTGCCCCATGATCATCCAAAAAGTCCTCCAACATCCGTGCATTGGCGATGAGCATGCTCAGGAATGCCCTGCTGCGGATCATACGTTCGGGATTCCGCCCTTCGACGATCATGCATTGGCTCAAGAGACCGTGGGCATATTCCTCGGCAAGGGTAAGAAACCTCTTATGGGGAAACGCGGTTTTTCGCCGGGAGGTTGTGTCGGTCGATTTCATATACCACTACCCATGTAACGGCAAAGTTTCACTGTCGTGTCAGAGGGAGTGAACCCCTTGTAATATCCAGCAGGTGGCAGGAGAATCCATGGTGTCATTCTTATTATTGTATACCATAAACGACGTACAGGCAATTTTTTGACTCACGGATCGATACGGAAGGGGGTTTCATGTGCCGTTGATGGATCGTCCGAAACAACGCGCGGTGAAACGTGGGATGACCGGTATCATGAATCATCAGGCACATGGCATGATTGGTGAACAATGTGAAGAGGCCGTCTTCCACCGGCCCTGTCGTAAGGGTCAGCATGTTTTTTATGGTGTCAGACGGCCTCATTCCATCCGTTGCTGTCAATGTGAAAGAATACCCATTATATCAGATGGGCTACAGCCCCCATATCCGGGCTGCCGTCAGCAAGCTCGCCAGCGGAATGCCGAAGTTCGCCGTGGGATAGGTCGCGAGGAATGAGAGATTGGCCTGCCCGACGAATGGACCGAATGCAGCGAGGTCCGTGGGGGGAAGGAGCCCGAAATCGAGAGGGAGAGTCAGGGGTGCGGCCAGCCCGGAGGAATCGAGGAGATATGACGGGGGCCATGGATTGAGACCGAAATAGGGATCGAAATAGGTTATGCCGCCTCCCAGTATCCCGGGGATATTGTACAGAAGCCACGGAAATTGACGCGCAGGGTCCCATGCGAGGCTCGGTTGAACAGGCAGGCTGGTGCCGGCGGTCAATTGGGAAATCAGGGGGGTCGCAAGACCGGTGACTGCATCGACGGGAGAGAGTGCGGGAGACCAGAGCGGCCAGAGAAGATTATACGGGGGAAGGGCGGACCAGTACTGGGCACGTGCCGATGGTGCACTGATGAGTACCACCGCCGTCAGGATTACAAGTGCCATTATCCCCCATTTCAAAATGTTTATTTTTCCAAACATGGCAAACCTCCTAAATGCAAAAAAACGTGGACAACGCAAAACGGAACTCACGTAAGGTGCAATTCATGTGTGTTTAAAGGAACTGCATATACCTCCTTGTGGAACGAATCGACAGGTGTTCAAAGGATGCCTTATACCGGATGGTTACTTCTCACCTCCCTTCGTCTCGATTCATCGAACAGGCTTCTGGAAAGGGAGCGCCTTCTGTGTGCATGAGGGGTTAAACACCACCCCTCACGTCGTCAATCATAGGGTATGGAAGGACTGCCGAGTCCATGGAGGGAATCGGTACAATCCCCCTTCATAGTCATTGCCGGGAAAAAACCCTTTTATTTACTATAAATTTTAACAAGGGTAGCACAAAATGTAAAGGGAACGGGGTGGATTCCGGTGGGCATTGCCACGAGCGGATCAGTTCACTCGCACCTTGAATTTCAGGTCAGCGTATGGGGCGGGCGGTGTGGTGCTCCCCTGGAAGGCACCCTGGGGAGACACCCGAATATGGGTGACATTCCCGTCAAATCCCTGGGCATCCGATAGGGGCACGTAGGTGTATGTCATCCCGCCGTCATTGGAGAAGTCGATATCATCCGTTGCGCTCTCCAGGCTGGTGAATGTATAGGTCAGGCCGCTCGGGACCGTCCCGTCCAGGAAGAGGAGGGGCCCTGAGCCGGGGGCATCAATATCGTTCACAAACAGGGATGTATGTTCGGGGACGGGGTCTGTGATCACCATGGTGTTGCCGTCCACAGGGCCGATCCCCTGATTGGTGATGGTAATCGTATAGAGCATGGTAGCACCGGGGATCGCCTTGGGATTGACATTTTCGTTGTATGGATCCGAAAGGGTGTAGACGCTTTTCATCACCAGGATCTCCGGTCCGCCGACGGGGAATGAAAAGACATATTCGTCGTTCACCAGGTCCTCTGTCCCCTCCATGGCCCTGATGATCGCCTGCCATGTACCGGTGGGCCATGAAGGCAGATCATACGGATATTCATAGACTGCATCCGATCCCCCTGAATCGAATACCTTTGGCATAGGGGCGTTTGCAATGACGATGAAATTTTCCGGATTGATGATGGTGATGGTGACGCCGCTTATATCGAAGCTCCCGAAGGGATCAGCTACCATGGCCCTGATATGCACAGGGGAGCCGGGGAGAAAACAGGGCGGGACAGCCCCTCCGGGATAGGGCGCATCGTATGCCCCTGCGGTATGGATATCGATGACCGTCGAGGCATTCAGATCGACCCGTGAGCTTTCGTCCTCAAAGGAGGTATGCACGGTCACGGAATGATCCTTATGAGAGGATCCGTTGGTTACGGTCAAGGTGATCCGGGAGCCCGGCAAGAGGGTGACTTCCGAGGGCAGGGACACATTGAAAGGTATCTGTGTGGTGCCCCGGCGCCCATGGGAAATGGTAAAGCTTCTGGTGACCGGGTCCCCGATGGGACCGGATGTGGCGCCGGTGGAGGCAATCGCCACGGTAAGCGTCCGGGATGTCCCCTTGCGATCACGGCTGATCCAGAGCCTGACCGGGTGAAGCCCTGCGGCGAGGGTGAGAGGGGCTGCGGTCGCCGGTGTCATGCTCCATTGAACGGATCTCCCGTTTCCCTGGATGGTCACCGATGCCGGTGACCCCTGGGGCGGGGTCCGGGAAAGCTGAAGCCCCGGGCTTCCATACAGATACAGCGGCTTGTTGGCAGTGTCAGGGCCGAGGACCGCGGTCGGGTCGCTGCTGCTGTTGTTGCCGGCCTGATTGTCGAAGGTGGGGCTCGAGACGGTCACCGTATTCGTTACCTGCGGGACGGCCGCAGGACCTGCGGACACGGTCAATGTTACGGGAGGCAATCCCTCCCCTTCGGGCAGCGGGCCGGGATGTGTCCAGGTGATGACCGGCAATGCGGATGTGTCCGCCGTCCAGCCGGTGCCGGAGCTTGTAACATAATCAAGACCTGCAGGCAGGGTATCGCTCACGGTAATGGGGCCCTCCGCATCATGGGGACCGTTGTTGCTGACTACAATGGTATACGCGCCGTTTTCTCCGACGGTGAATCCCCCCGCATGATTCTTGGCAATCGCAAGGTCCGCCACAGGGGTGTTGGTCACCGAGATGATCTCTGCGCTCAGGAGCACCATATCCTCGCCCGAGCGGTATATGGTGGTGGCCGAGGTGTCGCCTGCATGAAGGTAGGCGCTGATATCGTACGTGTCGATATCCACGCCGTAGCTGTCATCCACACCCAGGCTGTTGATCGTTGAGTTGAACTGGTTGTTGACCGGGCTGAGGCCGTCCGTGAGCACATTTCCGTTGAAGATGAGGCCCTCCGTATAGCCGTTCAAGGGATTTGAATTCTCCTCGTCCCCCTCCCAGCTTATGTGCGCATGCCTCCCCTCTATGGGAGAAACGGGAATGCGGAAGTTGCCCGGGGTCAGGATGATCTGGCTCCCCCAGTAGTACTGGAACCCGTCGAACAGGTTGATGACCCGGAAGTGCTCCCCCGGATGCTCAAACACGACCACCAGTGCCCAGCCCGCCACCACACCCTTGCTGCCGCAATGAGGGGCGCCGCTGTTGACGCTCAGCCCCCCGAATGAATAGGTGCCATTCCCTTTTGCGGCAACGATCGGGGTTACATCGGCAAAACCGCAGAAAAAGTCATGGTTCGTCCCTGAGAAGGGGAACGTCTCGGTGAATGTGCGGTCTGCGGTCAGGTTATATGCCTCGAAGGTTATGTCATAATCGGGGGTTCGCCGCGTTGATCCCTTTCGGTCGGCATATGAGCCTGCCCAGTAGAGATATGCCGCCCTGATCACGGCGCCGGAAGGGATATCGAAAAGGGGTGCCGAGCCATGGTCCGTCACCGCGCAGGCATCGACCGGATTCGGCTGTGTCCTCAATGTCCCCCCGGTGCTGGTGAAATCGATATTTCCCGCAAAGCTTCGGTACAAGGTCACCGGTGTCCCGGCATAGACTGGGTCTGCACCCTCCAGAAGGAGAAAGCAAAAAAGGGGAAGGATGATGAGTGCGCATGCAATAATGATCTTCGTTATCTGTATTGCGCTGCAAACGGTCCGGTCCATTGCTCGGTTGTCCTCTTGAAAGTGCATCCCTTTCATCTGAAAATCCCCTCCGGGGCATTTTCATGCTTCCTTGTGAGCCGAAGTCTCATCTGCGTTTCACTTCTACATTCACTTCTACATTCTACATTCGATATTCGACATTCGCAGTTTCATCCGGCTCATGTGCGTTTCACTTTCACTTCAACATTCAACATTCGACATTCAACATTCGACATTCGCAGTTTCATAAGAAAAGCATCCGAATCAGCCTTGTGATATCCTGGCCGCTTGTCTGGTCTATCTTGAAACGGAAGCGCAGATACGGACCCTGTGCCGTGTAATTCGCGTATGAAAAGTCCCTGTCGGTAAATCCGGTGATATTGTATCCGATGCTGACCCAGAGGTTTTTCGCTGCGCACATGCCGACGGAGGGGCCATAGGAATAATCGAACTGCCGGGCATTCCATGAGTGCAGGACATTCACCCGGATCCCCACATCCATACGTTTCGTGATATCATAACGCCCCTCGATGCCTGCAAGGTCGGTATATCCCCTGTACCTGTCGCCATCCATGGTCTCTATGACATACCTTGCCCCGTACTGGAGGGAGATCTGCGTCTTTTCGCGGGTGTAATTCGCATTCAGGTGATTGACGACCCTCCAACCGTCGAGGTCCGTAGTTTCATCCGTGCGGCTGTCAAAGAGGATGTCCAGACGGTCAAGGATTATCCAATCCGTATGCGTTGGCCGATAGGCGAGGCAGAGCCGGATATCGCCCGTGCTGTCCTCTGCTCCCGTGGCATGCTCGGTATGGAACACCTGCGCGCTGAGCGACAGGCCAAGCCCATGGCGGGGTTCGCCAAGGATGCCGGTGAAAAGCCCCCATTTGTGGCTGGTGTCTGAGATGAGACGCTCGACACGGGAGGTCCATGACCACTTCTGCCTTGTATAGGTAGCGCCCAGGGAGAGGGAGGTGAAATCATCCCCCCCGCCGGATGCCTGAGGGACATTGAGATTCAAGGGGGTATTCCCCGGGGATTTGATTGTCCTTGCCTGGTCAAGGCTTCCGTCCAGAGCCCATTGCTCCGTGACCTGCCATGTCTGGCGCAAACCGAGATTGGCAAAGGTCCTGGGGCCGTTCTCGTTGATATCCTGCTGCATGGAGGTCTGCATCTCCCCCCCCGACCATGGCCTTGTCTTCAGCCCTATGCGGGAGATCTGCGCATCCTCCGACCTTCCGTCGGTTATTTCATGAACACCGAAAAGGGTCGTATCCGCTGCAATGTGATAATCGGCGCCCAGCCTGGTGCGGGTGGGAAAATCCCCGCTGCCGTTATCCCCGCCCACCGATTGTGCATGTTCCAGCGAGAGATTCAGACGATTGCCGAATGCATCGTATCCGGCGCCTGTCAGAAGCTGATTGGATCTGTTCACCCTGCCATCCCCCAGCTCGTCCGCCGCGCCCCTCATGCCGGCCTTGATGGAATAGCCCCCGTTCCGGTATGTGCCATCCCCCTCAAGAACGTCACGCACCGCGCCTGTGGAGCGGAATGTATGGCGATATGCCTGTCCCGTAAGGGTCACCTGCTCATTCACCTTTCTGGATGCCTCCACACCCACCTTCTGCGTCCCTGTCTCGCCCCCGTTCTGCTGGCCGAGGCCGAAGCCGTCCTGTTCCTCGCGGATATATACGGATCCATGCCCCTGATCCGACTGGTGGATGACCTCGGCGCTGTAGGCATCCCCCTGCCTCTTTGCACCGCCAAAATCGGTGCTGGAGTGCGCAACCTCCGCCTTGATGCTGTTCCCATGGAAAAGGTCATAGGTCACATCCACGCCATAGAGGTTCCCCTCACCACCCACCCTGCCCTCGTGGATGTGGGTCGCACCGATCTCAAGCCTCCGGTCCATGAGCCTCACCGCACCCCTGCCTCCGTAATTCGCCGACCGGTCCCCCTCGTCATAGGATTCGTAATCCACAACGATGTAAACGGGGTTGAACTGCTCATCCTTGCTCATGACCGGCTGCTTGAAATAGAGGGAGCCGGTCTCATAATCGATGGCATAATCGAGGTGCCTGGTGAGCTGCCGGACGGAAATGATCCTTTCACTGCGGAAACGGTCACGCGTCTGGATGGTCACCTTATCGGAGCCCTGGACGATGTTGCTCCTGGAGAGGTGGTAGAGGCCCGAGGTGCCGTTTCCCCGTATCTCGTCCTTGACAAAGGCCTGGTTTGTTTCACTCACGAACGCGCTGAAGGTGTAATATTCCGACTGCCCCTCGGTCTTGAATCCGGTGAGGCTCCGGCTATAGCGGGAAAGCCCGGTGACCGTCAGGCCGGTGTCGTAATCCCCGAACAGGGCGTAGAACTGCCCGCGCTCTATCCTGAGATACAGCTTCTCGGCGCTTGCCGCCTCAGGTACCTGGCTCGTGGAATCGCCATACAGGCCGTAGTAGGCATCGGGGTCGATGGTCTGGTGGAGGTTTTTATCCTCCCTGTGCGTATCCCGCTCGCTGTCATAGGCGATGGTCATCAGCCATTTCCCCTTGATCTGCCCCTTTGCGAAGAATGCCACACCGCCATCGGTGATCATCCCCTCCTCCATGCCGGTCTCATTTGAGCCTTCCATATGATCGCGCACGGTCGCGTACCCGATGCCCCCCTGTGCAAGCCCCACGAGTATCCACTCCCTGGCAGCGGGCTTCAGCCATGTCCTGATCTCCCGCTCGCCCCCTGCGAGATTCAGCCGGATGACCGCCTCGCCGGTGGAGGAGGTGGGTTGCAGCCTCAACAGGGCGATCCCATCCCTGCCCACCGTATAGCGCGGGCGGTGTTGGTTCATGCCGGACAACTGAACATTCTGGTACACCTCAGACTCCTGCAATGCGGCATAGGGTGGATCTATGGAAAACTCGCCGATAATGCCCTGCCGTGCCGGATAGCCATATTTGTCGGTGAGGCGTATGGCTATCACCGGAGGGGTCTTCCCGTCGGCAAAGGGGGCGGAATCCCCTTCCCGGACCTCCGCATCGACAGGTATATCCGAGTAATGGATGGAACGTGCAATGCGGCCTGCACCCTCTCCCCTGCTGTTCAGGAGCACGGCCTCGAAGCGGTTGTCACCCTCGTGCAGATCGATCCCCCGCCATACGCTGAGCGCTGCCGTGCCCGACTTGTTCTTGATCAGGGTGTCGAAATTCAGGGGATCCACCTCCTTCCCGTCAAGGAGCAGGCTGATCCGCTCGGAAGGGTGATGTTTTATCACCACCTTGATGCTCGGGATGGAGGGGAGATACCCCTCTGCGGGAAAGAGCCATTCAAACCCGGATGGCGCTGACTCAAGCCATGCATCGTCAAAGGAAGCCCCCTTCGCGCCGGTGTCCTGATCAGGTTGTGCTGTCCCTTTTCCCTTTCCCTGTGCAGCCCCCTCGGTTTGCATCTTCATGAGCCCGCTGTCACCTTCTCTGGCATGCGCGTCTATCCCGGCAACGGGTGTGCGCTGGTTGCGCAGCGTCTCCGTATCAAAAAGCATCACGCCCCTTAGCATGCCCTGCCCACCCTTTGCATCGGACAGGCAGGCATTTACCCGGAGGTTCTTCATCCATTCCGCCTGGGTGTCCCCGATTCGAAAGGTGAGGGCGCCATCGGCAATCTCCGGGGGAACCGGCATCGCATCGAGGAGGGCGCTCCCCTCCTCGTAGGCAACACCCTCCGGGAGCATCAGCACAATGCGGACATTCCGCAGCGGCACACCCGTGCCGCCCATATGAACATAATATCCTCTTGTTTCTCCATCGTCCGGGGATTCGGCCTCAATCGACATGAATGCCTCGCCCTGCGGCGGCCTTTTCGGACAGACCGTGAAGTCCGCCCTCCACATGGTGCCTGCCTGGAGATCCACGAACCGGGAGAAGGCATTCCCCGCAAACCGGTCGTTTCTCCCCTCCTTCGGCTGGTATTCCTCAGGGATACTCTCCACATCCATCTGCACCACGTGCACGCCCGGGTCAACCCCTTCAAAATGATACATCCCGTTTTTATCGGTGATCACCGAGGAGCCGTTTTCAAGATACACCCGCACACCCGGAAGCACGCAGGGGGCCGGGACCTGTCCCCTGTCCTCCCTTTTGCCGTTTTCCTTTTGCGTGGTTTCGTTGTCCGCACATCCCTCGATTGTCACCTGCCCGAGGATGATGCACGCAGAGCGCATGAACTCATGGCGGACCTTCACGGTAACCTTACCTATATTGGAATTCTCGCCCCCTGCGCCCGTTGCCCATGCGAGGTTCTCCGCATCACCGATCCTGGCGCCTGCGGCCACCTCCGCCACATAGCTCACACTCGCCTTGGAATGGGCCGGGAGGTCCCCGATGGCAAGGGTCATGCTGCGGCCATCGGGTGAAATGAGGGGCTCTTCCCCTTGCTCTCCGTTTATTTTGGTTGAATTCTTCTGGTAGCGGAATCCCCGGGGGAGCAGGTCCTTGACCTCCACACCCGGAACGGTGGCGGCAGCGCTCGGATTCTCAACACTCACCATGAACTGGATGAAGTCACCGTGCGAAGCCGTATGTTTGGATGCGGTTTTTCTCACATAAAGGGCCGATGCAGCAGGGTCGAGGGGGATATCGATATGCACGACAGGGCCCGGATTCACCACGAATATCCCGCCGAGCGATCCCGTGTCTATGGCAAAGGGCGCACCGGGGAGTGACTGGATGATGCTCACGGATACGGTGGAGGGGAAGAAATAATCCGCAGGGGGGGTGATCTCGAAGCGGTAATTGCCCGGGGCTATGAACGGGAACCTGAATGTGCCCGGTTCAAAGAGATACTCCCTGCCGCTGCTGTCCTTGACGCTCCCGCCCGAGATAACGGTGGAAGGGAAGACGCTTACCCCGTCATCCCCGAAAACCGCGGCAGGGAGGCCGGTATCCGCATCGATGCAGGTGATGGTTGCCCCGTTCACCGGAAGCCCGGTCATGCTGTCAAAGATGATTCCGTATGGGTCCACCAGTGCGGCGGATGCATCCGTGTCCGTCCCGTCCCACTTGTCGGAGTATGTCGCCACCACCCTGACATCGTCGGCAACAGAGAGGAGGCCGTCATACATGGCAGGGGAAATACTGCTGGTCTGGATATAGCCGGCAAAAACACCGGTGTTTTCCCCTGATTCCGTGAGACGAAGGACCTCCTTCTCGCCGAGGGCATCGATGGCTATGGTCACCAGGACCGTATCCCTGCGGTCAGGGTCGACATCCTGATCCTGATCCCTGAGCACCAGGAAGATGGGCTCGCCCTTGTGGTATACGCCCCCTTGGGTAAGGGTAACCGGTCCGCTGATGTCAAGGGGTGTGCCGAATATGACCGGGGCTCCCATAGTGAGGAAATCCCCGCTGCCGCCGGCATCATATTCCGTTACTGCGACGCTGAATGATTCCCCGCAGGAGACATAAGGCGCATATTGCCGGAAGCTCAGCTCCGAGGGTGTGCGGAACTCGATCGCCATGGCCACGGTATTGGACTGGGCCGTCTGCGCGCCTTCATCGCCGATCCGAAAGGATGCAGTAGCCGTATTGAGGACCTTCCTGGGAAAAGGGTTAGTCTCTTCAGCACATAGATAGGATGAAAGAAGAAGGATGAAAAGAAGTATGAGAAGCATCGGGGGATTGCGAGGCCCCCGGATGAAAAAGACATGCACAGGGAAGGAATACAAGGAATAGAGGGACCGGTGACATACCCGGGAAAACCGGGAGAGGATTTCAATCCATCCCGCTATCCAACCCCGAAAGGCACATGCCAGGGTCATGCCGGAAAGCGGGAGGGAAAAACGTCTCTTCATGTCCCTCCAGGGATGTTGGCCATCCTGTCTGATTCCTAATGTAATTGAATGTCTCACCTGTTTACTGATCCATAGGGCTCCTGTACCTTCAGTTTGTCTGCACCTTCACTGTTTAAGTGGTTATATGGATCTATGCCACGGGCCTGGGTATATGCACTCAAAGGCAGCAAACCCTTATCCCTTCCGCGAACAGCAACCAGCATTATCATAGGGGATTAATGCAGATACACACCTTTATCGCAGGGCACCATTCCGATGTTTTCTACTGGATTTCGACCTGGAACGTAACCGTGGCGGATTCCCCTCCATCCAGGTCTATTCCGGTCACGGTAACCGTATTTGCAGAAAAAGCACCCTCGTCATCACCCGAAACGTTTGAGAGATCCTTCGAAGAACCTCCATTGATATTGGGCGCGGTTACCTGGATACCGTAGCCTGAAGCATAGCCATCAGGATGGAATTCAATGTTAGTGAGGCCAATCTCCGTACTCAGGTCGTCCGATACGGTTATACCGGTGGCTGTCGCTGCTCCGGCAGCATTCGAAACGGTTATGGTGTACTCGACGACAGCGCCAGGAATGCGTTTAGGATTCGATTCATCATTAATAGGATCAGATTTGACTTCCGATGTTTTGTTAATCGTCAGTACCGATGATAAACACTTGTAATCATGCTGAGCGGAATGTTTCCCATCTCGTGAGTCGTCCTGAGGACCATTGGGATCTGCAAACACTATATCTATGTTATTTGGGTCGTCAGTGCCGGATTCGGAGATTTCACCGCCAGTTTCCCCGTCACGAGTGGTTGCCGTGAGGTAATAGGAAGCATATTGTCCGTTTGTGGCGCTCAATGGTGCATTGGCTACGATGAATACGTAAATACTCGAATCCGCAGCCAGATTATCGATAAAGGTGGCAGTATCGGTTCCCGGTTCATAGGTGCCATTGTTATTCGTATCAACATATATAGCGACGGGGACATTCATGTCGAAATCGTCGTATTCATTATCGAAATTGGTCTCACCCCCTGTGATCACAGCAGTTGCAGCCAGAAGGTAATCCTGGATTCTGTTGCCTTCATTGTTAACCAGGAAGGTCAAGACATACTCGGTGCCACCGGGGGTTATCGATACAGGTGCTGTACCCTGCGTTTCAACCGTCAGATCCACCTTGTTGTCCACTACGAATGTAGATGGCGAGCTTTCTATGGGAGTCTGCTCTATGCCGTTAACCGTATAATCAATGGTAGCGCTGTTGGAGATGGGGGTACCCGCAGCGGTCCCGGCCGCATAAACCCTTTGCGTCACGCAAAAGAGAAGGGCGCCTGTCAATACGAGAACAATTGCCGTGTAGAAGAAATCCCTGGTTTTCACTACATCCCTCCGTTGTTTAGATACATACCAAAAATCTGTGTTGCCATGTATATCGTATGCATCATGGCATCTCAAAGCGTCTCAAGGCGGCATATTCCTTTTTCTATTCCAGTTGGGCGCGGTAGGATACCTGGCCTGTTTGCCCCGGCTTCACCGCATGGGTGAGCGACCAGCGTATGTGGGTGTACTCCGAGGCCATCGCCACCCGCTCCTTGTCCTCCTCATCCTTGACCTTGAGATTTTCGGGGGAATCGAAGACCTTTCCACCGTCAATGGAAAAGGTGACGGAAGCACCCTCCCCCAGGGCAGTTTCCCCCTTGTAGACCATGTGCTCTGGGATGGGGTTGTTGATGACAACATCGTTCACCGTATCGTTTCCGATAACGGTGTAAAAAATGGTATAGATCACCGTGTCTCCGGGCACCACCTTGGATGCCTCCACCCGCTGTATCTCCTTTTCACCCTTTTCGTTGACCGTCTCGATCTCCGTTTCGGCAATGCACGTAAGCTCGATATGACCCTTCTCCTGCGCTATCGCCGGGTAACTCAGGGCGAATGCGAGGAAGATGACAGGCAGCACCACGCGGGTACATATTTTTTTCATTGCTCCTCTCCCTCCATCGTATTGTGTGTTAATTAATCAATAGTGACCTTAAAAGAGATGGTTTGTGTCGCAGATGCGCTGGTCAAATCCCCTAGTGCAACCGTAACCGTGTTCGGTTTGGTTACCCCGACATCACCTGCATCTTCATCCTCATCGTCAGATAGAGGCGCTGTGTTCAATTTCAGTGTGCCCGACACATATCCTGTCGCCGTTGGTATGGGGTCTTCGATAATGACATTCTTGGCTGTTCCTGAACCGGTCACGGTCACGACAATGGAATAGGTTATCGTTGCCCCCGGAACAGGCCTATCCGTTCCGAATGGGTCGAGTATTTGCGCTGATTTCACAATGCTCAGGACTATGCTGGACACAAGATAGGTACCGGTGGCGTTGTCCGTGCCTCCGGAGAAGCCGATGACCGCATCCGTTCCTCCCTGGCCGCCCCCCACGATGATTGTCCCTGCACCCGTTCCGGTCTTGGATGTGATGGTCAACCTGCTGTCTCCTGTGTCGCCGTCATTGGGATCGAGCGGGATATTGTTGAGGACGAAGACGGTGACATTGGCATCCGCTGCAATGAAAGGATCATTCTCTCCCACCTCGTACTGTGTCTCGCCCGAGTCGTAGACGCCGTTCTTATTATCATCAAAGAAGATGTCCACCAGGGTCGGGTCAAAGTCATCGCCCGTGATGGTGCTGTGGGCAGAGAGGGTGAAGGCTTCCGGGCCATTACCCGTATTGGTTACAAGAAAGGTGAGCACCTGGGATGCGGCGCCCGGTGTCACGACCACTTGGGATGCATCCTCCCAGGTAACATCTGCATCAATCAGCTCATCAACGGTAATGGTGTATGTATTGCTATCCTTGGTCAGCCCGCTTACCGTGCCCACGGTATAGGTGGCCGTTGCCTTGTTGCTGATGAAGGTCCCGGCCGGTGTGCCGACGGCCAGGGCGGGCGGCGCTGCTGAAGATAAAAGGATGAAAGCGGCACAGGTGAGCAGTATGCAGCATGTCGTGAATCTCATGTCTCCCCCCTCACAAAGATTGATTCAGAAAGATCCGCAAAAATGACTACGGCTTATTAAAAGCTATAGTTTGTAAGCAATAAATATACCATATAGATAATTCATTTGATTGTAAAAAATAAAGACATTTATACTGCTGATTGTGAAATTTTATTCGGCAAGGCTGCAAAAAAAAGAACATATTCCCTCGATTTGTTACAAATAAAATACATTGCCCCACTGCCCTCATCCATGCCATATTCTATAATTTATTGTTTCTATTTAATGGAAAACGTACAACCCCCTTTTCCATCTACACTTTTACCTGTTCGCTGTTAAAACCCATACCCAAAAGCGGCCATTGCACCCGTTATAATATGTTATGACTATGACATATGATGAGTATTTGCTTTACCTGGCTAAGAGTAAAGACAGAATTCGCCTTTTTATCAAAGCAATGTAAAGGCAGTCAGACTGCATTCAATCAGTGATTCGAGTTTTGATTTATATCTCTCCATGGCTTGAGTAGAATTGCCGAATCGGGGCCCTTGATTTCCCGACATCATGGTAGTAGGCAGTTTGTCACCTCCAGCACCACGCTTTGACCTGCGATTGAGGGCAGGATCGAGTAACTCCAATCATGCATGATCCCATGGCAAGGGGGAGACCGAACTATGTCATGCGGAGCGAAGCGAAGCACTATGCTCCTCTTTGCAGTCCCAAAAAGGCTTGCGAATACATCAACCAAACTTCGTCATGCGGATCTCAGCGACGCTACTAATGTTGTCATATCTCCAGGATTTATTGAACGGTTACAACGATCCCGTTTCGGGAAGACACCATATGCGCCCGATTCGATACCACACCCCGAACCGGATGAGGGGATTTTCCCCTGCCGATTAGTTAGTAGACGGGGGCGCTTTATTTATGAACGAACGGGAAAAGATAGAACTCATTACCCAGATAAGCCTTGATATCAACAAGGTAAAGGACCTCGACATCCTCCTCGAGCGAATACTCACCAATGTCAGAAGGTTTTTTAATGCGGATGCAGGCTCTATCTATCTCAAACAGGGCGACAAATTGAAATTCAGCTACACCCAGAACGACACGCTTGCGAATCGCATGGGACCCAACAAAAAACTCCTCTATACCACCTTCTCCATACCGATCGACAATGATTCCATTGCGGGGTATGTCGCCAGGAATCAGCAGATACTGAACATCCCCGATGTGTATGTCCTGAGTGGTTCGGAGGCGTATACCTTTGACGAGAATTTTGATCAGGTATCGGATTACAGGACCAGTTCAGTTCTTGCCGTTCCCATGACCGATCAGCGCGGCGAGGTGCTTGGTGTCTTGCAGGTCATCAATGCCAAGGATGAGGAGGGGGAGGTTATCCCCTTTGCGCGTTCCAGCGAGGACATGATAGGGCACTTTGCTACGAGTGTCGCCCTTGCCGTGGAACGTGCACAGGTAACACGGGACCTCATTCTTCGGATGATAAGCATGGCCGAGTTGCGCGATCCCGATGAAACCGGTGCGCATGTCAACAGGGTCGCTTCATATGCCGTGGTCCTCTTCGAGGGCTGGGGATTGAGAAACGGCCTTTCTCATTCCGAGATCGACGGCAAGAAGGATATGTTGAGAATGGCCGCCATGTTACACGACGTCGGTAAGGTGGCGGTGAGTGATGTCATCCTCAAGAAACCCGGACGCCTGACCTCGAAAGAGTATGAGATAATCAAGAGCCATACCTATTTGGGCGCGAGGCTTTTCAACGGCATGCGATCGGAACTCGATGAGGTGGCTGCCGAGGTTGCCCTCAACCACCATGAGCGCTGGGATGGCACGGGATATCCGGGCCATATCGACCTTCTCACCGGCAAACCGCTCCCCGGATTCTCAGGGCCGGGGAACAGACCATTGCCCAAAAAGGAAAAGGAAATACCACTTTTCGGAAGGATCGTTGCGGTTGCCGATGTTTATGACGCGCTCTCTTCTCGAAGATCATACAAGGAGCCCTGGGGTGAGGAGCGGGTGCTCGAGGAGATGTTCGACAATGCAGGAAGGCAGTTCGATCCGGAATTGATCAAGGTCTTTTTTTCCTACATCGAGGTTCTGAGATTCTTTACCAATTACTATCCCGATGCGTCAAGGGCCTGAATCCCTTCATGCAATCGAGGGGCTTCCCCTCCTCGGGCGGGTGATCAGTTCCATTCGATGTCCTTGATGGCGATCTGGTTCTGCGACCTGGTATCCCTGGCGAGGGGCTCCTGCCGGGTGAAGGATTTCCCCATGTGGTAGGCGCGGATTGAAAGGGCGCCGTTTTCCTGAATGGTTACAATGGTGTATCCATGTTCGTATTTCTGTCTTTGCCGTGAGTAGGTCATCGTGGGTACCGATATGATGCAGGGTGTATCAACAGGGATCTCCTCATCGAATGCCAGATCGGTCCTCTTCGCACCGATGCCGGATTTGAAGGTCATTTGAAATCTATGCTCATGGGATGCAAATACAGGGCGTGAGACCAGGTCATAGGTGACACAGAACTCGTTGCTGTACCGGGTGTTGGAATAGTATGGCCTGTACACGCTCGAGTGCACCAGTTCAAAATAGTCGTTTTCGATCTTGTCGGGGAACCGGAGCATTTTTTTGTACAGATCGGGCTGTTCAATCAATAGCTCGTACAACTGCCGGTTGTATTTGTCCTTTCTCGGGGAATATTTGTGCTTGGTGTCACAATTCAACACATTCCGGCAGTGATTCCCCTTGACGGCGATGATACGGTTTTCTATGGTGAACCGGAGGCACTCGATACACTCCTCGAGGGGGGCATTGGCGCCGAACATGTCTCCAAGATGGAACACGCCCTTTATATCGTGGTGCCTTTCCATGATTTCATAGACGGTTTCCCGGTAAATATCCAGAAAACCATGGTTGTCGCCGATGATGGCATATTTCCCGGGGGGGATGAACATCTTCCACACAAGCGCCCTTTCCTTCAGATGCCTTCGAATGGCAATGTTTCGGATGGATGAGATAAGATTCAACATGTGTGGTTCCCTTAAGGTTGCATCGATTTACAGGCCTCACGTGATCCTTACCCTTTATATCGGCCTGTCACCCATCAATACTTGGTGGCTGGGCTTGTTGACAGGGTTTTTCAATGGCTGTTCACGAGGATTTTTGTGTAATGGAGGGAGGAGCATAGGAGCGTCGCTGCGCTTCGCCCTGGCAAGCTTGGATGGTGAGTTTATTGAGCCTTTTGGGGACTGCGGAGAGGAGCATAGAGGCTCCGCTGCGCTCCGCCCTGGCAAGCTTGGATGGTGAGTTTGTGACCTTTTTTAGGATTGGGGAGAGGAGCATAGAGGCTCCGCTGCGCTCCGCCCTGGCAAGCTTGGTTGATGCATACGGGGCGTGATTACGATGTATGAGACTTTTCCGTAAGAAACAGGGGATGGCTTCCGTCTTAAATATGTGTTGAAACTTGTTCATATTTCAGGTATGATATATTCATAAAGGGTTCGCTCTCTATGCCGGCCTACCGTTTTATCAACCCTGAGTATAGGTCGACGGTGAGAGTGATTGTGCCATCGGTCGATTGTATCGTAGTAGTACTCGTCTTATAACTGTGGGTACAAAGGGTTGACCGGTTTCCGGCACTGATCCTTTATGAAACTATGAGTTATGGGATGAGCTGCTAATATTTGATAATTAGCCGCACCATCATAGTTTCTGCTCACTCTGTTTAAGCGGCTAAGGGGGGGGTGGTAAGAATGCCACCCTCTTTTTTTATCTCGCCCCTTTTTCCTCATCGTGGTATGGTATGACTACCTTTCTCCTTGTGCCGTGGCCCTATCCCCTTTCCCTCCATTGCCGCCTACACGCCTTTTTGTAATGGATGCAAGGCCCGTTGTCCGGGAAGCAGGTGAACTGCATGCAATGGTCTTGGCAGATCGGACGATATATATGGTAGAAAAGGAATCCGATGCACTGATGTGCATTCGACCGATAATGGTTATTGACTACAACACGATGCCGTGCACGGTGGGCCGATTTTGTTGGAGGATCGGGGGGCAAGGCATTGAGGGTTTTTCGCCGGCGGAAGATTTTCGTGGTTGCATCGCAGCATTGCTGCACCGTAACACACGCCGCCCATTTTTTTAATGGGAGGCATGAAAGGGATGGCGGGCATGAACCACGATAAGGAATACGAGAACCTGGAGGAATGGTTTATCGCCCTCAAGGGCGCCAAGACAAAGAAACCCGGGGTGGGCAATACCCTTGGGGATGTGCTCAGGGCGCAGAGGGAGAAATTGAACATGAACCAGAGACAACTTGCCAGGGCCTCGGGCATTACCCCGGCAACAATCTCCAGGTTGGAAAGTGGTCAAGTCAAGGAATTGAAATCAGAGGCATTGAAGAAACTGGCCGATGCCCTCAATGTAACCGTTGACTACCTGGTGGGAAGAACGGCACACCTTACACCCGATGACGTAGTCCGGCTTGATCCGCATCTCGAATACATCTTCCACGTGTATGAGCAGCTTTCCTTTAAGAGGAGGGAGGAGCTGCTGAATTTCGTCAGATTTCTCTATGAGCACGAAAGAAGAAATGAGTCGAAGGGGGGATGAGCAGTACAGGGGGTCGGTTTTTTTCCCTCCCATCATGCAATGCCGTAAGGCCCCGGGCTAACCCTTTTTCCCTCCCATGTCCTTGTGGTAAATATCCGGGTAGATCTTTTTCAAACACTCGAGACAAATGGTGTGAATGAGGTCCGCATCGGAGAAGGTTCGGATATACTCCTCCACATGCCGCCACTGGCCCTTTTCGTCCCGTATCTTCTTGCAATGTCCGCACATGGAATAGCATCCGCTGAGCCGCTTTATCTTGGCAAGGGATTCACGCAGGTGCCTGTTTATTTCCTTGAGATCATCCTCGCCCCTCTTTAATTCCGTGATATCACGGCCGATCATATTCATCCCCGCAACCTCTCCCCGGTCGTTACAGTACCAGTTCATCTCCCAGAGTATATCGCGGACGGTGCCATCCCGGTCGATGATCCGGTTCTCGATTGACATGTCATCCTTCCTGTCCCTCATCCAGGTATAGAGAAGCCTCTCCATTGTTCCCCTGTCTTCGGGGTGAAGGAATTCCAGGATGGTGGCACTGCTTGGCTCCTCCGATTGAGGACCAAGAATCCGCATAGCGGCGGGATTCATATACACAGGATTTCCCTGCGTGTCTATCCTGATGATGAGGTCATCCGTGCCCTCAACGAATTCGCGGAATTTCCTCTCGTTTTCCCGGAGCTGCCGGTCCGTTTGAGACCGTTGAAGCGCTATCTCGAGATTGACGAGAAGGCTTCTGTCGTCGAAGGGCTTGAGGATATATCCATAGGGCTCAATCATCTTTGCGCGCAGCACCATCGTGTCCTCGGAGTGGGCGGTGAGAAAGATGATGGGAATGTGGTGTCTTCCGGCAATGCGACAGGCGGTCTCAATGCCGTCGATTTCCCCGGTGAGTACAATGTCCATGAGGATCAGATCGGGGGCATCCTGCTCGATCCTTTCCAATGCCTCCTCCCCCGACGATGCGGTGGAGGAAATGGCATATCCCAGGTGTTCCAGGCATTCCCTGATATCCTCCGCAACAACAAACTCGTCCTCAACGATCATTATTCTTGGCTTTGTCCCCTGCATGATGCGTCCCTCATAGATCCTTGCGGTTGAATCGTATGGTATAGCGGGTCCCCTGATTTCGTTGAAGGAGTATTTCGCCTTTGAGCTGTTCCTCAACCAATCCCTTGATGAGTCTAAGCCCTAAGGTTTTTGCATTGTGGTAATCTATCCCATCAGGAATCCCCTTCCCGTTATCATTCACCGTCAATTCAATTACTCCATCCCCGCTTGTATGTGCGCCGATCCGTATTGCTCCCGTTCCCGTTTCGGAGAACGCATGCTTCAGGGAATTGGATATGATCTCATTGAGAACCAAACCGATAGGAACGGCCTGGTTGATTCCCAGGTTGATGCCATGAACATCCACACTAATATCAATATCCTTGGCTGGCACACCGAAAATTTTAAAGATATTCCGTGATATATATATAATATACTGTTTTAGATCGATTTCGGCAAGGTCCTCCGAATGGTAGAGTATTTCGTGCACCAGGGCTATGCTGGAGATCCTTCCCTTGCTCTCCTGGTACACCCTTTTCAGATTTTCGTCCTGCACCCGCTCCGCCTGGAGCTTGAGCAGGCTTGAGATGATCTGGAGGTTATTCTTGACCCGGTGGTGGACCTCCCTCAGAAGCGCCTCCTTCTCTGCGAGCGATTGCCGAATCTTCTCCTCCGCCTGTTTTCGCTCCGTGATGTCCACATTGATCTCGGCAACCAGCCAGTCCCCCATCTCGTTCCGGAAGGGTATGGAGGTCACCTGAACCGGCCTGTTTCCTTCCCTGGTGAGGATCTGCTCGTGTACCACGACATCCCTCTTTTCCAGGGCCTTCATGGCGCCGCAACCGGGGCATATGGTGTCTCTGCCCATGAAGTATTCATAACACCGCTTATTGTCCGGATTCCCATACCTCTTTTTCCATGCGGGATCCACGTACACAATGTTGCACAGGGGATCGATGATGTCGAGCCCGGTATTCGTGGCCCCCAGAATGAACTCGATCTGCTGCTTGAGCCGCCTGGTCTCGTCCTCCGAGCGTTTTCGCTCTATGATCTTCCCCAGTCGTTCGGCAATGGTTTCAAGGAGATCCCGCTCCTCGACAAAAAGGGGAGGCTCACTGGGGTGCTTTTCAAGGCAGAATACATCGAGAGAGCCGATTTTCCTGCCGTGCACGAGAATATCGCTCGAGTACTTGAGGGGGGTTTCATCAAACCGCGATGTTGTGACCGTCGCCCCTTCCATGCTGATTCTGGCGCATATGATTTTCGGGTCCTGCCAGGCCAAGGGGATCAGATCCACGATCCCCTGGAGGATTTTCTGCAGCGAGGTGTCCTTACGTTCCATAAAACGGGATATGGCGTAGAGGCAATTGATCTCCTTCACCTTGCGGGAAAGGTCGCGGGTCCGTTCCCTGAGGGTCTCCTCCATTGTCTTTCGCTCGGTGATGTCCGCACCCGAGCACATGATCCCGGTTGCCCTACCCGCTTCATCCTTCAACACGGTGTTATGCCATGCAATGATCCTCTCCTCCCCCTCGGTGGTGAGAATCAGCCCTTCATAGTATTCCACGAGCCCCTTCTTCCCATTCATCAACTGTTCAAAGAAGAACCTGGCCCGTTCCCGCCATCGTTCGGGGAGAAAGTGGTCGAACCAGTTTTTCCCCACGATGTCCCCTTCCTCATACCCCAGGATTTCGCACCCCTTTTTATTGATAAGCCCCACCCTTTGATCCGTGTCGATCACAAGGAGAATGACCCCGGCGACATCCAGGTACGTTTGCGCCCGATCCCGGGCCTCGACCACCACCTGCTCGGCCTCCAGCCTCATGGAGGCGTTGCGGATGAGCACCGCTATGGTCAGGCCCCCGACCACCAGCACCACGGCCGATTCGATGAGGGCCTGCGCCCAATTGATGGGGGTTTGAATGGTTCCCAGTATATGGTGCGGAAGATCGAAGATTTCATTCAGCCATAGCAGGATAAAGAGCACTGCAAACATGCCGGCGACCGGTTGCCAGATCCTTTCTCCTCCCCAAGGAACCTTCTTTGGCTTGTTGGTCTTTTTCTGGTTCCTTCGCACCGTGTGCTTCCCCGGCTTAATGGGAGCCTTTTTTCGTATGGGCAGCTCAGGCGTGTGGCCGGTGCCTTCCGTTTCTATTGCCTTCATAGGTATACCATCACCCATTTCTCACGGCTGCCCGGGGTGGCACAGCAAAATGGGGTCAGGTCTTGAAATATCAGTTTTTTGCAGCAAACCCTCATACCACCTTGTGACACCACGAGGCATGAAAATCTATTTTCGGAACAAACGTATCCGTGCATTCCATGCCCTGCAAGGAAGGCCAGCGGCGTGATGCCTTTTTCGTGAACATGGCTTTGCGAAATCGGATTGAAACATGGCGGCCTATTCAGGGGCCATAACAAATCCAGTTGAACAACATTGTATACCTCTCGCAAGCCAAACGGTCGCGAGGGTGTTTTGGATAGTATTTATTATATAGTATATAGGAATCTTATGCACCCTTTCGTAACCCGGCAATTCCAATTGTGCCATTACATCGCTGCGGCGGACATGTTTACGGCCGGGTACAGGAAGTCTTCCTTAAATTTTTGCACGGCGGATCATTTATCCTGCTGTTCCTTGGTAATTCGTGCTGCCCGGCAACAGTGACGGCTTGATCCGTCCGGGAGGATGTGCGGCGCTGTGCCGCATGGTTTTGTGAGGGTCATGGCCGGCAATTGACGAACCGCATGTGTGTCAAGTATAGTGATACCGGAACGGCAATGCTGATTGTGACATTGCATCGTTATGAACAGACATGTCCACATGCTCCATGTATGAAGGCTCAAAACGAGCATTGCCCACATCGGAGGCGATAACGGCCGTTCACACCCTTGGGCGGCATGTCGCTCATCATCGCCAAGGCGGGGTGTCAATGAAACGTATCCTGCGGTACGCAGTGATCATTTCCTTTATCACCATCGTGGTCTTTCTGGGGCTCTTCAGGATCGTGAACTTCGATTTCGGCTGGCACCTGAAGGCAGGGGAATATATCGTCACCAACCGATCCATACCCACCCAAGACATATTCTCGTATATTGCCGGGGGAAACAAATGGGTCGATTCCCACTGGTTGTTTCAAGTGGTCCTGTTCGGCTGGTATGTACTCGGGGGCGCCACCGGGGTCATATTTTTCCGCATCCTCCTCTTGACCCTTACCTTCCTCATCCTCTTGTTCACCATATACCGGGAGGAGTACCTCCCCCTATCCATACTCGTGTGTCTTTTCCCGCTGTTCATCTCGTTTCAGCGGTTTCTCCTGCGGCCGGAGCTGTTCACCTTTCTCTTTCTGGCGCTATTCCTGTACTGCATGGAGCATTTTTCCGAACATCCGCGCCTGTTCCTGGTGATCATCCCCCTGTGCCAGGCGCTCTGGGCAAATATGCACGGGCTTCACATCCTGGGCGTGGTGTTCGTGTTTCTGTATCTCCTCGGGGATGGTATACAGGCGGTGCTTTCCGGACACACCTCCCTCATCGATCCCGTCCCGGTCACCGGCAGGGAATGGAAACAGAGGGGCCTGCTCCTGGGATTGACCGCCGGCGCGCTTCTCGCCAATGCCAACGGCACGGAGGGGATACTCTATCCATTCAGGATATTCCGGGAGCTCACCACAAAACAGACCGTGTTCTCCCGGATCACCGAACTCGTCTCCCCCTTTGCCATGAAGCATGCCTGGTTTCCCGACCCTTCCATCATCTACAAGATCTTTCTGGTCATATCCATCCTGGTCATTCTGTGCCGGTTGCGGCACGTTCGCTTCGCACACCTTCTTCCCTTCGGCGCATTCCTCTATCTGTCCGTTCTGGCGGTACGGAATATGCCCCTTTTCGCCATCGTAGCAACGCCCATCACCATCCACAATGTCTTCGGGATACTGGATTTCTTTGCACAGGGACGCGCCGGGCCGGTCATCTTCCGCCCCTCGGTCTTCGCCGCGGCCAGTGCCTGCCTGATTCTCCTTATCGGGCTTCTCTGTGCCTATGTCGCCACCAATGGACTCTATCGCCGGTTACAGTACCTGAGGGCATTTGGCCTCGGGGAGTCCGACTACTATCCTGCCGAGGCGGTCGAGTACCTCCGGGACAAGGATTTCGAAGGGAATATCTTCAACAGCTCCGACATCGGGGGATATCTGATCTGGAAGCTGTATCCGCGCAAGCAGGTGTCGCTCGACGGAAGGTGGGAGGTGTACGGGGATTTCCTCAACACCCTCCAGCAGCTCCGGAACCCCTATTACTTCGCCCAATTGACGGCACGGTACACTATCGAGGTCATTGTCCTGCACAAGCGGTCATGGGAGATTCAGCTCATGACCCCCTGGCTTCGGGTGAGCCGCGTGTGGGCAATGACCATGAACGCCCCCAATGCGGTTGTCTTTGAAAGACGCATGTGAGCCTGATCAGCCTGGTTGGTCGTACGATCGGTGCCTTATGGGGTATAATGAAGAAAAGAGTATTCGCGACGACGGTGAGATCTGAACATAAGGAGTAACATATGAGCAAGGCAGGATTGTCCGAGGTCGACAAGGTAAGGGAAGTGATTCTCAAGGCGAAGGTGCAGGCCTACCGGGAAATCGATGCCGGACCGGAGCCCGAGCTCACCAGGAAGGTAAAATGGCCGGTTACCTGTACGGTGGGCCCGGGCCTGGAAGGGGCCATCGCCTGTGAGAGCGAGATAGGGTATGTGAATGGCTCGAAGGGGCTGTTGATCTACCGGGGATATGATATCTTCGACCTGTGCGCCCATTCCTCGTTCGAGGAGGTATCCTACCTGCTCCTGCACGGACGGCTTCCCACCGCCGAGGAATTTGACCAGTACAAGCGCAAGCTGGCCCGATACCGGCTCCTCCCTGACACCGAACGGCTCCTCATGAGCTTTCCGGTCGAAGAGATGAACACCATGGCTGCCCTGCGTCTCGGCGTCAATCTTATGCGCCAGAAACAGACCTACCGCGACAAGAAAACCGCAAAAACCCCGGGGGTGTTTATCGCCACGGACGAGGACTCCATCCCCATGGAGACGGTGCCTGCCGGGGACAAGAAATCCATCTATGAATTCCACAAACAAACCTACAGGGAGCAGAGAAAAATGGAGGCGCAGCTCCTGAGCGCCGAGGGGATCGAGAGCTGTTACCACCTGATCTCCGGGGTGGCCAGCATTGCCGCCTCCATTGCCCGGTTGCGCACCGGCCACCTGCCCCTGGAGCCCGATCCGGAGTTGAGCCATGCCGCCAATGTGCTCTACATGATGACCGGTCAGCGTCCCACACCGCTTGAAGAGCGTATCATGGACATATGCCTGATCCTGCATGCGGACCATGGCATGAATGCCAGCACCTTCGCCACCCTGGTGGTGGCCTCCACCCTGTCCGATATCTACTTCTCCATCGGATCGGGGATCGCCGCCCTCAACGGGTCCCTCCACGGCGGCGCCAATGAAAAGGTGATGCACATGCTGGAACAGATCGGGAGGGTCGAGTTCGTGCAGTCGTGGTACGAGGACGCCCGAAAGGGCAATCACAAGGTGATGGGGTTCGGGCACCGGGTGTACAAGGCATATGATCCCCGGGCCCGGGTCCTTGGCCCCCTGGCGAAGTTGCTGGTGCAGGAACACCCCCAGATGAAGGGGCTCTTCGACGTGGCCCGGGCGCTGGAGCGGGAGGTGGTATCCACCCTCGGAAAGGAGAAGAAGATCTTTCCCAATGTTGATTTTTATTCAGGCCTCGTCTACCGGTCCATGGGAATCGATGCGGAGATGTTCACCCCCATCTTTGCGGTGGCGCGTGTTGCCGGATGGACCGCCCGGGTGCTCGAATATCTGAAGAGAAACC
>JBLIRP010000044.1:0-31524 GCA_049472355.1 bacterium | reverse complement strand
CCCGACCTCGGCGCACACGATCGCCGGCTCATCTGGGGGACCATCGGAAAACGCCCTGCCCTCGTGCTCAGCAAGCGCCTCCATGTGTACGAAGGGTGCTCCATGCAGCACATCGCCTTTGTGGTACGCCTTTTCAGGGAACTCGGCGCACGTATACTCATCCTCTCCAATGCAGCCGGAGGACTCAATCCCCTTCACAAACCGGGCGATCTCATGCTCATCACGGACCACATCAACATGATGGGATCAAGTCCCCTGATCGGACCGAACATGGATGTGTACGGACCCAGGTTCCCCGATATGTCCGCACCCTACGATGCAAATCTCATTGAGATCGCTGAGCAGGTCGCACTCAAACAGGGGATAGGTCTCTGGAAGGGTACATACGTTGCGGTCACCGGACCCAACCTGGAGACACGGGCGGAGACACGGTTTTTGAGAAACATGGGCGCGGATGCGGTCGGCATGTCCACCGTCCCGGAGGTCATTACCGCGGTTCATTGCGGTATGAGGGTCCTGGGTATATCCGTGCTGAGCAATGTCAACCTGCCCGACTGCCAGAAAAGGCATACGCTTGAGGAGATCGTGGAGACCGTGTACCGGGCTGCCCCTGCACTCAAGGGATTGATCGAGGGGATAATCGGCGTCCTTCCGCGGGATCACGGGGAAAACGCATGATCCCGGAGAAGAATCCCGGATCCTCACACGCGGACCTGCTGATTACCGGGGGGATCGTGCTCCCCATGAACGGCCGTCCCCCGATCTCGGAGGGGGGGGTTGCGATCAGGGGGGACCGTATCCTCGCCGTCGGGGAGAGGGGGGAGATATGCCGTACCTTCACGGCCGACCGCACCCTCGATAAACCGGCCCACCTCATCATGCCCGGCCTCGTCAACACCCACACCCATGCGGCAATGAGCCTTTTCCGGGGACTCGCCGACGACCTTCCGCTCATGGAATGGCTCAATACCTATATCTTTCCTGCGGAGCGCCGCATCGATGCCGGATTGGTGCACCTTGGCACCAGGCTCGCCTGCTGCGAGATGATCCGCACGGGAACCACCACCTTCAAGGACATGTACCTGTACGAGGATGCCGTGGCTGAGGCAACCGCCCTGATGGGGATGAGGGCGGTAGTCGGAGAGGTCCTCTATGACTTCCCCTCCCCCAATTACGGCCCCTTTGAGGAAGGGCTTGCGTATACGCGTCGCATGATCGAAAAATGGAGGGGCCACCCCCTTGTCCGTGTGGCGGTGGAGCCGCATTCCCCCTACCTCTGCTCACCCGAATCGCTGCGCGAGGCGCACCGGATTGCGGAGGACGAACAATGTCCCCTTGTCCTCCACCTTGCTGAGACCCGTGACGAGGTGGAGCAGATACGGCAGCGGTACGGAACCACCCCGGTGCGGCACCTGGAGCGTCTGGGGATACTCGGGCCGCATGTGCTCGCCGTTCACTGCGTGTGGCTCGATGAGGAGGAGATCCGGCTCCTTGCCGAACACCAGGTGAAGGTGGCCCACTGCCCGGAGAGCAACATGAAGCTCGCCGCAGGCATCGCACCCGTGCCCGCCCTCCTCAGGGCGGGGGTGACCGTGGGCCTGGGCACGGACGGGTGTGCGAGCAACAACAACCTGGACATGTTCCAGGAGATGGACATGGCAGCCAAGCTGCACAAGGTGGCCACCGGGGACCCCACGGTCATGGATGCCCCCACGGTGCTCGCCATGGCCACCACGGAGGCGGCCCGGGCTTTGGGGCTTGCGGATGAAATAGGCTCGCTTGAGCCGGGCAAACGGGCGGACATCATATGCCTTGATCTCAACCAGCCCCACCTCACCCCGCTCTACAACATCCCCTCCCAGCTCGTGTATGCCGCATCAGGCCTCGACGTTGACACGGTCATCGTCAACGGGGAGATCCTCCTCTCCGACCGCCGGTTCACCCGCTGCGACCCGCAGGAAATCATGGAGGAGGTCAAACGGTGGGCAGGGACCATCCGTGAAGAGATCCTCATTCCGGCATTGCATGCCCATCCATGAGGGCGCGTAATGGGTGCTCATAACACACTGGTCATCCACGGCGGCACCATCCTGACGATGTCCCCTGCATGGGGGACCATCGAACAGGGGTATATCGTATGCAGGGGAGGCAGGATCACGGAACTCGGGAAGGGACCGTACACCCCGCCCGAATCGCCTGAAACGGAACGTATCGATGCAACGGGGAAGCTCGTCCTCCCGGGACTGATCAACACCCACACCCATGCGCCCATGTCCCTGCTCGGGGGTATTGCGGACGACCTTCCCCTGATGGAATGGCTCAACCGCTACATCTTTCCCCTGGAGGCACGCCTCATATCACCCGATTTTGTCTATGTGGGGACACTCCTGGCAGGGCTTTCCATGATACGCTCAGGCACCACCACCGCCGGGGACGGCTATTTCTTCGAGCACGACGCAGCCCGGGCCTTTCACGACCTTGGCATACGGGGGGTCATGGCACAGGGGGTCATCGATTTTCCGAATCCCCAGTATCAAACCCCGCAGGAGGGATTCGAACGGATCGGGGAATTCATCAACCACTGGAGCGGATCGCTGATCATCAAGCCCGCCCTGTTTTGTCATTCACCCTATACATGCTCGCCGGAATCCCTTGCCCATGCCCACCGAATGTCCCTCGACGCCGGGGTGACTTACATGATCCACCTTGCTGAGACCCGTGACGAGGTGGAGCAGATACGGCAGCGGTACGGGACCACCCCGGTGCGGCACCTGGAGCGGCTGGGGATACTCGGGCCGCATGTGCTCGCCGTGCACTGCGTGTGGCTCGATGAGGAGGAGATCCGGCTCCTTGCCGAACACCAGGTGAAGGTGGCCCACTGCCCGGAGAGCAACATGAAGCTCGCCGCAGGCATCGCACCCGTACCCGCCCTCCTCAGGGCGGGGGTGACCGTGGGCCTGGGCACGGACGGATGCGCGAGCAACAACAACCTGGACATGTTTCAGGAGATGGACATGGCAGCCAAGCTGCACAAGGTGGCCACCGGGGACCCCACGGTCATGGACGCCCCCGCAGTGCTCGCCATGGCCACCACGGAGGCGGCCCGGGCTTTGGGGCTTGCGGACGAGATAGGCTCGCTCGAGCCGGGCAAACGCGCGGACATCATATGCCTTGATCTCAACCAGCCCCACCTCACCCCGCTCTACAACATCCCCTCCCAGCTCGTGTATGCCGCATCAGGCCTCGACGTTGACACGGTCATCATAAACGGGGAGATACTCCTGCGGGACCGCCGGTTCACCCGCTGCGATCCGCGGGAAATCATGGATGAGGCCAAACGATGGGCAGAAACCGTTGCACGGGGGACATCGACCCTGTATTCATTTTCATCGCCATGATGGGAACGAAATACCTCAATAGTCAAATCCTACGAAAAGGGGCATGCGCCAACCAAACGTATCAGGCGAAGCAAAGCTGCTATGCTGCTCTTCCCAGTTACGGAAGTCTCCGATTGAGCAGTTGAGAAATCGCCGTATCGTATAGAAATTATTCAATCGTATAGAGATTATACGCCATGGATTATATCCTGGATTTTAAATTGTATTTATTATAATTCGGATAATATTTTTTCTTTATACTATACAAATAATGCCCGTCACCACTGCCGTTCCTTCACCACACCAGTGCTTGGCAACCCTATCCCCGCATAGAAAAACCGCTGCAAATTCTGGTTAAGATATTGATTTACCTCTTATTTATGCGCAAAACAACGTGCACTATGTCAGGCACGGCTTATGCTATGACAACATGATATACCGAAGATGTTTGTATTGCACCGTTATGGGGATCGAAGGAGATAAGGAGGGAGAGACCGGACACAGAGTAAAAATTTAAAAAAGCTTGCATTAATATAATTAAAATAGCGGTAAAGGAGGCATACAGGTGAGTAAGACATATTGTAAACATGGTGGAATCCACACAACGATGGTCTTTTTGCTCGTTATCGGAGGGCTTTTATTCATTCTCATCGGCAGCGCGGGAGCACAGGCACCGTATCTTCCTTCATTTTTCAACCAGTACTGGTCGCCGGTGTCGAGTGTATTTTCCTTTCCCTTTGCACCGTTTGCCTTCCCCTCCTTCTATGCCAATTTTTCCACTATAAACCCCTTCCTTTCCCCTGTGACACGGTTGGGATTTCCTGCGGCCCCTGCACCTGTTACGCCGACCGCCTCCATACTGGGCGGCCTGATCCCATTTCCTCCGCTCCCCGTGGCAACCATTGCAGGTACCACCGTTACCGCTCCGACAACCATCACCGAGGTGGAATTGAGGATATGGCTGGAAGGGCCACCTTTGAGCCTCGTCCTACCGGTACCGACGACGATCTATATCATACCGGAGGCAACGGCATCCGGGCTGCTCATTCGCCCGCCAACCTTTCCAATAATATGAAGAGTATGTGAATTGAAATGAGTTTGCGCCTCCTGCCAGTTGCAGGAGGCGCATTTTCATTCCGGGATTCTTTCGTTTCCATAAATATGCCTGCAGATGACGACACGATGTATGAATCATAATTGCTGAACCCTGCCCACTGCCCCCTTTGACTTGACAAGACACGGTATGTGGGGTTACATTAGTTAAATTGTGCGAGATTCCATAATCCCCGATCGAAAAAATGGTAAAAACTGAACGGTAACAATGAGGAGAACGTAGGATGAAAGAATATCAACCGGACAAGATCAGGAGCATCGGGTTCATATCGCATAGCGGGGACGGGAAGACCTCCCTGGGTGAGGCGATCCTCTTTGACACCAAGAGCGTCAATCGATTGGGGAAGGTTGATGAGGAGACCTCCAACCTTGATCATGATCCCGATGAGATCTCCAGAAAGATCACCGTGAACGCCACCCCGACCTTTTGTGAATGGAATAAACATAAAATCAATATAATAGATACACCGGGCGATGTCAATTTCATCACTGACACAAAGGGTGCACTCAGGGTGCTTGACGGGACGGTGCTCGTGATGAGTGCTGTTGACGGGGTGAAGGTCCAGACGGAGACCGTATGGGGGTTCACCAGGGATTTCCGGATTCCCTGTATCATATTCATCAATAAGATGGATAGAGAGCGGGCAGACCTCTTCAGGACCATGGAGGACATAAAGCGGGTCGAGGGAATGCGTCCCCTCCTGCTCCAGGTCCCGATCGGGGCGGAGCATGAATTCAAAGGGGTGGTGGATTTACTCACCCGGAAGGCGTGTATATACAAGGAGGCGGAAACGGGAGAATTTCAGATTGCCGAGTGCCCCGAAGAAATGAAGGAAACCGTGGAGAGCTATCGAAACGAGATGATAGAAACCATTGCAGAGACATCCGACGCGCTCGTGGAGAAGTATCTGGAGGAAGGCGCGCTGAGCGATGAAGAGATCCTGAGCGGTCTCAAGGACGGGGTGCAACGCTGCCTTTTCGCCCCGGTTATGTGCGGCTCCGCACTGAAAAATATCGGTGTCCAGCCCCTTCTGGACACAATCGTCGACCTGTTCCCCTCCCCTGTCGACCTGCCTCCCTTGAAGGGCAAGGATCCCAAGGGTGAAGAGATCACGCGGGAGCGGAGTCTGGAAGCCCCCTTTTCCGCCTTTGTCTACAAAACCATCGCCGATCCGTACGCCGGGAAATTGACCCTGTTCAGGGTCTATTCGGGGAGCCTCTCCTCCGATTCACAGGTATATAACGCAGTCCAAAAGGTAAAGGAAAAGATCGGACAGATCCTTATACTGGATGGGAAAAACAATCATCCGGTGCCACGGGTGAACGTCGGGGACATTGCTGCGCTGCCGAAACTGAAGGCCACGACAACCGGGGATACGCTCTGCGATGAGGGCGCCCCGATCATCTATCCCCAGATCGAATACCCTACACCGGTCATATCCTATGCGATCGAGCCCAAGACCAAGGGGGATGATGAAAAGATAAGCACCGCCCTTACAAAGCTCTGCGAAGAGGACCCCACCCTCAAGATCTCTCGTGATTCCCAGACCAAGGAGTTCATCATCTCCGGTATGGGCCAGATCCACATCGAGGTGACCGTGGATCGAATGAAGCGGAAATTCGGGGCGGATGTCAACATCAAGACGCCCAAGGTGCCCTACAAGGAGACAATAAAGGGGAAAACAAAGATACAGGGAAAATACAAGAGACAGTCCGGAGGGCGTGGCCAGTATGGTGACACGTGGCTCGAGATCGAGCCCCTTCCGCGCGGGGGAGGGTTCGAGTTCGTGGATAAAATCGTGGGCGGGGTAGTGCCCCGGCAGTATATACCGGCAGTGGAAAAGGGAATCATCGGGGCGATGGAGGAAGGCATCCTTGCCGGCTTTCCCGTAACCGATGTAAAGGTCACCCTGTATGACGGCTCCTATCACTCCGTGGATTCCTCGGAGATGGCCTTCAAGATCGCCGCGTCCATGGGTTTCAAAAAGGGATTCATGGAATGTAATCCCATGCTCCTGGAGCCAATCATGAATGTCACCGTGGTGGTTCCCGAGGAGTGCATGGGGGATGTGATCGGGGACCTCAACTCCAAGCGCGGCCGTGTCATGGGCATGGATACGCAGGGAAAAAACCAGGTCATCAAGGCACAGGCCCCCATGGCGGAAATGCTGAAGTACATGCCGGATCTCAAATCCATTACCGGCGGCAGGGGGATGTATACCATGGAGTTTTCGCATTATGATGAAGTCCCCGCACATTTAGTCGAAAAGATAATTGCGGAATTCAAGAAGGAAAAGACAGAGGAATCATAGAAGGAGACGGGTATGTCAGGTCATTCGAAATGGCACTCCATCAAGCATAAAAAGGCCGCAGTGGATGCCAAAAAGGGAAAGGCGTTCAGCAAGGTAATCAAAGAGATCACGGTGGCCGCCAGGCTCGGTGGCGGTGATCCCACAGGAAATCCGCGTCTGAGATCGGCGCTTCTAAATGCCAAGGCCGTCAATATGCCCAACGATAATATCACGAGGGCAATCAAGAAGGGGACCGGGGAACTTCCCGGGGTCCACTATGAGGAGGTGACCTACGAGGGGTATGGTCCGGGGGGCGTTGCACTGATGGTGGAGGTATTCACCGATAACAAGAATCGTACGGTTGCCGATATCAGGCATATCTTTTCCAAGCACAACGGCAATTTGGGCGAGACAGGCTGTGTCGCGTGGATGTTCAATAAAAAAGGGCTCATCATACTCCCCGCGGAAAAGGTGAACGAGGATCGGTTGATGGAGGTGGCACTCGATGCAGGCGCCGAGGATATAACGCGGGAGGACAAAAACTACGAGGTCACCACCGAGCCGGAGTCAATGGAGCCTGTCAAGGAGGCCCTCGAGCGGGCAGGCTTCCCCATAGTGGAGGCCTCGGTTACCATGATTCCCCAATCCACCATCAAGCTCGAAGGGAAACACGCAATACAGATGCTCAAGATGATGGACTCCCTGGAGGATCATGATGATGTGCAGAATGTTTACGCAAACTTCGATATCGACGAAGATGTAATGAATTCCATGTAATGGCGGAAACCCTTTCCTATTCCGTCCTGGGGCTCGACCCTGGGCTCAATTGCACGGGCTATTGCCTTCTTCGCATCGAGCATGAGGGGTACCGGTTGGCACACTGCGGGACCTTTCGCACCTCCGGCTCATCCCCGCTTTCCCTTCGTTTGAAGGCGATTTGCTCCCGTCTTGAAGAGGTGCTCACGGGCTATCACCCCGACGAAGCCGCAGTGGAAGAGACCTTCATGGCGCAAAACGCTCGATCCGCCCTTCTTCTGGGGCATATACGGGGCGCACTCCTCCTGACCGTATCCCGCTTCGATATACCCGTTTTCGAGTACAGTCCCAGGGAGATGAAAAAGGCGGTGGTGGGATACGGCGCGGCAAGCAAGGAGCAGGTGCGGTCAATGCTCCCTCACCTCCTCCGCTCCGCTATCAAACAATACCCCCTCGATGCCACCGACGCCATAGGCGTTGCCATCTGTCACGTTCACATGCACCATAACAGGATAACACAGGCGGATGATCGCGCATCTTACAGGGACGCTCAGTTATAAATCGCCGGAATACATCGTGCTGGATGTCCACGGCGTGGGCTATGGGCTCTTTATCACCCTCTACACCTTTTATGAACTTCCAGACTGTGGAACCCAAACCACCCTGTTCACCTACACGCATGTTCGCGAGGACATCCTGCAACTATACGGATTCCTTACCGAAGAGGAGCGAGCGGTTTTTCAACACCTCATCAGCGTGAGCAAGATCGGGCCCAAGCTTGCCAGAAACATCCTCTCAAAGCTCTCCGTTACCGATCTCAAGTCCGCGATTGTGCATGCAGATTCATGCAGGATCAATGCGATACCCGGCATCGGCGAAAAGACGGCGCAACGTCTCATCATCGAGCTCAGGGATAAGATCGCCCGCCAGGATACCCAGGCACCGGTCATACCTCAGGGAGTCCCCCCTGCCGACAGGAATTCCCTGTTTGCGGATGCCGTTTCAGCCCTGGTCAACCTGGGATACCCGAAGAACAAGGCGGAAAAAACCGTACGATCCTGCCTTACCCGACAATCCGACGATCCCCTGACCCTGGGTGATGTCATCAAGCACTCCCTGGACCTGATTACACGATGAGGGCTTACTGTATCTTTCCCGTTTATGAAGGCAGGGATGCAAGTTGCATTATGCCCTGCAATGGACTACCATACAATCAATCGTCGGAACCAGCCGGTGATGGTAACCCTGTTTTCCCTGTGGTGAAACACCCATGCCGACTTCGTCGGCTCAAAGAAGCATGAAGATTTCAATAGAGATTTTCAAGTGAAACGCTCATGAGCCGGATGAAACTGCGAATATCGAATGTAGAATGTAGAAGTGAAACGCTCATGAGACTTCGGCTCACAAGGAAGCATGAAGATCCTGGGGGATTTTCAGATAAAAAAAATCAATTTTTGACGCTGTAAGGTATAGAGAAAGGGTGAAGAGACCGCATGCAAGAAGGTAGTGATGATCGCCTGATAGGCACCACATTCCGGGAAGAGGACCTGGGTCTTGATTATACGCTGCGCCCGAAGAATTTCGATGAATACATCGGGCAGCAAACGGTCAAGGAGAACCTCGCCATATTCATCGAGGCGGCGAAAAGGAGGGGCGAATCGCTTGACCACAGCCTGTTTCATGGACCTCCCGGAATCGGGAAGACGTCCCTTGCCTATATCATCGCCCGGGAAATGGGGGCATCCATAAAGACCACCACCGGTCCCGCCATCGAGCGGGCGGGAGACCTGGCTGCCATCCTCTCAAACCTTCAGTGTCATGACATCCTGTTTATCGATGAAATCCACCGCCTCAATCACACCGTAGAAGAGATCCTCTACCCCGCAATGGAGGAATTCAAGCTGGACCTCATTATCGGCCAGGGACCCAGCGCCCGCACCATACGCATCGATCTTCCCCGCTTCACCCTCATCGGCGCCACCACCAGGGCGGGGCTCCTCACCTCACCCCTGAGGGACCGGTTCGGCGTCATATGCAGGCTGGAATTCTACACCCCTGAAGAACTCTGCATGATCGTCAAGCGGTCAGCCGCCATTCTGAATGTCCCCATCAAAGAAAAGGGTGCAATCGAGATCTCCTGCAGATCACGCGGTACACCAAGGATCGCAAATCGTCTCCTGAAGAGGGTCAGGGATTATGCCCAGGTAAAGGCAGACGGCGTCATCACCAGGGAGGTAGCCGACGAGGCATTAAACGTCCTTGAGGTGGACGAAAAGGGATTTGATAAGATGGACCGGAAACTTCTCCTCACCATCATTCAGAAATTCAAGGGCGGGCCGGTAGGGGTTGAAACCCTTTCCGCATCAATCAACGAGGAACGCGACACCATCGAAGAGGTGTATGAACCCTACCTCATCCAGGAGGGATACCTGCATCGGACGCCACGGGGAAGGGTTGCCACCCAGCTCGCATACAGTCACTTCAACATCGCCCCCTCAGGAATGCAGCCCGGTTTGTGGTAGCGCAGAGCAGGTTCGTCTCGAATCCATTAGGTGAGGTCGACGTTATTGTATCACACAATCAATGCACATAAATTCATTCACCCTTTGCCTGATCCCTCTGTTTTTCTCCTTCCCTGAATTCTTCCAGCATCTTTTTCAGGGACTCCACCTTGACCTCAAAATCGGTGGTCAGCTTCTCCACCTCCTCCTGGGTGGTGACCACATGAGGGGTCATGAAGATGAGCAACTCCGTCTTCTCCACCACATCCCTTGTTCCGCCGAACAGTTTCCCGACCACCGGTATGTCTGAGAAGAAGGGTATACCGGTTTTCGATTTGCTCACCTTGTTCTGAATGAGCCCTCCGATGACGATGGTCTGACCGTCGCTGATCACGACCTTGGAGGTTGCCTCCCGTTTGTTGTAAATCCCCTGTCCGGTGTCCTTATATTCCTCGGCAAACTCACTCACCTCCTGCTTTATCTCCAGGGTGAGCAGGTTGCTCTCGTTGATCTTGGGGGTGACATCCAGCTTCAGCCCGACCTCCTTGTAATCGTAGGTCCTTTCAATCTGCGGGATGCCGGTGACGCTGGTGATCTCCCTCTCCCTGGGCACCGGATACTGGCGGGTAATGTTGATGGTGGCCTTCTGGTTGTCCAGTGCCATAATGTAGGGGCTGGACATCACGTTGAGATTGGTGATCTCATTGAGCTGTTTCATGAAGGCGACGAAGTGCCTGCTGTCGGTGATCAATTTGTATCCGAAGATATCGGAAAAGCTCTCCGGACCGACCGAGGTGGAGAGATCTACCTGCGCCATATTGGCACCCAGTGACTGTTCATGTCCCTTCAGATACCATCCGAGTCCGAACTCAGTCCTGTCCGTCAGGGTGACGTCCACGATCAGCGCCTCGATCAATGCCTGTTTGGGCATGATATCCAGTTTTTTTATCGTTTCGAGCACCGAGGGATAATTCCGCGGGGAGGTGACAATGATGAGGGCATTGATCTCCTTGTCCGCGGTGATCCTGACCTCTCCGCTTACCTGCTCGGGTGCCACCATGGGACCGAAGGGGGTCTGGACGATCTGCTGGGGTTCCGGCTGGGTCGGAGGCTGTTGCTGCTTCTCACCGGTAAGAGGCGAGAAGGGAGACCACTTCGATTTATCCTGATCCTTATATATGCTGCTGAGGGTGCTGGCCAATTTGTCCGCGTCCCCGTTTTCCACGTAGTATACGTAAACCTTTTCCTTTGGCTGGTAGAGCGGCTTGTCCAGTTCCTGGACGAATTTCAGCAGGCGCTTGATGTTCGAGGCAAAATCATTGATGATGAGGATGTTCAGGTCCTCGTGCGTGATCACCGGCGGTGCGGACTTGGACAAAAAGGGCTGCAGGATGTTTTGCATGTCCTTGACCGGTATGTAGTCAAGCGGAATGATCTGGGTGATGAAGGTATCCTCAGGGGGAAGCTGCTCGCCCTCCTTGCCGGAAACCACCTTTATGGGATACTGTTTTGCCTCCTTGCCCGCCACCAGCTTAAAGTATCTTCCCGAGGGGACGAGGGTCAGGCCATTCACCTCGAGCACCGATTGCAGGATCTGAAAGAGCTCCGATGCAGGCACCGGTTTTGAGGTCTGCATGGTTATGGTGCCCTTGGCGCCGGGGGACATGATGAAATTCATGCCCAGGGTTTCACTGACCGCGTTGAGGATCTGGGCGATCGGCGCCTGCTCGAAATTGAGGGTGACGTATTCCTCCTCCGTCACTCCGAGGAGCTCTTCCCGTATCTCCTTGGGCAGCGTCTCCCCTCCTTCTCGCAGCGCCTCCTGCCGGGCCTTTTCAGGATCATACGGTTCAAATATGGAGATACTCCCCTGCTTCGCAATACCTTCAGCCCCAGCCTTTCGGGGTGCCTCCGCCTTCTTCTCCTTCGCTTCGGGAACCTCTTCAATATCCGTCAGTATAAGCGGACGTCTCCGGGCCCCTTTTCCCTCTCCGGTGGCCGCCTGGTCCTCGGATGAAGCAATCCGCCTTCGAGAGGTTTCCACGCCGGCCATCATGGGCTGTGTCTCGGGCTTCGGCTGTGTACCCCTTTTCGGCAGTATTGCACATGCAGTCAGCCACAGAAATATACAGGGTAAAAGGAGCAATCTGATCAGATATTTCATATATTGGTTCCTCCGTTCGAGATCATCGTCTGAATGGTCCGGGGTAAGGTGGCTGCCCCGGAGGGATGGAAATCCCTGCAGGGGGAAATCCGGGCGGACTCGGGAAATTTCGTTGCGTAGGCTGCGGCAAATTCGGAGCTTGCGGAGACGGAGGAGCAACTGGTCTGCCTTGAGGCATGACTCCCGGCGGCACAAATCCTTGCTGAGGTATGGGATACGCGGGCATATAGGGATATACCGGGATTCCCGGCTGCATGGGTATCGGCTGGCCGCCGGGAAATTGGGGCATGGGGAACTGGCCCGGGGCCATCCCGGGGTATTCCGGCATCTCTTCGTCTCCGGATGAAAGCTTCCATATATCCAATTTTGTCGGCTCTCTCAAAAGGATCTCATACCGCTCTCCGTCATCCTTTTCCAAAACCACCTTATCGGGTTGGATCTCCACCAGTTGAGCCTCTGAAATATAATCTCCGATACGATATGCAGTGACCTTGTCTTGTTTTAGCTGACCCGGGAGCATCGGTAACGGCACCTCCCGTATCTGTCCGTCGGCCAGACGAATCTTTCTCGTTCTCTCCTGTTGTTCCTCCCTGCCCCAGCCCTGCATGATCGCATACCGTTTCGATTCACCAATGATAATGATGCCGAAAAGGTCCGGCCTCTTTATTTCAGGTTGAGGGGGCTGTCCGGGATACTGGGGAAAGGGGGCCGCCTGTTTGACCTCGGTTTCCTCCTCTTCAGGGGGGGGAGGGGGTTGCCACTCCTCACGCTCAGGTCTGAACAGGTCCTTTTCGATAATCGGTGCATAGCTCATGCGTGAGGATGGTGCATAATCGGGGCCAACGTCCTCCGGTGAAAGGGATGTTTCGGGCCTTTGCGGCTCTTCAACGGTACCGGGGGCGGATTTGATATCCACTGCCACCTGGGACCAGATCTTATACAGGTTATAGGAAAGCAACAGCACGATGACAAAGAGGCCCGCATTTATCAAAAAAATCTTTCGGAACATCAACCCTCCCTTGAAATATCCTGTGCGACGATAAAACCGGATATGGTCAGATCGGCCCTGACATCGATCGGGTTCCTGATGTTGATCACCCGAATATTCATCTTCGAAATATCCAAAAATTTATCAAAATCCTCAATGGCATAGATCAGGTTGGTCAGCTTCGTAATGCTGCACTTCAGGGTTATCTCCACCGGGACCTCGATGAACGGGCTTCGATCAACGATGTCCAACTGTTTTTCACTGATGATGTCCACCCCTTCATCTGCCGCCATCTCCTTGAGGATATTCTGGAGACGCGCCGCGACCACGGGCGGTTTATCCGGCGCCATCAGCCTGCTGCCAAACTCCTGTTTCGTGCTCACTAATTGGTTGAGGCTCGCCTCCTTTTCAGGCATCTGGCTGATCAGCCTGCGATAGTTGTTATACCGTTGTTCCTCGATCTCCAGCTTCTGGCTCACCTCCCTGTTGAGGATGAACGGGAATACAAGCGCAAAATAGAGCACCACGCCGCCGAGAACAACACCCAGTATAATCCACATCTTTTTGCCGAGTTTCGCAGGGCTCATTCGCTCAACCCCTTTTGGATATCGGCCTTTATCCTGAACCGCTCCTTCTCCCCGCCCCTCTTGGTAATGGTGGAGGGGAAGATGACATTCTCAAACAGGGGGGAATCCTCGAGGGTGCCGATGAGAATCGATGAAGAATCGGCATATCCGTTGATCTCGATGCCGTCATTCGCGATCGTAATCCTGTCCAACCAGGCGTCCTCCGGTATGAGCACACTCAACTCCTTCAGGATTTCCAGCTTGCTTACGCGGGAATTCATCAAGTCCTGTATCTTGCGGGTCTCCTGAGAAACCTGCTCGATCCTCAGGGTGAGATCCTTTACCTCCTGCACCTGATCCTGGAGATCCTGAGAGGCGGTGAGCACCTTATTGAGCTTCATCCGTTTCGGAAGATAAAACCGGTTGTCCTTTCCGAAACCGGTATACACGGTCGATGTCAGGAGTAAAAACAATAATGAGATGAGAATAAGGGCCATGCCGAATGCATGGGATTTTTTTCGTACCCGCATCTCCGGCGGGAGAAGATTGACATCGATAAACCTTTCCTTGAGCCCCTTTGCAGACAGACCCGTTGCCAGGGCAAGGGCGGAAGCGATCCGTCCGGGTATCTTTTTATCCGTCAATCCCTGAAACGGGTTGGGTATGAGCACCTCGATCCCCGCCTGTTCATGAAAATAGTCTGCCAGATAGGGATAGTCGTAGGTGTTGATACCGGTCAGGATGACCCGCTTCAGGGGGTCGGTCAACGGGGGATCGGTTGCCCTCAGCCATTGTCCGACGGTAGTGAGCAATCCGGAGCCGAGGGTTCTTGTCTGCATGTCGATCGGCGAAGGCGCTTCATCCGTGGCCGCGGGTTCTTCGGTGCGGGTCCCTTGATCCATGATGAAATCATCATCAAGCCTCCCCTCCTTCACCGGGATGCTTCTGCTGAACAGGACCTTGTTTCCTCGAACGAGGTCAAGCTCGAATTCCCTTTCACCAAAATCAACCAGGAGGCCAAGGGTCCGGTCATCCAGGTCCTCGCAGGCAGGACAATCCTGCAAGGCAAAGGTCACCGGGGTGGCCAGGGTGGGGATGAGATCCGCCCTTTCCATGATCATGAGATAGAAATCGAGATCCTCCTTGCGAATAAGCCCCAGGATGATTTTCTGTTTCGATTCGGATACCTTTCCCATGATCTTGTAATCATAGTATACCTCCTGGGAGGGGAGCGGAATGTGCCGTTCGATCTCATAGGATATGAGCTCCTTCAACTCCTCGGGGGCCAGAATCGGCAGATTCACCTCCCTGAGGATGACCTTGTCCCTGGGGAGTCCCAGAATCACCTCGGGCGGGCGAGTGTTTCGTGCCAGGAAGGACTTGAGGTCCGCCACCATTTCACCGACCACATCCCCTTCCCGTGCCTTATCCGTCACGGTCGGATAGCGCTTGATGAGATAGTCCACCAAAACGACGCGGTTGAATGCCCTGCCCAGCAACACCACGCGAAGCGTGTCCTCGCGGAAATCTATTCCCAGGCTCTGTTGTAAGTAAAGCATTGTATGTGCTGTTCGTTCCTTTCTAAAAAACGGTCAATTCAGTATCCGTCCATTGTTCGGGGATATTCGGATGATCCCCTTATTTCCTTCACATTAAAGTGTTTCTTCCTCTTCGCCGATTGTGTTCGGATCCAACTCCTGAACGGGCATATAATTATCCGACCAGGAAAGCATCTGGATTTTCCTGCCCCCTATGAGCTTGATCTCGGCCTTTATCCTCCTTCGTACGGGGCTTCCTTTCACCCATCCGGTCGCCACGATATCGTACTGCGTGGGCTTCGACTGCTCCTGCACGATCCGTTCCCCGAAATCATCAAAAAGATTCTCAAAATCCTCGGGCTCGTTTTTCACGTCATCGGTGGGGGCATTGATAAAATTTCGATTGGGTTTATTGTGGGTGAGGAAGGGATGAGCGGTGACCCGCGCATACAGCTCACTCAAGAGCCTCTTTTTCTCGTCCCGCTCTTCATCGGTCTCGTCCCCCTCCAAGCGAAGGCCACGAATGAGGGCCAGTTCCGCAACCGAATAAAACCGGTCGTCCTTGCACTCATATCCCTTCCAGTTATCCTCGTACCAGTCATCCTCCGCACTGTCCGGGCCGGAAAGATCCGAATCGGCATCAGCCCAGTCGATGATCGCATTCTTGAGCATGCTCAGGTGGGCGCTCGCCGCCTCGACCCCGCAGGCCACCAGGACATCCTCCAGATCCTTCTGATTGCTCTTTGCAAGGTAATTGAGATCGTACCGGTCCTCCTTGACGTGATACTCGATACGGAAGGCGCCGCCGCCCAAATCGACCTCTCTTTTCCACACAGGATTCGCATCCCTGTCAGCCCGCTGGGGTCGAAAGTCCACTGCGCCATACTTGTTCGCCACGGGGGTGTCCTTGGTGATGGCCAGGCTCGCCACATAGGTGAGCTCATACTGTGCCAGTTCGGCTGCGGCCCTGGCGAGGTAGTACGCCTCGATCCGATCCCTGAAATTCCGGGTGATCTCCGACTCCGTTCTCATGGAGGCTGCAAACTGGAGCACAATGATATCCAGCATTATCAACACCCACAAGATCATCATGAGGGCGATCCCGCGGTCCCCGATTGCTGCAAAGCCGAAGACCTTGCGTAAAAGCCCTTCACAACGGTCGTATTTCGAAACCATGTTCCCCTTTCTGCAATGAATGATGATCACTCCTCCGTATAGGACTCGATGGTCACCTCGAAGACCACCTCTTCGGTCTCCCCTTCCTCGCCGGCAAAGATCTTGGGCCGCACCATCCGCACCTCGACCTTCTGCGGCAGGGTATCCTGAATCAAGCCCTTATCGCACGAACAAAGATCCTGGAAGGGGTTCCATGTCTCGTACCAATCGGGCTCCTCATCCCCTCGATGTATTCCATAATACCTGAAACCGAGTTCGGTGACCTCGGGATAGATCGAATAGACAAACGGGTCGTAATTGAACTCATCGGCACCCTTCTCACATCGATCGCATAACGTCTCAAAACGAAAGAAATCGGAGAAGAGCCACGCATACTCCTCCATCACGACCCCCTCATACTCACTATTGTAATGCTGCCCCAAATAGTAGGTTACCACCCGATAGCTGTCCCTGTTCAGACTCGGGGCAAGGCCGGGATTCGTGGTGACAAATCTGATCCGGTCCGACTCTCCGATGAACAGCACGGCCTTCAGATTACACCCCTTTCCTTCGGGACAGATGGATATTTTACCATAATCACCCTGCCTTCTCCCACCGGAAAGGGGGATCGACCTGATATCCTCGGAGAGGATATCGTAGGTCACCCGCATTCTCTGCAACCGGTCGATCCGTTCCTCCCCTTTCTCCCATGATCTGCTGCCGAGGCGCATCGCTCCGAATATCACCCCCAGAATGAGCGTCAGGATGGTCACCGATATCATCAATTCCAGCAGTGTAAATCCCGACTGGTGGTGTATGTTCCCCACGGTGACCTTATTCCTCCTCCTCCAGTATCTTGATACTGGTAAAACTGACCTCCCTGTCATGCAAGCCCGATGCCCAGCGCACCGTGACCGTTATCCGGTAGGGATGAGAGGGCTGGTCCTCCAGAGGGCCGCTTTCTTCTTCAATATCGGTGGACAACCCCTCCGGCAATGTATAGGGTTCCGGTTCGCTGATCTCCCATCGGTACCCCTCCATGATAGCGCTTTCAAACTCCCCCGTCTTGATGAGCTCTTCGAATTCCTCCATGGTTGTTACCGCAAGGGCCTGGTCCATCTTCTCCTTCGCCCCCATCACCGCAAGCGTATAGTCATACGAGATCTTTGCGGAACGCAGTGCACCCGAGAGGAGTTGAATGATCGTTACCAGTGCGGTGGCCATGATGGCCATTGCAACCATGATTTCAAGAAGGGTGAATCCCTTCTCATGATTGATATTGCGCGGCATAACGGCTTATTCCTCTTCGGCGGTTGCCTTGACCCGGCCGGTAACCGGGTCGATGGTAAGAATGAAGAATGTCTCGCGGTCCGTCAAGGCGAATCGCAGTTCACCACCGGATGCGAACCCGCGGGACAAAAAGGAGATTTCGTATTCCCCCTCATCCACCCATTCGCTCTCCTTGCCGGTTCTCCAGCTCAACGTGATGGCAGGTTCGATTTTCTCCGTCTTTTTTTCCCGCTCCAGTTCCGGCAAAGATGGCTGATTTTCGACAAATTCGTCGTCCTCAAATTCCTCCTGGGTCTTTTCCTTCTGGCGCACCCTGTAGAAGGTGTAAACATCACTCTCTTCGGGATCACTCCAGAGTGTGAAGGTGACCTTTTGGTCGGACTGGGTGGCAACCGCGGAACTCCGTGCATACCTCAAAACCGCCGAGCATGTCCGGACCGCTGCACGAAGCTTCATATTGGCGATCGCCCCCCCGAACCGAGGCGCACCAACTGCGGTGACGATCGAGATGATCGCAAGGACGATGACCAATTCAATCAGGGTGAAGCCGTACGGCCTTACCCCCTGCACGGTGCAATACATCGGCATCAGCCCGCGGGCACCACGGAGCCCTCGTGCATCCCCGCTGCATCAGGGATATCCGCATTCTCTCCATCGCCGCCGGGCTGGCCGTCCGCACCATAGGATTGAAGCACGTAATCGTCCTCCTGCCTCGCATAGTGGTATTCATGATCCCAGGGGTCCTTCGGTATCTCCTTCCTGAGGTAGGGCCCGAACCACTTGCCATCGTCCACGTCCGTCGGCTTCATCACCAGGTCCTGCAGACGTTCCGGATATCTTCCCACATCCAGGCGATAGGCATCCAGGGCGGTCTCGAACATGGCGATCTGTCCCCTCGCCGTCTTGATCTTGGCCTGGCCGACTTGCTTGAACATCTTGGGGCCGACCAGGGTCGCCAACAGTCCGATGATGATCATGACCACCAGTAATTCTATAAGGGTAAAACCTTGCTGCGAGTCTCGCACTACCCCTTCACATCTCTTTTTTCTCATGGTTTCCTCCAAAAAATTTGGGCCTGAAATGCCAGACCCAATCGCCTATGGTATGAATAAAGTGTTTCAGTTCGGATCCACAATTCGAATCCTGATTTCTTTCCTTGTGCGTCTCTCGATCCCTCCCTATGACTTCCTTTCGGGGATAGTTGTTTTTTTTCTCCGCATCTCAAAATGGTATTTCATTGATACTGAAGATCGCAAGAAGCATGCCGATCACGATAACGGCGACAATCCCTCCCATGATCAGGATGAGCAGCGGCTCAAGCAGCCCTACCAGTCTCTTGACGGATGTCCGCACATCAACCTCGAAGGCATCGGCTACCTTGAACAGCATATTCTCCAACTGACCGGTTTCTTCCCCCACGTCGATCATGTGCACCGCAAGGGGCGGGAAAACGCCGCTTTGCTTGAGGGGCTCCGATATCTTCTCCCCTTCCTTGAGACTGCTCTGGACACTGCTGATCGCCCTGGAGATGACCGTATTCCCGACGATATCCTTGACGATGTTCAGGGCCTGAAGGATCGGGACACCGCTCTGAATCAGCGTGCCGAAGGTCCTCGCAAAACGGGCGATTTCTATCTTCTGGGCAAGCCCGCCAAACATAGGCATCTTCAGCTTCAGGCGATCCCAGTTCCATCTTCCCCGGGGGGTGGTGATGTACCGCCGGAAGCTCATAATGAGGACAAATACCACCCCTGCAAGGAGCCACCAGTAATCCACGAGAAACTGGCTGAAACCAAGGAGCATCTGGGTGAGCAGCGGAAGGCTTTTCCCCATGTCGGCAAAGATGACCCTGAATTTCGGCACCACGAACACGAGCAGCACGGTCACTGCTATGCCGCTTACCACGGTGAGAAGGATCGGATAGATGAGGGCGCTCTTTATATTTTCCCTGAGCTCGTGGGAGCTTTCCAGAAACTCGGCCAACCGGGCAAGAACCGCTTCCAGCACACCGCCCGCTTCGCCGGCCTTTACCATGTTCACATAGAGCTTGGAGAAATACTTGGGGTGCTGGGCGAGTGCATCGGCAAACAGACTCCCGCCATGGACATTCTTGTGGACATCATCGATGATGGAGGCCAGCTTTTCATTCGTCGATAATTGCTTGAGCGTGGAAAGACTGCGATCCAGGGGAATGGCGGAACCCGTCAGGGTGGCCAATTGCTGGGTAAATCCCAGGATCTCGTTATTGCTCACCCTCTGAAAGAGCCGTTTCCCCTTTACCCGTTCGGCAAGCGATGCCCGGGTGGCGGAGCCCTGCTCGATCTTTATGGGAAAATAGGCGGATGCCTGGAGCCGGTTTATGACCGAGGTCCTATCCTTGGCCTCCATGGTCCCGGTGACGATGTTCCCGGCCTTATCAGCGGCTTTATAGACAAAGACGGCCATGACCCTGTGCCTATTCCTCCATGAGCCCGACCAACTCTTCCTCCCGCGTCACCCGGAGGACCTCCTCTATGGTCGTGATTCCCTGTCGAACCTTGTTCCATCCGTCATCCCGCAGGGTCCTGAGGCCCACTTGGACAGCCCTCTGCCTGATGAGGTTCGCCCCCACCTTTTCTATGACCATTGCCCTGATCGGCTCCGAAAGGGTCAAAAGCTCGAAGATACCCGTTCTCCCATGATATCCGGTATTCTTGCACACATCGCATCCCTTGCCGCGATAGGCGATCCTGATGTCCTTTGCCTGGGGCTCCATCTGACCGAACAGCTTCTTGTCCGGCACAATGGGCTGCTTGCACTGTTTGCATATGACCCTGACCAGCCTCTGTGCCAGTATCCCCTCCAGACACGAGGAAACGAGGTATCCCTCCACTCCCATATCCAGAAGGCGCGTGATTGCCCCGGGGGCGTCGTTGGTGTGCAGGGTGGAAAAGACCATATGGCCGGTCAATGCCGACTGAATGGCAATCTCAGCGGTCTCTTTGTCCCTGATTTCTCCCACCATCATAATGTCGGGGTCCTGCCGGACAATCGACCGCAAGCCGTTGGCAAAGGTCAATCCGATCTTCGGATTGACCTGTATCTGATTGACCCCGCTCAACTGATACTCCACCGGATCTTCCACGGTGATGATCTTCTTTTCCGGCGAATTTATCTTTTCCAGGGCGGCATAGAGCGTGGTTGTCTTGCCGCTTCCGGTAGGCCCGGTCACCAGAATGATGCCGTGGGGTTTATGTATGAGATGCTCGAATTCCTTCAATTTCTCACGGGGAAATCCCAGGTCTTCGAGGCTGAGGAGGATGCTTCCCCTGTCCAGGACCCTCATGACCACGCTCTCTCCGTAAAGGGTCGGAACCGAGGACACCCTCAGATCGATCTTTTTCCCCGCCACCCTCAGGCGGACCCGTCCGTCCTGGGGAAGCCTTCGCTCCGCGATATTCAAATTCGCCATGATCTTCACCCTGGAGATAATGGCTGCCTGTATGCGCTTGGGTGGTGATTCAATGTCGTGCAGGATGCCGTCGACGCGGAACCTCACCATAAGCCTGTCCTCGAAGGGCTCAATGTGAATGTCGCTCGCCTCTTCTTCGATGGCCTTGGAGATAAACAGGTTGACAAGTTTGATGATCGGGGCCTCAGAGGCCATATCGCGCAGATGATCGATGTCCTCCTCTTCCCCGGAGGCGAGGAGCTGGAGTTCCTCATCCGCCATGTCCTCTATGATCTTTTCCATTGTCGAGGAGCTCCCGCCGAAGTGCTGATCGATAGCGGAAAGGACATCCGATTCCTTTGACACGTACACGCGAACCTTGCACTTGGTGAACAGGCGCAACTCATCGATGGTGTAAAGATCAATGGGGTCGCTCATGGCAACCCGGAGGGTGCCGTCCTTTATCTCCAACGGAAAAAACTTGTATTGACGCATAAACTTGGGGGCGAATTCCACATCCAGAATGGGGGTATCGGGATATTCCGACTTCGACAAAAATGGTATGTGCAGTTGCTCACCAAGGGTCTTGTAGAGATCATCCTCTGAGATAAATCCCAGGTCCATGAGCACCTTTCCCAGCCTCTCGGCTGTCTGCTTCTGCTGCTCGATGGCCTTGTCCAGGTCCTCCTTGGTGATGAGCCCCTTGTTGATGAGAAGATCACCCAATCTATTCTGAGGCAAAGGCACGGCTAAAAACCTCCCAAACTCTTTGATTTTTGGAACTATTCTTCATCAGTATATCGTATCGCTCCTATCAAGTCAACTCCGCTTACCCGCCCCGGCACGCGGCTTTCACTGCATCAACAGGAATCATTCCCCCGGCGGGTATTATTATGCATAGCAAAATGATTCAATCATGCAAGACATATGCCTTCCTTTTTCACGGAACGGATCCCGTCTTTGACAGCATATCCCAACTGTGGTACGGTATGATATCAATCGTTATCCCATTCCTATCGAATAAACAGCGTTCACCGGATTGAAAAGGGGTGAACCGAAGACCACAGCACATAGCAGGAGTATTGCGACATGTCCGATGCACCGATCCCTGAATCACTTATTACCATTATGGAAACATATCCTCGTCTCGGAGAGATCATCCGCTTCGGCTATGAGATCACCGAAGAGCTGAACCGGATCAAACCGCACCTTGATCTCACCGGGATGGAGCTTTCGCCCGAACAGGCATCACTCAAACTGAAAGAGGGATGCCCATTGGTCAACAAGGCCGAGGTGATGATCCCTTCCGACCAGTTCAAGGAGACATTCCGGAGAATCGCCCATTTTGTGGCCGATAGGAGGAGTACACTAAAGCCGACCATTCTTAAGATTTCGAAGCGGCTTGAGGATGAAGGGATCGATGTCCATTCATTGGTCCGTGTATACCTGAATCAGGTGCACAAACAGGACCGGGAACACGAACTGCGGCGTCTTTGGAAAGACGCGGATGAACACCCCATGCTGGATTTCCTCCTCGGGGCCAGCCTGAAGCCTTACGGTCACGCCTATGGAAGCGCCCTCAATTCCTACCTTCCTTCCGACGGGGATCTCTGGTTGGAATCCTTCTGCCCTTTGTGCGGATCCCCTCCCCTCCTTTCATACATCGAGGGGGAAGAGGGAAGGAGGCATCTCCTCTGTTCCTGGTGCGATACCTCATGGGACTACGGCAGGCTTAAATGCCCGTACTGCCAGACCACCGATCATGAGGACCTTGCCTATTTCTTTCTCGAGGATGACGAAGGCAAAAAGGAACGGGATCGTATATCCGTATGCAAAAGGTGCAAGAGGTATATCAAGACCCTGGACTTGAGAAAACGGGAGGGGAAACAGGGGTGCGATCTCCATCTTGACGACCTGGCAACCCTTCACCTGGATTTACTTGCCGAACGGGAGGGTTATGAGCGAATGACCAGACATGTCCTCTTTTTTTGATGCCTCATTCCCCTGTTTCTTCTCAAATTGCGCCACCCTCTCCTTGATATTGTCGATGTAGCGATGTCCTTCCTTCCTGCTTGTTCCCAGACGCCGCACCATCCGCGCATAGGAGCGTAGCGCACGCAAAAGACGATCATCGGAACAGGGGGCGCCTTCCTCGCGCTCAATCCTTTTTGTCGCCTGGTCCAATGCGGATTCTATAACGCCCACCCGGTTCAACAGAACCTCATGGGGTGTCCCGGGATGCTCCAATGCATCAATCTTCCGTTCAATCCCCTGCAGTATGTCCCGGTCCTCATAGTAACTGTCCTTGAGCAAACGCTCATAGACACTCTCCTCAAAAAAGGCGACCACGGACCAGTCAACCCTCTGGTCCGTTTCCACCGGGGCGGGCATGGTGTCATCCTTCTGCTCGTGATACTGCCGGCTCGCTATCACATAGACGCACTCCTCAGGGCAACCGGATTGGCCGTGCATCCTCTTGCCGCAGCACGGCGCGCAGACCATGCCCCGCAGATCAAGGCAAAAACGCCTTCCCTTTCGTGTTCCGCAGATCACACATTTCGCATCCGCCATTGATCGCCCTCGCATCATCGCCTCGTTTACACATGGGGAGGGTCAAAAGACCTGCACGCTTCCCGTAGTTCCGATATCATCACATTATACCATATGCCCTGCAACAACAAAAAGAGGGGCCTCCGACGCACCAGGCGTCGAGGCCCCTCTTTCCCTCACAAACCTTCACGGATATGGAGCATCCGTTAACGATAGAAAAAATAATACGGATAATATCCTCCAAAGCCGTATGAAGGATACTGCGGATAGTACAACGAACGTCCCCATGGGGTGTAGAGCCGGGAATAGGGATACACCGAAAAAAGCTGCGGTGCGAGCGTGGGGAACGTCGGATACGACACGGGGATCTGTGGAAAACTGGACCTGGAAGTCATAAGATAATACTGTGCAGTTGGCCAGGGAATGATGGGGCCAGGGGATACGGACTGTTTTACATATGCATAGTCATATATGTCGTCAACAATGGCAGCAATGGCACCCAACTGGTTCCCCTTGTCCACTGGGAAGGTCAGTGAAATCCTGGCAGACCCGGTATTTCTTGCTCGGAAATCGAGGACCAGGAAGCGACCCGAGCCTCCGGAGGGCGCATCCTGGCTGATGCCTGCAATCCTCAGGATACCCGGCGTATACTCATTGATTTCCAGGTAATCGTAGACATCTGTCAGCGCCGTCGTGCTATAACCCTCATATTTCAGAACGGAGCGTGGATACTGCACGTCCATTACCCACGCCTGAAGGTCCTTGATGGTATCAATATCGATGCGGACTGAGATATCGTTCCCCTTAGTAACACGGTCAGGTTGTGCTTTCACGGTGACCATATACGGGACGGTCTGTGCGTACAATACCCCCTTGGGGCCTGCAACAAGGTCCGGAGCATCGGGTCCTGCGCCCGAATCCGATGCTGCCGAGACTTTGATATCAGTTGCCCCGGGACCCGGTCCATTCACCAAAAATTTAATTTTAAAGAGCGCACCGGAGCCCTGCGGCGAACTGGAGGGATCCGCCAGATATGCACCAACCGTCACCCTCCTTACAGTGGCATCGATATCATGCAGTTCATCCTGCACCTGATAGTAGTCGGTGAGGCTGCTGTTCACAATGCCATCGAATGTCACGACATTGGGATCAAAATCAACATGGATGAGCCACGCCTCCAGACCTGCAATGGAATCGATGTTGATAGGAACATCTACGGTTGAGCCTATGAGACCTGAAGAGACATCCTCCGGGTAGACTGCATATACGGCGGCCTCAATGGGGCGGCATAAAACAATACCCATCAGAAGGATCAGCAAGGCACACGTGACTTGCCACCCCCTTCCCTTTGATCTACATACCATAATCCTACCTCCTTCTCCTTTTTACCCTGAGAAAACAAAGCATGTTGTCACGTTTCGCTCACATCCTTTTCGAATGCGAAAAGATGCGCACCGTCATCCGGAAGAGAGCACTGAGGGCATAAACTCAGAAGGATATCAGGATGCGGCCCCATTGATTTTATATGAGGGCGGACTTTCCGGTTTTCATTCCCCCTTTCTTGATCTATAGGATAGGGTGAAAATGAAACTCAATCGGGATAGAAAACGTCGGCCAGACCACGGGCATTACCCCTTATCACAAAAAGGGCGAGGGGAATTCCCTTAAGGTGATCGATAGGGTTTTGCGCTATCGCATATGCATGCGGCCGGCTAACAAATACCTTGAACGTACCACAGCATTTTTTTATATCGCAGACGGTGAAATCTCATTTGTATTGGCAACCCAAGCCCTTCACTGAACATACCATATGTCGGAACAGAAAACCGAACATCAATCCAACACGGTAATGAGCTGCCTTGTAATAAAGATTGTGTGATTTTTATGACCTTTTTTTTTGGAAAAAATATAAAAACAACATATTACAAAATTCGAGGATCATGTATAGGTCAAATTTTTTTAACAGCAATTTATGTGCCAAATGGTGCCCTTTGCCAATCAACGAAAATGCCCTTCCCTTTTTTTCAACTCCCTGATTTTTCTTATGATTCAATTCAGACATTCTTAATTCATGCAACCCTTGTCAAAAATTCGAGGCATGACAAACCGATACCTGTATTTTGATGCATAATTATGAATCTTTTTACATATATTTCATTACTAAGACCTATGCATTCCCTTCCTCTATGGAGAAAAATCATATTTACACGAGGGTCGAAGGTTGATATATTCTTGTGGAAATGGTATGGTATTTGTATATGATATCTTAAATGTTTTGTTTATCATCCTGTTCATTCATCCCTTCCATTGTTTTCGCATTAATTCAATCGAGGCGCGCAGCGCGGTCACTCAATGCTTTCAAATGTCCTTATCGATGAACGACATTACATAAAGGCTGATACATGGACATGAAAAATAAGCGCATCTCCATATCGCTGATGCTCTTCATCCTTGTCTGCCCCCTTTTCACTGCCGGCACAGCGTCCCCCCTTATCACATTATCCATTCCTGATGCTGAAATCACCCTTGATTCACCCCGGGACGTTGTCATTGAATTGAAATCCAACGATCCGGGAGGGATCGAGGCATGGGGTTTCGCCTTTCACTATGATCCCAACATACTGCAGCCGGAATTCAACCCGAACAACCCGGGTTTGGTCGTCGTGAATAAAGACGATGAGAACTACCTCACGGAAGATTATTACTATGTTTATGCCTACGAGCATGAATCGACACCCGGCAAAATAACGGTTGGATGTTGCGTAAAATACGACAGTAACGGAGATCCCATTGCCACAACGGGGACAGGGAAGCTGCTCGGCCTTAGTTTCATTGCGAAAAGGATATACCCTCGGTCCACGATTCACTCTTCCTTCCGGATTGATAAAAAGGTGAACGATCTGCAAAATGCCCTATGCGAACCGGGTGAAATCAAGATCCTCCCTTCGATAACCTCAGCGATTACCATCACCTCCTCCGGATCGTTCGATCACGACATCGTCTGCACCATCACGGGCCAGGGGCTCAAACAGGGTGCCGTACCGGTGATCGGTTCGCTCTGTTTCGCGAATGCCGACTATTCCAATGGGGTAGTCACCGCCCTGGTGCCGGCATATACCTTCCCTCCCGGGCTATTATTCGATGTCATTATCACCAACCCGGATGGCGATTTTGCCCTCATCAACGGTGGCTTCGGCATTGACCACCGGTTCGAGTCCGGTCTGAATCTTTTCGGGTATCCGACAACACCCCCTGGGGGGTGTGATGGATCCCACGAACTCATGTCACATCTTTCTCAAACGGCAGGCGATGCGGTTCGCTGCCTTATGACACGAGACCCGAACACCCTGCGGTGGGACAAAACATGGTGGGAAAACAATGAAGTAAAGGGGACGGATTTTCCACTGCTCCCTTTTCAGTCCACCCTGGTATATGTCCAAGAAAATGGCGTGTCACGGGCATTTCCCGGAGAATGGGATCATAAAAACGCCCAAACCCAAATAGAGGATCTCGGCAAATGCATCAAACCGGGCCTGAATTTTATCAGCCTTTATTTGCCGCAGGACGAGCAAATAGATTCTCACGGCCTCCTGGAGGCGCTTTCGGAAAAAACCGGCAAGAACGTCATTCTCAGCCGAATGCTGCCCGAAACAGGGCAACGGCGAAGTGTTGTTCACTTTTTTGGTCGTCCAAGCAGTTCCCATTTTCCTATCCTGAACACCGAGGGCTACCTCCTTTACAGCAGATAACCGTCCGGTATACGCCCCCTTTTTCCTTGAACTCGAACAATCGCAACAAAAAAGGGGACCCATAGAAAAGGCCCCCCCCTTTTTTTTGATTTGCATGGTCGGTCATAGGTGTGTCGTATCAGAGACACCTATGAATGGTCATTTTCTCCCTTGTTTACCTCGTAGTGCTCACATTTTTTATAACAGTCTGAATAAAACAACCGCCGCCGCCCTTACCTGTTGGGGAGACGGTGTACTCCCCGATATACCAGTCACTCGCATGGGGAACACCTATATTGAGCATGTTCACTCCGTTTTGTTTAAAGATATTCAGAGATCCCCCATGCACGTTCGGGATAAAAAGCTCCGGCTCCTCTGATTCTCCATGGATGAAATAGATCCCGTAGTAATTATCCGGGGTCACGATCTGTTTGGACCTGGTGAGTATCTTATCCTCTATGGCTTCAAGCGTGAGGTTTGGATCCTGTAATGCACGCGGTGCTGGTATATCAAAAAAGATCAACGAAACACCTCTCTCCCTGTCTTGATTGTACACCACCTTTTTGCCGTTTTGGTCCGTAAATTCGACAGAGACAACGATGATATCATTGGGGTCCTTCACGCCGGGATGCCCAGCAGTAAGGCCTGCACCCGCTCCAGTGGTATATGAGACCCCGATGCCAAGATTCTCATTCGAAGCAACTACGCTATTAGCATCGGAGGACCGGGTAAAATGGAAGATATCCGCACCCTTCGCATCAAATACCAGCGTGAGTGATTCCGTTTGACTTATAACGATGTCGGGGTCCGCCTGAATGGTGATATATCCCTTTGCTGCAAGATCCGCCTTCGGTTTCAAGGTCACTGCGCCTGAAGCAACAACCTTGGTAGATTCCGATAACTGCGACTTTTTGACAATGAACCGGTGGATACGCTTCTCATTCCCATTGGGATCAAGGAACACCTCGCCAGACTGATCAGTCCAACCGGCATCCCAACGTTCGGTCCTGAAGGCGATCACATAGCTATCGGACAGATCGGCCATGAGATAATTTTTCACGGGAATTGTAACCGTATATACCTTATAGCCATTCGGACCATCGACGCGATTCAAGCCATCGTCAATAACGGGACCATTGGGTATGGTATTGGGATCGGGCCATTCGTCATGATCACTATCATTCGTTGAGTCAAAAAATCTGACCCTCAAGGGATACCACTCCGGCCAATCGTCCTCAACACCAGTTCCCGTTGTATATTTAAAGGTGAATTTCATCTCCGGTTTATTTGGATCAGTGACAATATCCTGTCTATCAACGCTATAAGAGGGCATCAATTTCTCATCAATGGTTACATATGCAGTATTTGTATCGCAATCGAGGAGATCGCTGTAATAGGGAGCATATCCAATCGATTCAGCCTTTATCCTGTATGTACCCTGTTCAACATCAAAACTTACTACGTTTGAGTCGGACTCGTTCCAAATACGGGACGTACGTGCAGTATCACCACTGATTGTATACCCGGTAAGAGAGAGAATTATGTCATGAACACCGCCCGGTTTCGAAGCAAGGTCGACTATTGCGCTAATTGTACAGGCAGGTGTAATAGCCGTAGTAGTGATTGACCCTGCTCTCACCTTGGCATCGTAGAGTACATGACCTATCTCCGATTTATTTACCAGACTGATGGCAGAGTTCTCTGATTCTGAGAGAACATTAAATTTCGTTACAAAAAGGGCGCCGTTAACGACAACATTACCATCGATATAACCCCCGATGGTCACCCTGCCTCCGTTCGGATCCTCATTGTCATCAAAATCATAATGTGCACTAGGATAAACGGCCGGAGCGAACCCATCATAATCAAGTATGCTAGAATCATAGATAACATCAATTAAATAACCTTTGTTAAGATCAAGAGGGGTATCAATATTCACGGGCACCTGAACGGTTGATCCCTTAAACCCTGTCAATCCTGTGGGCACACTAAGGGTTACAGCCAACAATTGTCTGGGAATCATGAAACCGGATACAAAAAGAAGGCTTGTCGCAAAAGCCACGATAGAAATAATTTTTTTTCCATTATTCCTCATACTCGTATCTCCTTCTGCCCCCACCGGCTTCATGCCGCATCGGAAGATTACAGATGGGTAAATCCTGAACGGGATTTCGTGCATATCCGCGTGAAAGACATTCATAAACAAAGGCGCCACAATACAACGGACAAACAACACCGTCCGTCGGGCCGGGACATGGCTATATGAACGTATCAACCGTATCTGCGCTCAATAACGAGGCCAATCAGGCTCGACAACCTGATTGGCCTCCTTCTTGAGTCAATAAAAACATTGGAATTCACCAAAACATCAAGGTAACGAGGGAAACAGGGCGCAGGTTATGCTTACTGCACATTGTCGCCCGGGTTAACCTCTATCGCCTTCCCGACCGATGCCTGGAGGATTGCAAGGGCGTCCGCAGGGGCGATCTGATTGTCGCCGTCTCGATCTGCGGCAACGAGCGCCGGTCCATTGAGATCGATCATTCCCAGGTATGCCTTCAAGGCATCCAGGGCATCCCACGGAAAGAGCTGCCCGCTCCTGTCAACATCCCCCTCGCCGCAGCTCGCATGGAGGGCGTCAAGCGCCTCTGCATTGTACTCGGAGACGTTCGGAAACTCTGATGATTCATCCGGATCCGGATCCAGAGTAAATCCTCCTGAAGTATTCTGCATATCCATAAGGGCGTTGGCCGCCCAATGTGTTCCGAAGTGGTTCGAGAAGTTTGTGGAGGTGGTTTGGTTGTTATACGCCAATGCCTTTACCGCAAACGCCTGATCCTGAACCAGGATACTGGGGAATAGGGTCACTCTTCCCGTAGCGTTGTTGAGCTGGCACCCCCATCGAAAATACCCGTTGTTGTACTGCAGATCCTTCAAAAGGGCCAATCCCTCCGCTATATGGGTCGGATAGGTGCTGCTGTAGAACCTCTTGAGGACCTCCACTACCCGGGCCTGATCAAGGGTCCTGACGTAGTTGTCGACCGTATTATAGACAAACCCGCCTACCTTATCAGCACCTGAACCCACGGTGCGATATCGGTCCATGATCTTGTCGACCACCGCATCGGCGTAGTCGCTCTCGCTATACAGTTGGAATACTTCCACCCAGTTGGCAAGCTGCCAGAGCTTTCCCTGGCCGTCGTCGATGGAGTCCAGCCAGTCAGCAACCTCGGCAGGGGTGTTGCCGTCGATGATGTCAGAGTCGAGGTCGCTCTCTGCAGTCGTCTTGTAGCTGCTATCCCCCGATACCTCCGCATAGTAGTGCAGGAAGGTGTAGTCGGTTGCCTGCCAGGGGAAACTGCCGGCAAGGATTGCATCGGCGGTATCTTCCGCTGCAGCAAGATACTCCGGCTTATTTGCGGTCACGACGGTGGCCGTCATGGTCTTGGTGAGGTTGTACGCCCTGAGCAAACCGAGCCCCACCACGCCATAGATATTGGAGGCCGTTGAGCCCCCGGGCAGGTAAAAGGCCCAGCCCATTGTCGATCCATCCTGGGCATCCTTCAGTGCGTCCGCCGCAGCCTCGATCTTAGTCCGCATCTGGCTCAATGAAAAGTCTGTGGTTGTTTCCCAATCCGCGATCGTCCTCATGCGGGTGCGCGCGACATACTCCGGCTCATCCTGTGTATCAGGCCGTTCCGGCCGTACCACGCGGGCAAGTGGCTCTGCATGGGCGTATGTCGCGCACATACAGAAGCACATTCCGGCCGCAAGGAGGCCCGTAATTACCAGTATACGATACGTCTTCATCATTTGTCTCACCTTATAACCCCTCCCTCCTAACCTGACATTGGAATGCGAGGTTCTATGCATGATTTCAACCTTAGTTAAAGAATCATTACCCAAGTTAAGGAATCATTACCCACAAATTATAATCAGTGGTGGATAATCACTACCTAGTACCGATAAAGAAAAGAAAGCACGTGATGATTACACCTAATGAAGCCTGGGGACTTTCCCCAGGCACCATCTCCGTCCCGATTGAGTTGTTTAACGCCTAACGATTGTTACCTCTTC
>JBLIRP010000043.1:0-31927 GCA_049472355.1 bacterium | reverse complement strand
CAGCGACCCAAGGGTATTCTCCAAGGCCTTTCTTAGTGTGAGCTCTGATGGGAAGCTGTGGTTAAACTTTGGATGCCTGCAAGGGGAGACCACCGTTGAGGGCTTTCGCGATGGCTTGGCCGAGGGAGTAAGAGACAGCCTGGGAATCTCAATCCCTGGTGATTACGCAAGGAGATACCCTTCCGTGGATATCAAGAATTGGGGGCCACGGGTCGATGCCTTTATCAAGCTTTTGAGAGAGTTATCAGCACAATATCCACGCCGTAATTCTTAACGGGGTCCGTGAATGGGGCCGCCGGCAAAACCGTCAGGTATCAATTACTTCTCTTTGCATAAAGAACAAATAGTGATGGACTGCTGTTTGTGCCGATAACTTGATAATCAATGTATTTCAGCAATTGGTTACTGCAGATTTTCATTCGGTGTCGATGAAAAATGAACCCGTGACAAGGGTGCGTTTCGATGTGGGATAATCCCTGAAACGGCGTCCTATCCACCTCAGGTGTGTTATTTCGGAGTAACCCTGAGTTCTGCCTGCTCACCGACGTTATTGAGAAATATCCAGTACCCCTTGCCCGAATCGAGATTCTCAGGAGAAACACGCTGATAGCCATCCCCAGGGGTATACCCGTAGATCACCGCTATGGAACAGTCGGTTGCCGAAGCGATTCCCGATCTGGAGCACCCCCCGATCATTGCCCAGCACCCTTCACTGACTGTGTGGGTATAACCATCGATGGGGGCACCGATCAGGGTAAAGGTCTTTCCTTCGGAGAGGAGTATCCAGTATCCCCTGCCTGTTTCAAGGCTATCGCCGGGCTTCACGCGTTTATACCCTTTTTGTCGTTCAAACTTGTATATGGCCTTAGCGCCGGGGAAGACAGTAGATGCGGTGGCATCATCAGGAGCGACCGGCAGGGATACCATGTTCCAGCCCGCAGGGAGGTTTATGTAGGTATGCGGACCTCGCACGGCTCGAACATAAAACGGAAACGACTTATAGTAGTGTTTTAGGATGACACCGACATCGAAATACACGAACCACGCGCAGACGGAATTGCTGGCACTGGTAGTGGACGACCAATACCCCTCCGATATCGTATCAGGAAAGGCAATTGTATCGATTGCAGGAAAATATGTTGCATAATCCACAACTGATTGTATCTCATTCCTGTTTGGAAGCCTCCAGTCACTCCGTCCACCTAAAACAATGCCTTTGCAATAGCTAACGGCAGACTCCCATGTCATTGGCCCTGAGGTCTCCTGCTGCCACATCAGGCCGGTAGATGTGTCCGTGACCGTACCATCACCATTGATCATAAAGGTGTTAGAGGAGTGCCCACCCCGCACAGCGCGCACATAATAGGAATTCGACTTATTGTAGTACCAGACTCCACCTTCGTCGAAATCCACATACCACGAACTATCGGAATTGTAGATATAGACAGTGGATGACCAATAACGGGATGACGTCGTGTTTGGAAAATAATCCGTATTCATGGATGGATCGCTTCTTCCGCTGTTCACTATGCTTGCCAGCTCTTTTACCGTGGGCAATCGCCAGTCGGAGTACCCTCCGAAGTTTAGTTCATTCAATTGGGTGATAAACACACTTTGGGCATCATTCCAGTTATATACGTTGTTCTTGTTCTGAATCTTTCCCCCTTCGCTCTTGACCTCCCAGATCAATCCTGTGACATTGTCCTTCACCATTGCCCATGACGAGGCGGAATCAGGAATGGCGTTCCCCTGTCCATCCAGCTTTGTGTATGATTGTGGGTTGATCGTATAGTCCGAATCCTCCCCGAAGGTGTCCGTGTACGATTGGGTCTGGCCTGTGTCTGGCACAGGCCCTGCCTGGGTGCAGACAGCAATTGACAGGATAAGAAGTGCGGTGAATGTCATCACTTCCTTCGATGGTGTCATTCGTTCCTCTTCTTATATGAAACATCCATGGATCTTATGATTTCATAAGGGCTCATACCCGTATCCAAAGGAAAAGGCGGTCTAAAAAGAATGGACAACTGTGGCACGCAATGTATGGAAAATATAAAGACAAATGTACATATTTTATTATACTACTGCTCTTGGCAATACACCAAAATAAGGGCTGATGACCAGTAAAGCTGCTAATCAATCAAGCCATCAGTGGAGATGCATATCGCCATATCTTTGTACGACCGTGAATATAAGGAGATGCACCTGCACAGGATTACGCAACCTCCCTTCCATCAGTCATAAAAAGTGACAAAGCGATCCATCGAGGAAAAAAGGATTGCATTTCGTCTATTTATATAAAGCAATAAGAAGCCCTGGAGGGAGAGATATCTTTTCGACCTTTTTGGGTACCGAGAAATAAAATGGACGGATTCACCATGGGATGAAACAGGGAAAAGTCCTTTTCGAGGGAGGTGAATAGATGTAGCGTGGCTTGGGTATGGCCGTCGCAAGGGTTATTTCGAAGCCTCATTGATGATTATAAAATAAGGGAGGATATGCTCATGCAGCATAAATGGTTTTTGAAGATAATCATTGTGGCCGTCGGCCTCGTTGCAATGTCCTCGTTTCTGTTCGCCCCTGCAGCGCAGGCCCAGGTAACCGTTACTGTGGATCACGATGTGGACGTTGACTCCAACTACGAGTTTTTCTCCACGGAAATCAAGGCAACCACCTACTTCGAGATCATCTTCGACATCGAGGAAGGTAACGGCGAGGATGTCAAGATACTGCTCATTGCCGACGATGATTACGATGATGCAGAGGTCAGTGGAAAGACCCTGACCTATTACCTTGGTGATGACGCCTGCGACTCGAGCAGCCCCAGCTATGAAGAAATCGGCATGTGCTTAGGGTTTGATATAGATCTGCCGGCATTCACCAGTCTCTTTGTCAGGGCTGGGTTCATTAACGACGATTGGGATGCATATACGTGGGAAGGGGCGACGATCACCAAGGTCACCATCAAGATGGTAGCGGATGATTACGACGACTATGTGAAGGTGAAGTTCATCAAATTCAAGAACATCCTGGGGGATGAACATGAGGATTCCCAGGATTTCGGGGACTACGACGACCTCGATGATGCGGATTGGGAGGACACAACTTACTCCAGCCTGGGCGGCCCCACTATATCCACATCCGATGGCACCCTGTATATGCGTATCTTTCCATTCGATTACCAAGGGGCCTTGATTACGCCTGTGATTACCTCTGTTGAACCGACAGGGGGGTATAACTATGAAGAAACTCCTATCACTTTGACAGGTGAAAATTTTGTTAATGGTGCTACCGTAAGTCTGGTCGAAAGGCCAAATCCGGTGAGTAACTGCCTTGATCCTGCACCCAATGCAACAAATGTCACTGTTGCTGGAAATTATGCCTATGCAAGCTCGCCCCAAGGTTTTAGTATAATAGATATAGGCAATAAGGCACATCCCATTGACGTTGGCTTCTATGCCGGACCAGTGGTCTCAGATATGGCGGTCATCGGTAATTATGCCTATTTGATTACCTATAGCTTTGTCGCCACCGCTTTCAGTTACAGCTTGAGAATTATAGATATAAATGATAAGGCCCATCCCAATGAAGTGGGTTTCTATGATATACCGTCTGATTCTATTTCCTATTATTCCATAGATCCTTATAGCCATTATTACCAGTATAAAACCTCTGTGTACGTTCTCGGAAATTATGCCTATGTTGCTGCCGGTTCAAGCAAGTTCTTCATAATAGATGTGAGCGACAAGGCACATCCTGTTTTAATTGGGACCTACGATACCTCCGATGAGGCTCGTGAAGTGTATGTCGAAGGAGATTTTGCGTATGTAGCTGCCGGTGGTCTGAGAATAATAAATATTGCAGATAAGGAGCATCCTGTCGAGGTTGGATTCCATGATACCTCAAATGGTATCGATAGCACTTCGATACTGGATTTCTATGTATATGGACACTATGTCTATATGATTATGAGCCTCACCTATTTTGATTGGGTTTGGGGAGGATCTCATTATCTGATGATAATAGACGTCAGTGATAGGACCAACCCCATTGAGGTTGGGACCTATACCTATAAGACTGTGCCTTCATGGTACCGTGACGCAGCTACATATTATGATGTGCAGGTGTATGTAATGGGAGATTATGCCTATATAGCGGATGATGATTTAAGGATAATAGACATAACTGATAAGGGGCATCCCATTGCGGTCGGGCTCCATGAAACCCCCGGCCCTGCGTGCGGATTATGTGTCATACAGGATCATGCCATTGTGAGTGACGGCAGTTTACGGATAGTGGATATAGACGATAAGGCCCATCCCGTTGAAGCTGGTTTCTACGGCCACCCATATCCTGTTCAAGATATAAGCATATCGGGAGATTATGCCTATGTAGCTATGGGTGGGGGTGGTTTTAAGATAGTCAATATATACAATAAGGCATATCCCTCTATACTCGGCTCCTGTGATACCCCCGGCTTTGCCCATCATGTCCATATATCGGGGGACCATGCCTATGTGATTGATTCCCGGTATTGTACAATAATAAACATACAAGATAAGGCGCATCCCTTCGAGGAAGGCTCCTATGCTATCTCTGGCAATGCTCATAGTGTCGATGTATCAGGGAATTATGCCTATATAGCGGCAGACAGCGATGGCCTGAGGATTGTGGACGTGACTGATAAGGCTCATCCCACTGAGGTTGGCTCCTATCCTACTCCCTGCGCCATTGATGTGCATACTGCAGGGAATTATGCCTATGTTGTTGATGCTAAAAATGGTTTACGAATAATAGATATATATGACAAGGGGCATCCTTCGGAAATTGGCTTCTACACTATTCAGCATGATGGAAGAGACGATACAATACATTTGGATGTGGCAGGGGAGTATGTCTACATTACCTTTTATGTTCGTGATGAAGTATTTCTAATGATACTGGATATACATGACAAGGCATACCCTTCTAAAGCGGGTCTCTATCATATCAGTATGTCAAATGCTATCAAGGACATCATGATATCAGGAGATTATGCCTATGTGATCAGTGGAACGAGGGGTTATGGCTCCTATACGGGTTCCAGTTATCCCATAGATTACTATCCGTGGGGTTACTATCCTGGATATGGGATTTCAGCAAGTAATTTGAGAATTATTGATATACATGACAAGAAACATCCCTATGAGGTTGGTATATACGATTCCCTGGATTATCATGCCGGTGCCTTGGATGTCTCGGGGGACTATGTGTATGTGGCTGATGGTAAAGACGGGCTGAAGATCATCGAAATCAAATTGGGTCGAATGCCGTGCGCAGATGTTTGGGTTCATGATTCACAAACGATTACTGCTGCTATACCACGCGGTTTGACTGAGGGGACATATGCCGTAACCGTTATCGACCCTCGAGGTCTGAGTGGGATCTTGCCCAAGGCGTTTACAATACTCGATGGTCCCGATGCAACCCCTCCGGAGATCACCTGCCCATCAGATATTGTCAAGACCGTGTCTTCAGCAGGCAAGAAGGTCGCCGTTAACTATGCGGCCACTGTTACTGACGAATCGGATCTGCATCCGACCATAACCTATGACCCTCCCTCGGGGTCCGGTTTCGGTGTGGGGAGAACAATCGTTACCGTAACAGCAATGGATAGCGCGGGAAACATGAGTGAGTGTTCCTTTACTGTTTCCATTAGGGTAAGAACCCTTGAAGGCCGGATGCCGATGTCTTCATTCGCCTTGTTTGGCGGAGCCGCTGGATTCCTTCCGGGGCAGTATCCTGGAAGTGTTCAATATTCAGGCTGGATCAGTGGAGACCGGTATGGATCCGTTTCCGGCGGTCTGCCGGACATAAGCGGAATGTATATTGGTTTGGGTAATTACCAGATGAGTTTATTGTATCCTCTCGGTTCGATTACCTCCCATCTGCAACATCCATCGGTGTCCGGGAACTGGTCTTTATGGAATACACCAAATTACTGGTCTCCTTATTCAGGATTACGTTATCCTCAAGAGTTTTGGTGGTCGCTCAGCACTTCCCAGAGTTTATTGTCCCCCTGATATAAACGCATCTTCGACCTAAGCGCCTTTCTTACGTTGGAACAGATAAGGTTTTGACAATGCAAAGGGTGCGTTCACGAGGGCCACAGGTGATAGATAACTGATGGATGTGAAGTCGCCTCAGCTTTTTATTGGTAATCAGAATTTTGGTCTCCACCCGGAATCTATTAACATATCAGCGAGCAATAGGCTAGAAACAATCCGAACGCCATGAATTGATTTCCCGTACAATGCGCCAAAGTGTTTCTTATCACTCGTCCAGAGGTGGGTGCATTGTGCTCCGATTGCCCCTGCCAGAATCGGAATATCTTGTTGCGGCAAATTTATGGAAAGGTCAATATAAAAGGCATTGCTGACTGAAATGCATTGCAGTATCTTTTCTAATCCTGATGATTGCTGCGGACGTTTTGCCTCGATGTTTCGCCTTGCCTCCTCAAGGGCATGGGGACAGGTGATGCATTCATCCGAGTATTTCAATGCCGCATCAAGAAGCAGTCGTGTGGCGCTCCCGTCTGCCGATGCAGAAAAGAGGATGTTGGCATCAAGAAAAATGCGCATTACTCGCTTGACCGTTTCTTGATGTGCGCCGTAAGCCTTTCATCCTCTTTATCGAATTCCTTGATTCGTGAATCATTGTACATTTCAATGGGGAATGCCACGGCCGGTTTCAAAATGATTCCATCTTCAGATACCTCAGCTATGATCACACCGCCCTTTTCCAATCCCAATCTTTTTCGCAGTTCTTTTGGGAGTGTCAGAGTCCCCCGTGCATTGATCTGAATCGTTGTTGCCATGATCGCGTTCTCCTTGAATGCTGAAAAGTAGTAATTCAACATTTCAAATATACCGTAAATACGAAAATTTGTCAAGCGGATACCCGGAGGGACCGGCCACGGCCATCTACAACATGCATACATAAATGAACCATCATTCCTTTGGGAATCAGGGATGTATTGAACCACCTTTTCCCAGCATTATTTCACAGCCAAGGTATATGTATAAAACAGCAACCCCGGATCTTGTCCAGATCTTACGGTAAGCTTTTTGATCTTTTGGGAAGCGCGGCTCCAATAAAACACCCCCCTCCACCGCTTTCTTGAGGGAAGGCTGTTTGTGACTGACCTAGAGTATAGAGTGAAAAATGCGTCACCTCGAATAATATCCGTTTATTTGCCGTATCTATTTCTTTAGTAGGTATTTCGCTCCACGTAAGGCCATTAGGATCATATGTATAGACTCTTATGTCAATTGGATTTACATCATCTGGATAAGACAAGCCAATGACCGCGGGATGATCAGAATCGAATTGCATTCCTTCAGGGCCGCAGTTTACCGCATAGCCAAGCATTTCTTTGTCGGATGGGAAATCCGGAAATGCATCAATCCTATCAATGGTCACTCTTTTTTCTTCATTAAGAGCCCCCTGTGGTACATTGAAGAATAATCCGAATAGGTCATGATCAGGATCTGCGGGCTCAAAAGAAAAATCAACACTCGGATCGATCTTAGCATCAAATCTATGATCCTTGTTTTTCACCGATATGTCGTTCGGGTCGAGTCCGTTGTAAGACGCGTCCTCCGATACCACAGGACCAATAATAACGCTATACATTACATCTCCATCCGTATCGGGATCATCCACCCCCGTAATGGTTATCTCTTGGGGAATATTCCAATTCTGGGAGGTGAAAGTCAGGGAGTTTGACGATACTGTGCCTTCCGAAATGTCATTGCTCTGCACGGGGATAATTACGTCTGCATCAGGCTCAATTTCGAGAACAATGGTGAATATTGCTTTGGCACCACATTCAGTAGTGGTTAGCCCAATTGTTGGATTTACTTTTATATTGGGTGTTCCGATACCGGTTAGTTCTTTCAGGTCTTTTAAAAGGCCTGTAGATGCTGAAATGTCTCCTGATGCGATAAGGCCTGTGTCGCGCCCATAGATGTCCATATCCGTAACTGAATAGCCATTCGTAGTGGAGCCTGTGGGTAAAGTAATACCTAAGTCTATGTCTTTTGTCTTAAAATTCAAGGGTACAAATTGATAGTTTGTATCAAGCCACCACATGATTACTGCATTTTCATATGTACCGTTCATGACTTTGACATCCTGGATGCTTATCAGAATCATTATGTCATCTTCTCTGCAATCATTCATATCATGTTTATTAATCCAGAATGTTCTTCCACTAGTAATCATTCCGTCATCCAAATGATCAAAAGATAATACAGCGGGAGGATCTGAAAGGAAGCAATCCGAGGATGCATAATATCGGTTATCTTCACTATCGGCTTCAAGAAATTTGACATTTATTCCGTCATTAGAAATTACGACGCTGTCTTCATACCAGAAGTTACTTATCGTTGCCCCTGATATTTCTCCGGATACATAAGAAACTGTTTCGATCCCTTCGATTCTGCTGGAGAACTGCCCATCATTACCCAATGTCCATTTGAAGGTCTTTACGCCGTATTTCTTAGGATCAATAGGCATATAATCTGCGAATTCCACCTGTAACGATGTGAATGAATATTCCCAGAGATCCCGCAGCCACGGATGGTTTGGATCCCCAGCGCCTCCGTCCGGAGGGATCTGATTTCGGCCGCCAAGCACATACATTTTGTCTTGGTACAATACAGCAGTATGCTGGACCCTGATATCCGGTTGAACTGATGGCACGGCGACTTGAGACCATGCATTGCTGATAAAATCGTATCTCCACAATTCATTGGAAGGGTAAATTATGACATCACTATTGGGGTCCGTTTCAAATTCTCCGCCGCCAAAAACATACATCGCATCGTTGTAAACCACCGCAGTATGTGCCGAACGAGAAAAAGGGGCATCTTGCATTTCAGTCCAGTCGTCTTCTTCAAGGTCATATACCCATAGTTCACGGGAGTTTTTAGTGTTCGGATCCACAGAAGGATAGGAGCCGCCGAAAACATACATCTTCTCATCGTAAATCGCTGAGGTGTGGAGGTGAAAGGCATGGTTCGCATCGTCCCCATACGACCATTCATTGTCGCCGACGTCATACGTTAACAGCTTCTCCGAAAATCCACCTGAGTTCGCAATTTCACCCCCAAATACCAGGATGTTGCCATCGTAGACAGAGGCCGATGCAGCCCAGAGATCATAGGGGACGCTATCCTTCCTGGCCCATGAATTCGCCTGAATATCATACGCCCACATCTCCTTTGCCAAGTCAGTGCCTGCAATATCATCACCGCCCCCGCCTAATACGTATATCTTGCCATTATAGACCGCTGTTTCTGCTCCGATACCATCTCCAGGATGGGTGGTTTTTTTCGTCCATTTATCCCGGGTCAAGTCATATGCCCATATCTCTCCCTTGCCTGTTGCCCTTCTTACAAATACATACAGTGTGTGGTTATGGATTGAAGCACTATAACTGTAAGCGTCTTCCACGGGGATAGAAGTTTTTTGGGTCCAATGGGCCTCCGCAGTACAAACAATACAGAAGATTAAGGCCAAAAGAAAAAATAAAAATGAGAAAAACCCGGATGTGAATCTTTTAGATCTTGTCATTCCTGTCTCTCCTTCCAATTGAATGAAATGTATAAGTAAACAATCGATGAATAACCGGGTAAAGCAGTATCAATTTAATTGTGTAAAATTGTCAAAATCCGTTTAGTATTCGATCTCCTGTGCGTCTCCAATTTTCAACTAACCACTTGTTTTATAAACTTTCATGCTTCGTTGTGATCGAAAGATCATGGGGGTTTTAGATGAAGATTCATTATCCTTAATCTGATTTAATCCATGAACCGTGCATTTAATTTTTCCTTAAGCAGACTCTGTTAAATTTTGGCATCACACGTGCTGACAGGGTCAAGCTTCCAGCCATGCAGTCAATATCTTTTTAACCGGTGTATTAAGAATTTGCTAAAAGCACAATAGATCGATTGAGTTAATTAGCAAAAATTTGTGGATTATAATAAACATAAAAACGTGCTTTTTCAGTAAGAAGTTCTTTTTTCAAAAGTCCATTTCACCTTTGGTTTCATTCAAACAATAAAAGCTCTCTCAATGTGGTTTGAATCGTTCCTTCCGGATTCCCGTCACCATTCTCATCAACAATGAGCGAGAACTGATTGTCCAATCCGCCGCCAGGAAACGTAACAGATATACTACTATTGTCAGCTCCGGTAATCTTTATTGTACCGGAAGTAATAGGACCTACTCTTAATTTATATCCATCGCGTTCAATAATCCGCACAATGGGATCATTATCCAAGGTTTGTAACTGCATCTTTAATGACATAGGTGAATTAGTTTCGTATGTTGCCTCTTTGATAGTGTGTAAGACCTCGATTTCATCGTCATAGAAGTTATATTGCGTCTCTGTGTCGAAGTCGCAGTAAATATTTGTTTCATCCTCATCGCTTTCTTGAAATTGTTCACCATAGGTTCGCACTGTGCTGCTTGATTCATCAATAAATAGAAACTCAAAAATCAGTGTTCCGTCCATTACCCATAAGTCATCCGGCCATCCTGTATTCAATTCAGTATACTTGATTGAGATGGTATCCCCTGAAGATAAACCTGCAGGGCTTCCATCTGTTCTATCCAGAATTGCGATTTCCCCAGAATAAGTGAGGGCATGCTCTCCTTCTTCAAAAACTTTCTGGGCATCTAAAGAAATACAGTCCAAGTCATAATCACCCGTAAACTTTGCGACTGCTCTCTTCACTGGCACAGGATTGTCAGCTGTAAAAGCCGGCTTGAGCCCCAGTTGTTTTAGAGTGCCTTGTAGGTGATTTTTGGCAAAATCTGTTGATACGAGATCAGGGGCATAAGGCAATTCATTAAAAAACGGTGAAACATCAAACGCTGCATCAGGAACATCAAAATCAATAGTTACACCATTGGCATCCTCGCGTGCTTTTTCTGTAATCATAATTCCATTATTTGGATCTCCGTCAGAATCCACCGATAAGAGAAAGCGGCTTATATTGACGACCTTCTGATGCGATAATGATCCATTGGGATCAAAATCCAATGGTGTAATTATGGATTTTCCACGAGCCTCGCCGAGAACGATATCTCCAATAGCAAATTTTACAATTTTCCCTTCTTCATATAGAAATTTTCCGTTTACATCCGTAATTCCTGACTGACTACCGGATGAATAATGCAAACCGCAAACGGCACTATCCAGAAATCGTCCTTCTCTTATAATGGAGGAATTTGAACTTCCGTCTCCCCCGCCACAGCCTGTTACCGCCGCAGATAGGATAACAAGAAGAATTATATTTAGAATATAATTTTGTTTTTTCATTATTCCTCCTCCTGTCGTAGAAGTTTTCCCTACACCATATTTGTGCGAGGTTATTAATCCCTCTCTTTAAAATTAATTACAGAGGCACATGCAGCATGACTATTTCTGTTTTCTTTACTACACAAAAGTTATAACTATACGCCCTCCGTGCTCTGCAAGATGGAAATAAAAAAAATCAGTGATCCTCTTATGGCTGAACATTTGCTCATTTCTTTTTTGATATTGATATATTATTGTTGCTGACTTACTTGCTCGCCATCTCCGCCTGCTCTATAACGTCCTATAAGAATAAGCCGCATTAGAAATCAGGCACTACTTTACTAATAAGTCTTATCCAAGCGCAATAAAGATACTGATGGATTTATGAGAACGGTTAAAAAAGGATATGATATGGGCCTATCTTCTTTACGATAGACTTTTAATATGGCAAAATTGTATTCCTGGTAGTGAATATCTCCCTGTCAATATTGAGTTACGATGATTGAAAAGACATTTCGAAAGATCATAGCGGGATTGTGTATTTATCAGTATCATGGCAGTTGAGATTTGTCAATAACGATAAAAAATATAGCAAAGTTATATTTTTTAATATAGAAATTTGGGATGCAACGCATGATGATAACAGGATATCAAGGAGAACAGGTGATGCATTCATCCGCGTATTCTAATGCCGCATCCAAAAGCACTCGTGTGGCGCTTCCGTCTGCCGATGCCGAAAGGGGGATGTTGCTTCAAGAAAAATCGCATGACGTGGTTGATCGTTTCTTGATGTGCGCCGTAAGCCTTTCATCCTCTTTATCGAATTTCTTGATTCGTGAATCATTATATATTTCAATTGGGAATGCCACGGCCGGTTTCAAAATGATTCCATCTTCAGATACCTCGGCTATGATCACACCGCCCTTTTCCAATCGCAGACTTTTTCGCAATTCCTTAGGGAGTGTCAGTGTCCCCCGAGCATTGATTTGAATCATTGTCGGCAAGATTACGTCCTCCTTAAATACTGAAAATCAGTACCAATACATCTCAAATATACTGTGAATACGAAAATTTGTCACGTGGATCACCGGAGGGGACGGGCCATCCTCATCCGGCAGCCAAAAAAACGAGAATGATATGTCTATGTATCCTTGTGCCTTTACTGTATGGTTTGCCACTGGAAATCTGCTAATGCACATACCTGGCAAATGCCCATCTGCGCAAGGTCCGGAGTTGTTTGATTACGAACCCGTAATCGCCTGGTAAACTTAACAATCACATGGAAAGGTGGTAAGATTTAGCTCACCTTTAGAATCTGTTCTTGCCTGGAATCGGACGGGCTGGCGTGCAATGTGCCAAACCCATTTACTCATCGGACCTTGTGCTATGCAATGAGGATTGACTATGCGGTTGGATGATGGGCAAATAGAAATCATAGATGATATGATGGCGGAACTATACAAGAAGATGACCCCTATTGAGCGGCTTCAAATTGCCTTTGGTTTGTGGCGCTCAACAAAGATACAGCTATGCAATTGCCTTCGTTCTTTACATCCTGAATGGAATGAAGAAAAGGTACAAAGAGAGGTTGTGAGAAGGATTTCTCATGGAGCAGTATGAACTCCTTAGGTGCATCTTGTTCGTTGTCTCGAGACGTTAAAAATCCCATACCTTGTGACCGGAGCCATAGCATCTATTGCTTACGGGGAGCCACGATTAACCAACGATATCGACGTGGTAGCTGATATTGAAGAGAGGCATATTCCAGGGCTTATGGAGTGTTTTCCTGAAGAAGAATTTTTTCTGGATGCAGATGCTACAAAAGAGGCGATTCGCCATCGCCATCAGTTCAATATTATTCACCCATCATCAGGCTTAAAGATAGACGTAATTATTCACAAAAAAGATACATTTGACAATAGTCAATTTAGTCGGATAAAAAGAATTCGCCCCATAGAAGACACAGAGGCAAACTTTGCCGCACCTGAGGATGTCATAATCAAAAAGATGGAATATTATAAAGAGGGAGGATCAGCAAAGCATCTGCGTGATATCACAGGTATCATGAAGATATCAGGGGAACTCATCGACTATGATTATATCTCACAGTGGGCAGAGAGACTGGAACTCAAAGATATATGGAATGCGATTCTAAGAAGAGTATCTAAATCATAAAACTACTGAAACCAGTAAGCCCCAGTGTACCCGGATCAGTCCCGTGTGGGGGCCAATGCAGAAGCCACCTGGAATACCCGGTCCTCCAGCAAGAAAGGGCAGGGCGGACCAACGCCAGACACGTGCACCGCTGATTGTTCCGGGCCTGCCCGGGGAAGGGCTTCGGAGGTCTCCCCCGGGCATGGAATCATTGTTTTTTAGTTGCCCAATATCCCTCCCCACTCAAGCACCACAAAACCTTCACGTTTTGGGGTATCAATGACCGGCGGCTCCGGTGCCTGTGCCTCATCAATCGGCTCATCAAGGGGCTTGAAAAAGAAGATGACCCTGATCAGGGTATCCGGCTGAGGAGTTATGATTAATGTGGCATGCTCGGCAAGGAATTCACTGCTCAGAAGCCTTACCTCATAGTAGGGATGTGCGGAAAGCCTCTCCAGCCAATATTCCATGAATTGCGTCGTTTCCTTCTCGTTCAGGCCGAGCGCGGGAAGATTCTGGGAAAACCATGCATCGAGATTCTCCCTGGCCACTACCCAAGCTTGATCGGGAGGTTCCAGTGTACCCAGATCGGTCTCAGCCTCCCAGAAAAGGTAATCATAGGGCATATCCTGAATATAGCCATCCCTCATATCGAATATGTCGCCATCGGGTGTGCCCAGCACATACCAGCCGTCATCATAGGAGGGAATGGTCCGGGTGAGTTGGCCGTCGATATCGAGCTCGATACTGATATAGGTATCCTCCTGTGGATAGAGATAAATGGCCGGCTTTCCGTAAAGTCCCGTACCTGGAATGCCGCAGACATCCCCGGTAGGGGAGCCCCAAGAATAGCCCCAGGGGGAATAATACGAAAAAGAGGAGGACCAGGGATTGGATGCCCACGTTTGCCCCCAGGGATCATACTGCTGCTGGTATCCCCAGGTGTAATAAGGATCCTGATATCCCCAGAGATTATATGGCTGCTGGTACCCCCAGGTATAATACGGATCCTGATACCCCCAGGTATACGACGGCTGTTGATACCAATAATTCGGAGACCAGTAATCGGACCAAAGATACGATCCCCAGGGATCGTACTGCTGCTGGTATCCCCAGGTGTAATAAGGATCTTGATATCCCCATAAATTATATGGCTGCTGATACCCCCAGGTATAAGACGGCTGCTGATACCAATAATTCCATGGCAGGCCGTAACCCTGGCCGGAGGCGCAGCGGAACCCGAAAGATACAACAATGAAACCTACAAACAAGGCAAGCATTACCTTCTTCATTTTTCTACCCTCCTCATACGGGCACGTCAATGAAGGCAAAAAGGATTGAAATCCTTCACCCAACAATGTTCACTGCATATTGCATACCTCCTCTTTGAATAGATGTTTTATACATCGCTGCTCTTGCGGGTCAACGGACTCGGCGCATCTTACATATACAATAGACGTAAAAAATATCCGAATTCCCCCGGGTAGATTTTATGTGACCAGCAGCGGAGGCAGTTGAGCAAAGGCGCCTCGCCGGGCAAAACAACAGCACAAGCTTGCGGCAACGACCAAACACCTTTCTAATGATGCCGGCAGCGGGGCATTGTCCTTCACCATCCAGAACAATAGCGCCCACAAACTGATCTCCGGTTTCCCGGGAGGCCGTAAGGTGTTTGTCAATATCAGGGCCTTTTCCGGAAGGGAGCTTGATGTTCGAGGCCAACCCATACGATTATACCGTGGGGATGCTAACACTGCCGTCTCGACCACAGACGTCAAGGCCTCAGGCTGCCATCGGGACGGGGTGACAACAGCGACCGGCTTTGTTATTCAGTAGAGATTTCTCAAATTCGGTGCCAAGCCCTTCATATTGGGCTTATCGAGCAGGAGGGGTATAGTACTGCGGGAATCAGTGGTTGCCTATCTCCGGAATGAGCGGTCGATTTTTGGATTCATTCAAGCATTGACTTGATTGTATCGGTCCTCAAAAATTGATCCGGGCTAAGAATCTGTATTTCTTTATATGTCTTTAAAGATTGAAGATGCCGTTTATCGCCCGAGACTATATATTGGGCCTTTCCTTCGATAGCACATTCCAAGAATCTATTGTCCTGGTCATCCTCTTTAATAATGGATACATGAAACGCCGGAGTTACCAAAGTAGCAAATGCCCTTATATCTTCTATCAACCCTGCGATTTGCCAATCGAACCAGTTAAACTTTCTCTTCAGCGCACCTGCCAACTCAGCCAGGATTTCTTCTGAAACCAATATTGCGATTTTCCCCTCTCTTGCAAGACTCCTGATTCTTTCGGCCTTTCCGCCGAATAGCACTCCCGAGATATAGACATTTGTATCCAATACAAACTTAATCATTGAGACCGTTCTTTTCTATATTCCTCAACAATATTCTCTATTGCCGCATCACTTCTGATACCGAATTTTTGGGCAGTCTCTTCTCCCCATTTTCTTATCTGTTTCCACCGTCTGTCTGATTCAATATATTGTCTGATCACTTCCCTGACAAATTCCCCTTTTGCCTTTGCTTGCTCCCTGGCCAATTTCTCCACTTCATCGAATAGCTCCGAAGACATAGAAATATTGAGGATTTTTCTCTTGGTCTTATTTATCATGATGCCCTCCTTTTGTAACAAAAGTTATTACATATTGTATCAGAATTGGTCAAGCTATTCAACTATCAGCATTACACTATTGTAATTAATCCAAAGGGTTGGGCATGTTCTTGTGGAGGCGGACAAACCCCTTGGGCGGCATCTCCAATCTCCGGAATTCGGTATTGTAAGACATCATAAGAGATTTTTCCCCTTATGGATGAGACCTTGATCTCCTTTGCGGGGGTTGAAAATCGATATGTCATGAATAGGGCTAAGGGCTACTGCAGGGCCCAGAGGGCCATCACCACCACATGCCTGGTTACCTCGCTCATGCCCATCTGGGCGGCCCTTAAGCTGGTGCCGAATGAACCATCCTCCTCCTGGGCATCGGTGATGTACCGGACCCCTTCTTCAAACTCCCCGCAATCGCTGTATCGCAGGAGCTTGGCGCATACCATCAACTCCGCCAGTATATCCACCTCCGCCCATTCGATGGATTTCGATATGCCGAGGGGAATCATTTCCTGCAGGAATTGGAGCGCCTCCTCATCCAGGAAAATACGAGGGTCCCGGTCCCCGAAATTCGCCATGGAGAAGATTTCGTGGGCGATCATATAGAAGAATTCCATCATATAGCGGGGATCGGCATCGAATCTTTCATAGGGGATCAGATCCGGGTGTCCGCTGTACCAGGCAATAGTCCCTTTGCGGAGAATGTCCCTGAACGGGATCCTCGATGTGTATCCGATCCCGTCGATCAATCCCGAAACGGCAATGGCGACGTTCATATGCGTGGCATAGGGATACGACCTGTCATGATTGACAATCTCCCGTTCGATAAACCGGGGGTATTCGAGATTCTGCATCCCGAAGTCTTTCATGACCCTGGCAAAGATGAGATAGGCGTTTATCTCGCCCGAGTGTCGTACCCTCCATTCATGCCGGTTGAGCAGGTAGTCGATCCTGGATAGGATCAGGCGCCTGAAGAATTCCCTCTCCCGGGGGGTATGGGAGAGGACATAGAAACGATGAAAGATGTGTACCTCTCCGGCCATCTCCAGAAACCCCTGCCATTCATTGACATCCGCGGGATGATCGAGCAGCCAGCCCAACCCCCGGCATATGGCCTGTTCTTTCCGGGAATGGTCCCGGCAGGCGGCAACATCTTCCTTCAGATCGGTACGGAGCGCCTTGTGGGAATCGGGAAGGCTCGAACAGGCACATGACACGATCAAGATCACTATTCCCAGGAAAGTCAATGTTCGGTCATTTTTTGTACAGGTCATTGTTCGCCCTCGGATTCCTTTTTTACTTTATCATGATAAAACAAATGCTGGGTTTGATATGTCATAATGTAAGTTATAGTGGAAATGATTCTTGGTATCAAGAGGAACTATTGGAATGCACGATCAAAGCCTGTGCCACGTTAAATAATCGTCGGCTGTAAGGAGAAGGTGTTGTCTTGTCGATGTCCAATGGGCACCACGTTCCGCAGCGCATGGTCAGGCTGCGGAACGTGGTGTGAAAACGACCAGGTCTAACGAGGGTGTGCCAAGGGGATATTAGTATCCGAACATAACCGGATAGTCCGACAACGGTATCTCATGGATCGTGTTGTCGGATTCCCGCATTGCAGCGAAGAGAGGCTTTACTGCGCCGCGCTTGCGAATGCAGATCATTGACCAGTCATATGGAGGAACCATGACATGGTCGCATACCCGTATTTCCCATTCGGAATTGAGATAGGTTCCGTGTTCGACGATGAGGATTTCCGGATAGGTGATGTAGTACCGGTATTCCTGATTGAGGAATAGTCCGAATTCCGGATGTTCCTGTTCCAGCCATTGTATGAACAGATCCCGTTTTGCATCCAGGTTGGGATTGTCACATGCCTCCCATTCGAAGATCTCCACCTGTAACTGCATCCTCTGAACCGATTGCACATGCAACCCGTCTACATGGACCGCGGCGAGTTTGATGTACTTTGTGCCCGGACGGATAGTGCTGCTTGGCTCGACGGTGATCTCCGTAACCAGCGCGCCACGGTTCAGCACCTGGCTCTTTAACTTGGCATTTAAGCGGGCAGGCGCTACAAGGTTGAGAAACACCGTGCCGGTAAAATCACCGGCTGGTTCGATATAAACGACGAATATCCCGCCGCCGTTCGGATAGCTTCTGATATAGTTGTAGGTCGCCTTCAGTTCAAATGCCCGTGCGGTTTCACAAGCCACGGTGCGTGAAGCCAGTGTAAGGGATACACACAACATCATGAGTACCACAAGAGCTATACGCCTTTTCATTGTATGCCTCCTTGTTGTGAGGGATTGTGAATGGATCATATATTCATTCCTCCGCATTTTTTATAACCATGTTGTGAGAAATACCTGTGCTTCCTCCTTTCTTTTCCAAAACCTTTCTGTTTTGGTGTACCATTTCGGTGAAGGTCCCCCCATGTGCCTTGCGTGGGGACGGCATAGAAATCCCTGTTCAAGGATTGCCTGCCTGGTGGTGAAATAACAACGATAGTGAAACGTCACCCGCTTGCAGTAATGCCGTTACAGCGATGACGCGATCGTGATATATGGTAAATTCCTCGAGGACACTTTCTGAAGATACTAAGAGCAAGGCCTGTGCCAAAAAAATTCCATGGATTCGGATGCGGTTTCCCCGTCGAGGTGCCCTCTGGACGGTGATTGTGAGCCATGGGTGGAGTAGATTCACTGCGGGGAATATCAGATTTCTGAGGGCTGTTATCAAGAATTTAAGAGTGAAGCATTCGGGAGCATTCGATTCGCGAATGATGTCCCTTGACATGGAACAAAATTGCCGATATACATTTTACCTAATAGGCAAAATTTAGAAATTTTGGCTAATAGAAGGATATTTAATGAATAAAAATGAATTTTTTTCAATTCTTGATGATTGGAATTTCTGGCGGCGGGGGCTGGATACGGGCATTGTGAGGGAGGCCTATCTTGAGCGATTTAGGGATCTTTCCACCAGCAACCAGATTATCACTGTAACCGGTCCCCGCAGGGCCGGGAAATCATATCTGATGCGACAGATGTATGTGTATATGATGAGCCAGGGTATTAAGAAGGACAACCTGCTCTTTATCAATTTCGAAGATCCACGGTTTACTTCCCTTGATACAAAACTCATGGAAAAGATTTTTTCCACTTATATCGAGTTTATGGCACGCAGGGGAGAAGTCACGCTCTTTATGGACGAGGTGCAGGAGGTCGTATACTGCTCCCCATTAACGGAGTGGTCATTCAAGTTATAATAAGTCCAACAAAAAGGAGTATTTAATAGGAGGGAAATGGATTCATATATTTTAATCACGTCTCATCTTTTTCTATTTCATCAATAATTGTTTCTATTCCTTCCTTTAACTGGGGAATTTTCTCCTGTATAGTGGCCCACACGATATCCCAGTTAACTCCAAAATAATAATGGATAATCTTGTCCCTCATCCCGGCAAGTTTTTTCCACTCAACAACGCTATATCTTTTTTTAAAATCCACAGAAAGATTCTTCACAGCTTCGCCGATAACTTCGAGGCTTCTGGCACATCCCCTTTTTAATAATTCGTTTGCTACAAAATCCTCGTAGGAAAATCCCTTGGTTTCTTTTAAGAGAAATTCTGCTTCATCATGGATATGTTTAAGAAAAGGCAAGTTCTTCATCATACCACTTAATCTCTTTTTCTATATATGGCTGAATATAGGGGCTTAAGCTTCCATTCGTTATAAGTTCTACCTTTTTGCCAAATAAATCTTCAAGATAAAAGGCGAGGTCCATGAAATTATCGAAGCTTGGTTTTTCAAGCTCTATAAGGAAGTCAATGTCACTATCATCTCTTTGTTCACCTCTCACATAAGATCCAAATAATCCAATCCTTTTCACCCCATATTTTTTCAAAGTATCAGAATGCTGTTTGAGTGTCTTTAATATTTCCTTCTCAGTAAGCCTTTTTACCTTCATTTGAAACCCTATATGCTTTGAATATCCATTATCATGCAGTTGCCAAATAATCATCCCTTATTAAAATTTTCGGCATCCAAGAATATATAGGTCTATGCTCACCTGCCATAATTTTTCGGAGGTTAATGTGAGTAGGGATTTGTGCGTTTTGCACTTGCGATTTCCTCTGCAGAATTATAGAATTTTATTAATATATGTCAATAGCTTTGCAAAAATCCCTATAGTACCAAATGATTTTTGTGTGAGAAAATTTTCCAAAATCCATCAAAATCGACAACGGTTGTGATGATGACTGCGATGGTCTTGAGGATGAGGAGGGGGCTGAAGGCTGCATCTCTTACTACGGAGACGAGGACGGCGACGGCTACGGCATGGCGGGCGATATGCGCTGCCTGTGTGAACCGGAGGGGATTCATACGGCCACCCTCAGCGGGGACCCGGATGATTCGGATCCCAATATATGGATGCGTTTTGAGATGTCTCTTCCTGCAGGCTGGAGTATGATCTCCCTGCCGCTTATTCCCCAGGACAGTCATGTTGATGCGCTCTTCCCCGGTGCCGGGGCGATGTTCAGATTCCAAGCCGCATACGAGCTGCTGGACCCGGATGATGTGTTGACGGCGGGGGAGGGGTACTGGATATATCTGGGTGCGGCGCAGGTGTTCGTATTAGAGGGTATGGCGTTTGATAGGATCACTATGCTGGCTGTCCCGAGCGGATGGTCGATGATCGGCGGGTGCTCCGGCTCCGCACGGGGATCGGTCACTCACGGAAAAATCAGGGGTATCTTCGGGTTTAAAAACGGATACCGTCACCTTGATCAGGACGCCACCCTGGAGCCGGGGAGGGGGTATTGGATGAACTGCTCCGAACCTGCCGCCCTCACGATCGATATGGTTGATGAATAGGCCCTGAATCATTATATGATGGGCGCTCCTGATAGTGTGTGTTCGTACGCAGAGGCAGGTAATGAGCAGGCCCTGAATCCTTTGTGGTGCCGAGGTAGGGGCGCCCTGGATCGCGCAGGCGAAGAACTCAACCGGTTTCAACCCTGTCCGTGTTCATCGAGATCCTTTCACGCCCGATTACCGCGCCCCGGGCATTGATGACCACCTTCTTCATGGGGATGTCTCGGCCGGCCGCCTCCATACCCTGTTGCACGATGCCGGGGAGCCCCTGGCAGCAGGGCACCTCCATCACCAGCACGGTGACGTCCCGTATCGTGTTTGTGGTGAATATGTCGGCGAATTTTTGTATGTAGGGCCCCGGATCGTCGAATTTCGGGCATCCGATCATGACCACCCTGTCCTTCAGGAACTCATCGTGGAGGTTCGGGCATGCCACTGCCGCGCAGTCGGCTGCAATCAGAAGACGTGCCCCCGGCAGGAAGGGGGCTGTTGCGGGCACCAGTCTGATCTGTACGGGCCAGTGGGTAAGGGAGGAGGGGATGCTCGATCGGGCGCCCGGCGCATCCTCCCCTGCGCAGGCCGATGCGGATTCGAATTCCTGGATATGGGTGGAGGGGCAGCCGCACGCCATGGTGGGCTCTTTGGTCTCTGCGGCAGTCTCATGTCCCTTCAGATACTCCTCCACGGCAGCGGCATCGAATGCATCCGCCTCCCGCTCGATAATGCGAACAGCGCCCTGGGGGCATTCGCCGATGCACGCCCCGAGCCCGTCGCAGTATTTCTCCGCCACCAGCCGCGCCTTCCCGTCGATGATGCGGATCGCCCCCTCGGAACAGGCCTCCGCGCACAGGCCGCACCCGTTGCACAGGTCCTCGTCGATCTCAATGATCTTTCGTGTGATTTTCATATACGTTCTCCCTTCTTAATCTCCATGGGGATTCTTCCCCACAAGCACCTCCCTGGCCAGATCCCTCCCGCCTTCCGTGAGAAAGCGGGTGGCGATCACTTCCTCGATCTTGCCTCGGTCAAGGGGATGCTCCTGGTGCGCCTCCTCCAGGTTGACGAGCGCGTCGGCATCGGAGAGGATTTTGAAATTGAGCGTTTCGTCGGCCCCGGGGGTGTGGTGGTGACCGATGATCGCGCACACCTCCTCGATGAGTGCCGGTGCTGCATTGAGCCCCTGAAGGATATCCCGGGCGATCGCTGCGCCCAGCTCCTGGTGATGGCCGGATTCCTCCCTGCCGAACCTGCGCTCCGCCTCCACGATCCCGATGTCGTGCAGGTAGGCTGCGGTGAGGACGACGGCGGGGTCCCCCTTTTCCGTGCGAACGAGCCGCTCTGCGTAGCGCGCCACGTTCGCCGCATGGCCGATCCGTCTGAAGTCTTTGTTGAAATTCCGTTTCATGGCAATGGCCACCCGGTTCTTGAACAGTTCGTCCCTTTGGGCCAGAAGCTCGGGAGGAAGCTCCCCCAGGCATTGCTCGGCAAACTTGCAGTATGCAGCGCACCCGAAATCCATCTTCGGGTTCACGAAGCGGTGGCCGCAGTGCTTGCACCGGCGTGAGGGCTCGTCCTTGAAGAATTCCACTGTTTTCCCGCATTGGGGGCAGGGAACCTCGAAGATGTCCTCCGGCTTCCAGTATCGGGTATCCTGTCCCGGGCATCTCATGCCGTATCCTCCGTATCCTAAGGGGTTGTCCGTATGTTCTCCAGGGGCCGGCCGATCTCCCGGAGGCCCCTTTTTTGATCTTTTATTATCAGTATCGTTCCATCATTATTACTCTAACTCTTCTTTCACACCATGGCATTGACATAAGTCAAGTCCCCTGCGATCAGGGTGTCTTCGCAGCCAGCCGGTTCCGGTCGAGTATGTACTGGTATGCGGCAAGGGCCGCCCGAGTTCCCGCGCCCGCGGCGATGGCGATCTGCTTTTCCCGTTCGTCGGTGACGTCCCCGGCTGCAAAGAACCCGGGGACCTCGGTGGACTGGTCGCGCTGCACCGGGATCTCGTTCTGGTTGTTCAATCCGATGAGGTCCTTCACCGGCGTGGTGTTGGGGGCAAGCCCGATCTCCAGGAATGCGCCCTCCACTGCAAGGTCCTGGGCCTTGCCTCCGTCGGCGGATTCGATGCGCACCCCCACCAGCCGCTCCTTGCCCAGGAACTTTTTGACCTGGGTTGCCGGGTGCAGCACGACATGGGATGCCCCGGTGACCTCGTCGATCAGGACCGCGTCCGCCTGAAAATCCTCCAGGATGTTGATGATATGGATCTCGCGTGCGTAGGGGAGCAGATCGCGTGCCGCACTGAAGGCGGAGTTTCCCCCGCCGATGACCGCCACCCGCTTGTTGAGGAACAGGGGGGCGTCACAGGTGGCGCAAAAGGCGATACCCTGGCCGATAAACCTGTCCTCGCCGGGCACGCCGAGGCGGCGGTACTCCTTGCCCGCGCAGTAGATGACGCAGCGGCAGCGGAACACCGCATCGGTGTCGGTGGTGAGCCTGAATCCGGCATCATCCTGTTCGATGCCCTTCACGTTGACCCCGTATTGCACCGCCACCGCATACCGTTCCATGTGGTTTTTGAAGAGGACCGCAAGCTCCTGTCCGCTCACCTTCGGTATGCCCAGCCAGTTCTCGATGCTTGCGGTGTTGGTGATCTGCCCTCCCACGTGTTCGCCCAGAAGCGCCACATCCAGGCCCTTGCGCGTGGCATAGATGGCGGCGGACATGCCTGCGGGGCCGGCGCCCACGATGATCGCATCGTAGGTGTGATCGGGGTCCGGCTGGTGGGCGAGCCGTTCGTCCGATTGCTCGCGCATCGCGGCCTCGATGCGGTCGTACTCCTTCGGCTTTACCGCCTTGATGACCTCCATGATCGCATCCTTGGCCGAGAGGGCCCCTTCAAAGGATGCGGATTCGTTGATCACCGTCTTGGGCGTTCCGCTCACGTCGTATTTCTGCACCAGGTGGGGAAACTCGGAGGCATCCACCATGTCCCCCCGTATATGGTCATTGGCGATGGCCATCTGGTGGGCGAGGTGGACCATGGGGGGACAGTAGGGACAGGAGAGGGTGACCATGACCTCGATGTGCACCGGCACGTCGATGAGGCCGATCATCTTCTCCAATTCCGTGCTTAGACCGGATTTCCCGCGCGAGACCATGACGATTGCCCCGATCAACGAGCCGAACTCGTAGCCTGAGGTGAGCCCATAGAAGCGGATACCGTAGTCCTTTTCACCCACGATCGCAGTGGCGGGGACCTTGTCCACGGCATACTGCTGGGCGGGTTTGACATCCTCCGCCATGTCGTGGGTCTCCATCGTGAGCTTGTCGGAAAGCCCCGTCAGTTCTTCCAGGAGCTGCCGCTGTTCACGGCATGCAGGGCAGGGGTGTTTCTGGGTGAAGAACACCACCCTGACCGGGGCGACGAGATCGGAAAATAGTCCGAGGATTTCCTTTGTTGCCTTGCTGTCGATAAGCTCCGCCATGGCTTCCTCCTTTATTCATGACCGATTGATGGGTGCACACCCTCATTGCCCTCCGGCACCTGTTTCGGAACACGCGCGGGGGGAATTAAGCCCTTCCCCTCATCCATTGAATTCCGCGGGATGATCATTGAGATGATACGGATCATTGATTTATTCACCGGGCATGCGTGATAATTATATTATGCCCTGAATGGTGTTCGGTTGTAAAAGGAATGGCATCGAGCAATGACCACCCCGTCTATTCCACCGGTGCACAACAGTTTCCCTGGTAGGTTTCACCGGGAATTCCGATAGAGAGGATAGGGGATTTAATGCCCGCACCAGTGCTCGACGGTCATGATTAATCACCAAATCGGTGTCTATCAGATAATCCGCATAAGGAGGCGCCTATGTCAATCACGGAGATGGTCCTTCGCCTGGGGCTTGCTGCGGTCCTGGGGGGAGTAATCGGGATCGAGCGGGAAAGACACGGCAGGCCTGCCGGATTCAGGACGCACATCCTGGTATCACTGGGCTCCGCCCTGATCATGATGGTGTCGCTCCATATTTACGAGATCTTCATCCGCTTCCAGACCGCCAACTATGCGAGCGGTGTTGATCCCAGCCGGGTTGCCTCCATGGTGGTTGCAGGTATCGGTTTCCTCGGCGCGGGCACCATCATGCAGAGCAGGGGAAGCATCTGGGGGCTGACCACGGCGGCGTGCCTGTGGGTCTCCGCCGGACTGGGCCTTGCTGTAGGATGCGGGTATTACACCCCGGCGATCATCGCCACAGTGATCTCCCTCATCACCCTGGTCCTTCTCAAGCGACCGGTGGAACATCTGATCAGGAAAGACTGGTACTACCAGCTCGATGTGGAGATGGAGGATAGCGAGGAGGGATTGAAAAAGATCAGGGGGATACTGGAGGATTATGGGGCGTGCATCCTTAAGGTAGACTTTCGCAAGGATGTCTCCCAAAGGGAAATCCTCTATATGGTCAATATACGCCTGCGGAAGATCATGGAATATGTGCTCATCAACCGGATATCCAATCTCGAAGGGGTACGAAGGGTCGCCACCTCATAACACTGCGGCATTCCTCGAAACTCCTCCTGACGGGTCGTCTCATCTCCACATGAAAAGGTTGCCTTCCCATCAAGCGGAGCAAACGCTCATGCCCCTTTGTGGCGCCACGAGGCATGAAAATTTGATTTTATTTTTGTAACAAAAACTGTCAATTCAAGACCTGAAACCTCATGCCACCTTGTGACATCACGAAGCATGAAAATATGATTCTATTTTTGAGACGAAACTGTCAAGTCAAGACCTGACCCCAAGACCCCAAGACCCTTGGAGAACCGGGCCCTTTGTGTGCTACAATATCCTGGTAATCCGCCTGGGCGATATCACCTTCGGAAAGGACACTGCCGGAAAACCATGCGACCGGTACGATTCATCCATTGCAGCGATCTGCACATCGACACCCCCTTCAGGGGGATCGGCGAGGTCCATCCGGACCTGAGGGACCTTCTCCATCAATCCACCTTTCGCTCGTTTGCCGGGATCGTGGAATACGCCATCAGCGAGTCGGTTGATTGCGTCCTCATCGCAGGGGACATCTTCGACAGCGCGGAGAGGAGCCTCCAGGCTCAGATAAAGTTTCGCGATGGCCTCAAGCTCCTCTCAGATGCCGGGATCCGGAGCTTCATCGTATACGGCAACCATGATCCCCTGGACGGCTGGTCCGCAACCCTCACCTGGCCGGAAGGGGTGACCATCTTCGGGGGAAAGGAGGTGGAGAGCCACGCCCTGGAAAGGGACGGAAATACGATCGCCATGATTCACGGCATAAGCTTTGCGACCAGGGATGTTTATGAGAACCTGAGCCTCCGGTTCGAACGGACCGAACCGGATGTCCCCGCCATCGGGCTCCTTCATGCAAACGTCGGGAAGAACACCGGCCATCTTCCCTATGCCCCTGCCTCGCTTCAGGATTTGTCCTCGCGGGGGATGGACTACTGGGCCCTGGGGCACCTTCACCAGCACCAGATCCTGAGAGAGAGTCACCCGGCGATCGTGTACCCGGGGAATTCCCAGGCGCTCAATCCGGGGGAGATGGGCCCCAAGGGATGTTGCCTGGTGACCCTTCATCCGGACGGGGCATGCGACATTCGATTCGTGCCCACCGATACGGTGCGCTATGCCGGCGAATGTGCGGATGTCTCCGACTGCACCACCCACGATGAGGTGATTGCCGCAGTGAGGGATCGATGCGAGGGGATCGCGGAGGGCATGGAAGGGAGGCATGCCGTGATTCGACTGGCCCTTGCAGGAAGGACGCCCCTGCACCGGGAGCTTTGCAGGGAAGGCAGCATTGTCGATCTGACCGCGGAGATTCGGGAGGTGTTCGAAGGGAGAAGACCGTGGATCTGGATCGAGAAGCTCCTCCTGAAGACAACAGGCATCCGGGACATCGACGCCCTGAGGAAGGGGGAACATTTCATCGCGGACATCATCAGGCTTTACGATGAGCTTGCCGGGGATGGTGAGGACCTGTGGCGGGATATCCGGAAGGCCGGTGAGCCGCTCTTTTCACAATGGCAGGGCCGCAGGTATCTGGAGGCACCCTCCAGGGAGGAGTTGCTGCGCATTGCCGAGGAGGCACGTAACTGGACCCTCGATCTGCTTGCGGAAGAGGAATAGATGCAGATCAGGGAGGTATACATCGACGGATTCGGCGTCTTTTCCGACCTGCAGGTGACCGGATTTGCTTCCGGGATCAATGTGGTGTTCGGCGAAAACGAGTTCGGCAAGAGCACACTCCTCGAATTCATCCGGCGGGTCCTGTTCGGGTTCCCGCGCAGCTCCGCCTCCATCAATCCCTATCCACCGCTCAGGGGGGGCGCCTACGGCGGGCGGTTGGTGTGCGAATGCGATGACGGGACCATGGTGACCATCGCGAGGGCGCCCGGCCCCCACGGCGGCAGGGTGGTCGTGTCCCGGGACGACCGCCGGTCGATGGGACAGGATGCCCTGGATCATCTCCTGCACAACCTTACCCGGACCTTCTACGAGAACGTGTATGCCATAAGCCTGGATGAGCTTCAGGAGGTGCGATCGCTCCAGAGCGATGAGGTGAAGGCGCTCATATACGGAGCCGGGCTCGGTCTGGGAGGGGTGTCCCTGGCCGTAATAAAGGGCGAAATACGGGGATGCGCCGACGTCCTGTACAAGCAGCGCGGTTCAGCCCAGAAGATCCCCGAGTTGTATACAGAGATACAGGCGCTGGAACGACAGCGTCGTACAATCCAGGAAGGGCTTGCGCATTTTGATGAGTATTCCGAAGCCCGGGCCCGGCTCATAAAGCAGGAGGAGGGAATCGCTCAACAGATCGAGGGATTACAGTCCGAGCACCGTTCCCTCGAAAACAGGGTGCGACTCTATCCGCAGTACCTCAGGATACGGGAGGCGGAGGAGGAGTTGACCCGGATCGAAGAGGTGCGCGAGATTCCCGAAGAGGCCATCGCTGCGATAAGGGAGCTGCGCAAGGAGTGCGTCGACCTTGATCGGCGCATCAACGAGGAGCACCGGGCGGAATTGAGCGAACTGCAGAAGATGGCACACGAATTGACCTTCAGCGAGGAACTCCTCAAGGAAGAGGCGACGGTAAACGAACTCCAGGGACTGGCAGGGAAATACCGGTCGGTGTGTGATGACATCGGCACCGCCCGAAGGGATCGAGAGGATCTCACCGGTGTCATTGCAGCGGGGCTGGAGCGATTGGGGGAGGGCTGGACGGAGGAGAAGGCGAGGGCATTCGTCCTTGCCCATCGTCAGCAGGAGGCGATCAAGGGATTCAGGGAGCGGTCCGAACACCTTCGATCGGAGCGGGAACGGATCTCCCATAAACTGGAGCACCACCGGGAGATCAAGGCAATGCGCTCGTCCGGGGTCTTTGCAGGGATCGCCCCCTACCGGTATGTCATTTACGGCTCCACGCTGCTGTGTCTTGCCGGCCTGATAGCGGGTGTATGGGGATTGATGAGCGCCCCATCCCCTTTTGTGTGGATTCAGACCATTGCCTTAGGGGTGGTGCTGATCGCGGGGTCCCTTCTTTCCCTGAGACTCGCGGTGGACGCCCGCACGAAACATCAACCGGACCCCCTGGTGCGGAATTATGAACGGGAGGAAGAACGGCTGCGAGAGGATTCCGATCGTCTCACCGATGAATGGAGGGAATTCATGCATGGTATCGGTCTCGATGGTCGGATCTCCCCGGAGGGTGTCCTCGATGTGGTGCATGCCATCGACGGCATCAAGGCGGATCTGGCGGCACGTGATGGGCTGGACAGACAGATCGGAGAGATGGAGCGCACCATGGCCCAGGTCAAGGGACTCCACGACAGGATTGCCCCAATGATCGATGCCTCGCTGATGACCAGTGACGTGGGGGCGAATATCGGGATCATTGCCCGCCGGTTCCAGGTGGAAAGGGACCGGAAGGGGGAGAAGGGGCGCACCGAAGAGCGGATGACACGGGTGATCGCGCAGATGGACACCCTGTCCGGCAGAATGAGGGAGAAGCAGGAGAAGATCGATGCACGGGTCGCCTCCGTGGGGGCGTCCGACCCGGAGGACCTCGATCGAAGGTATGCCATCCAGGGTACAAGACAGGCATTGCAGCGGAAGATCGACGAGGCCGCGGAGATTATACAGACAACGGTGGGAAGGGGCGGGCATTTTGAACGGTTCATGACATCGCTTGCCGGTGTCGTCCCCGATGCCATCGAACACGACCTTTCAAAAACCGGTGCCCGGTTGGAGGACCTCAAGGGGGAACAGGGGGCCATCCAGCGCTCCATCGGTGAGCTGAATCAGAGGATTGAGGACCTCTCCACAAACGAGGATCTGTTGAGGGTGCAAGGGGAAATAGAGACCAGGCGCCGGCAGATTCAGGATTATGCACAAGAGTGGATGAAGGCACGGATCGCGCAGGTGATGCTCGATAAGGCGATCTCGAAATACGAGGATTCCCGCCAGCCGGAGGTGATACAGGCGGCGAGGGGCTTCTTTTCCAGGATCACCGGCGGTGCCTATGAGGGGATCATAAAGCCGGTCGATTCGGATGGGCTTATCATCAGGGACCGCACCGGAACGGTGAAGGGGATCGGGGAGTTGAGCAGGGGCACCAGGGAACAGCTCTATTGTGCGATGAGGCTCGGTCTGATAGAGGCGTATGAGCGGCGGGCGGAATCCATGCCGGTCATCATGGACGACATCCTGGTCAATTTCGATGACACCAGGAACCCCTTGGCCATAGAGACCCTGGTCGAGTTCGCCGGAAAACGACAGGTCATTGTCCTCACCTGTCATCGAGAGACCCTCGCCCGCTATCTCGATCTCGGTGCGCGGGAGATTACACTCGCCTGAGGGACACACTCCTTTTCCTGCTTCCCGGCAATGCAATGTCGGGGGAGTCCGTGCCTCAGGACATATTCTCACACACCGCTGCGGCGAATCCCGAGGTGCCCAGACGGGTAGCCCCCTCCATCTGCCGCTCCAGATCGTAGGTCACCCGCTTCTGGTTGATGGTCTTCTCCATGGCCCTCACAATCAGGTCGGCGGCGTCCTGCCATCCAAGGTGTTCCAGCATCATCACCCCCGAGAGGATCAGGGAGCCCGGGTTCGCCTTGTCCTGGCCGGTGTATTTGGGGGCGGTCCCGTGGGTCGCCTCGAACAGGGCGAGTTCATCACCCATGTTGGCGCCCGGCGCCAGGCCCAACCCCCCTACCTGGGCTGCGCAGGCATCGGAGAGGTAGTCGCCGTTCAGATTGGGGGTGGCGATGACCGAATACTCCTCCGGCCTGAGGAGCACCTGCTGAAACATCTGGTCGGCGATGCGGTCCTTGAGGAGAACGGCGCCCTGGGGAAGTCTTCCCGGGTCACATGAGGATTCGGGCACCACCTGGCCGGCGAATTCCTCGCTGGCAAGCTCGTATCCCCAGTCCCGGAATGCCCCTTCCGTGCACTTCATGATATTCCCCTTGTGCACCATGGTTACCGAGGGCAGGAGGTGGTGTATGGCATAGAGGATCGCCTTTCTGATGAGCCGCTTGCTTCCGAAGGGGCTCATGGGCTTTATCCCGATCGCGCTCTCCTCGCGTATGTCCCGGCCCAATAGCTCCCTGAGGAGTTGGATGAGGGAGGCCGCCTCGCTGCTCCCGGAGGCGAATTCGATCCCCGCATACACATCCTCAGTGTTTTCCCTGAAGATGACCACGTTCAGATTCTGGGGTGCCTTGACCGGGGCGGGAACCCCTGCATACCACCGCACCGGCCTCACGCATGCATAGAGATCGAGGACCTGCCTGAGGGTCACATTCAGGGAGCGAAACCGCTTGGTCACGAATGCGGAGCCGCATTTCACACACCTCTTGGGCCGCGGGTGATCGGCCTCGCCTTGCTCCTTGGCGCATTCGAGGCATACGTAGGGGAACCCCCCTACGGGTGTGGTGAGCGGGCCCTTGATGGCAACCTTATACATCCTTATTGCCTCGATGGTGTCCTGGGGGAGCACCACATCCGGGCCGTAGGTCTGGAGTGCGGACAGACCCGCATGGACATGGAACCAGGAGATGCCCCGCGACCCCTGGTAGGCGAGCTTGACTGCCTCGTCCAGGACACGTTTGGCGGCGTTCCACACATCCGGTCCTATCCCGTCACCGGGGATGAAGGGGATGATGGGGCGGGAGGGCACAACCAGCCTCCCGTGTTCAATGGTGATGGGTTCCCCGTCAGAGGGCGGCGATACCGTGGTGAATGGATTCATATTTCATTTTCCTTATCTTAATCGCATCTGCAATCATTGAATGTGTATGCCCATGAAATCCAGGCCGTAAGACCCCATAATAATACCCAATATAGTCCTTCGTATCAAACCGTGCTATAATTGCCGGCGATCCTGATTATAAAAGGCGAGAGCAACCATGCCTGGTCACTACAAGGCGCATGCAATGAGAAAACCGGCATTGCCGATAATCCTCCCGTCGGCATGGGAGGCGACCGCTGGAGTGGTGGAGTGCCCTTGGGCAAAGGGCGCACAGTGAAAGGTTTCAATAGGGATGGGGTCAATCATGAAGCACAAGGACTTGATCATCGCAATCGACGGGCCCTCTGCGGCGGGGAAGAGCACCTTGGGGAAGGCCCTTGCGGAACGATACGGCCTGATGTACATCGATACCGGGGCCATGTATCGCGCCGCGGCCCTGATGGCCAGGCAGGATGGCATCGATTGGTCGGACGAGGAGGGGCTGATTGACCTTATTGAACGAAAACCCATTTCGTTTTGCATGGATAGTGATCACCTCAGGGTATTTGCCGATGGCCGGGAGGTAACCGCTGCCATCAGGAATCCCGAGATAGGATCAGGCGCATCGCGAATCTCCG
>JBLIRP010000042.1:0-32846 GCA_049472355.1 bacterium | reverse complement strand
ATCGATGAAACCGGGGATGAGATAATCCCCGGCAACGTCAACCACATTTGGACCGTCGTAGTGTCCCACACCCACAACCATGCCGTCGTGAATGGCCACATCCAATGGCTCGACCTCGCATGAGAAGGTATTCACCACCTTCCCGTTTTTTAGCACCAGTGCGGGGGGATACAGACCTCGTGCAACCTCGATCAGTCTTTTCAGATCCTTGCTCATCGTGTGATTTGAATGTGCTTGTGTTGGGTGACAGCGCGCCGGAGCAGGGTTGTGCGATCTTCGCACTCCCTCTTTAGCCTCTGAGGAATCGATTATTCATGGCGGTATGTCTTCGCTGTTGTACGATTCCGATGTGCCATTTTAATTTTACAGATAATCGGAATGAAATGAAAGGAGTTTTCAAACCCTCATGCACCCGCGGGCTGCCATGAGGAATGAGAATATAATTTTCAATATGATGGGTGATATTTTTACACAAAAGGAAGAAGTTGATATGGCTGTGGGATATATCGAGAAAAAACGCCATCTTTTTCGTCTATTGGTATATACGGGTGCGATTGGACCCAATAGGAGTAACTGCTCAATATATTTTTTCAGATGGGGTATTATGAGGGATACAAGAAGGGAAGGGCGGCTCCGCTTTCCTTCAGGATATTGGCAGTTACCCATGGTGATTTTTCTTCATCATCATTTCGACAAAAGGAGGTGAATCATGATGAGGCCCTTCAGTAAAAAGGGTTTGTGGGCAATATGCATGGTGATCGGGTACGTTGGGGGATTATTCCTTATGAACCTCGCCATGGAAAGGCGTGTTTCGACGCCCCCACCCGCATATGCGCAAGCGGGGTATTCCACACCGAGCGGCCTGTCGGCTATCGAGAGAAATATTTTTGCCGGCGATGTAATGTTTCCCGCGATGTCTTACGGGCTGTCTGCGCCGGGGGATGTCATCTTTCCGTCGGTGGCATTCGTTGGTGACGTAATTTTCCCCCGGAGTTCATTTGGCGGGCAAGGCACAAAACTTACCACCCTCATGACCTGCGGGGGCTGGTGTCAGACCATGTCCACCTGTTCGTGGAATTGCGGGGCCACGTTTTCGTACTGCGGCACCGCAGGCTCCGGCGGTTGGACCGGACAGGGCACGACCATCAGCACCTGCGCCGGCAGCCAGTACGGAAGCTGCGGCGTCGGAACCTCCATGACATGCGGCAGTATGTTGGGAAGCTGCGGCCGTACCTCGACCACCTGTAGCGGTCTGTTCGGCGGGTGCGGCACTATGATGGATACCACGAACACCACCTGCGGTTCATTGTGGGGATGTGGATCTACCGTGAAGACCTGCGGTGTTTCCTGTACGATGCCCAAGGATACGATGCTTGACTGCAGGATTATCATTGGTGAGACTCAGTCGACCTGTATCGGATGCTCCGAAACTATGTTCAATTGCGAGAACACCAAGGATACATGTAACATCCTCAGGTGCCGGACTCCCACCTCTGGAACATGTGGCGGGACTTTAAGTTGTGTATCAACAATTCAAACCTGCGGTGGTTGTTTCTTCCAAGTCCCTTTTGAAACGACCCAATCCCCCGCCTTTTGATACAGGGTTTTCCGATGACGGTGTATGGACACGGTTTTCCTCGATCGCGGACGGGGCATGGCGGGGCAGGGCCTCTCGGCAATGTCCCGCACATGCCCCTTTTATACTCATTGATTGTGTATTATCATTGATTATATATGTGCTTGTGCATGGCATTTTTTCTAACCCGTTTTTCATTTCAATTCTGTTTGTCGCCCTCATGGTAGTTTTGTCCATTCTGTTTGTCGCCTTCGGTCTCATTCGAAGCTGGGTTACATACGGAGGAAACGGGCAGCAGGATACCCACCATGAACATAGCCATAGCCACTGAGAATGCTCCATTCCGGCTCCTTGTTCATGTGGAGCCTCAGCAGGCGGACCGGAAAGCGAGGATCTTCATGGACATGCCTCTGGTTGCCTGGCCCCCGTGCCGACGGAGGGCCTGGTGATAATGGTTTATGCCTGGCAGGAATCATGGACGAAACGGGAGAATGAATAATACCATGAAAATAGAGCACTACTCGTTTGGAAGCATGACGGTGAACGGAAGGATATATGAGAAGGACTTGATCGTCTTTCCCGACCAGGTGCATGCGGACTGGTGGCGCAAGCAAGGCCATTCTTTGGCATTGGAAGACTTAAAGGAAGTCATTGCATATGGGCCGGAATTGCTTGTTATCGGCACGGGGGCGTCCGGTGTTATGGATGTTCCCGATTCGACGATAGAGGGATTGAGAAAACACGGCATTGAAGCAATCCATGCAAATACGCACGATGCGGTGGATTTGTTTAATGAAAAGAGCGGCTCCAAGAGGGTTGTCGGGGCGTTTCATCTGACCTGCTGAGGACTGCTCACTGATACCGTAGGGGCCTTAAACGGGAGGAAGATCTCTTAATGAAGAGATCTTCGAAATTCATGAGCGGATACACCGCCCATCAATGCCGCAAGGAGAAACGGGCCTCGATGTTGAGAAGAAAGGCATCTGAATACCTCATGCAAGGTGAACGTGTTCGATTTTAAACGGAGGTCCTTTTATGACAATACCTTCATATATAAAAAAGATCAGCGACACCATCCGGGAAATACCCCCAGGTTTTAGAGAGGGGATTATGGTCCCTGCCCGCGTCTATGCCATGGAGAAACTCCTTCGATGCCCTGCCTTTTGAAGAGAAGTACATTACTCCATAACGAATAAAAAAGATATTCGTCTACATAAAGTTATTATCGTTACCTATTCATTTATATAGCTTGATCCATCAATACATAATTATATTCTCGGGGGGGAATCATGTATTATGGAGTTACTCGATCTCTGTCCAAAATCATTCCAAGCACATACTTTCCTTAATGTCTCCATCTCATCGTTACATACTGCCCGCAGAATCTCATCGACGAGGCTTCCGGACCACCATGAGCAGTAAGGGATACTACTTTACAAGGGCAACGGCCACTGCTTCGGGGAAGCCTGTTTTGACATCATTGAAGCGATTGTTGGGGGAACATCATGTTATTGCAGCAGCGGAGGAAGCGCTTCCAGGACACGATCCATATTTCATTGATTTGTCTATTTCTCGGCGTATTTTGCCTTATTATCATGACCGCCCGCACCGTGTATTCGCTCGACATTGCCCTTGCCTGGGACAGAAATACCGAGCCGGATCTGGCCGGATACAAGATTTTCTGCCGCAGGAAGGAGGTGCCCAGCTATGACTATACCTCGCCTGTCTGGGTCGGTAGGGATCCCAACCAAACCACGTGTACCGTTTCCCAGTTGGATGATGCAACGAGCTATTGTTTTGTAGCGAGGGCCTTCGATGTCTCTGGGCTTGAGAGTGGTGATTCCAATGAGGAATGTTATTCGCCTTCGGGTGTACCGCCTGTCGAACCACCGATCCCTGAGCAGTGTGACGGCACGGACAATGATGGTGATGGGATCGTGCCTGCCGATGAGGCTGATGCGGACCGTGACGGGTATCGGATATGCGCTGGTGACTGCGATGATGGGAATGCATCCGTATATCCGAATGCCGCCGAGCTGTGCGACGGTAAAGACAACGACTGTGACGGTGACGTGGATGAGGGGCTGACCCGTGTATGTTCGACGGCATGCGGCACAGGAACGGAGCAATGCCAGAGTGGGCAGTGGGTAGGGTGCACCGCAGCACAACCCATGCCGGAGGTATGCGACGGCATTGATAACGATTGTGACGGGAGCGTGCCTGCCAATGAGATGGATGCGGACGGTGACGGGTACCGCATCTGTGACGGTGACTGCGATGATGCCCAGACTGCCATATTTTTTGAGGATTTCGAACAGGGAACCCTCGGAAGTGCCTGGAAAACAACCTCCACGGGTACCGGACGTATTCAGATCACCGCTGCAAACGGTCCCTATGCAGGGGGCTACCATCTCACCATGGACAGCTCCCGGAGCGGTACCTACTCCCGCAACGACCTTGTCCTGACCATCGACCTTGCCGGAAGAGACGGGGTGATGCTGCGGTTCTACCACAAGGAGTTCAGCGACGAGGACAATTCCCTCCCTGCTGTCTTTACCGGCTCCGCCAACGGGGACGGGGTGGCGGTCAGTGCGGATGGGAATACCTGGCATACGGTGCAGGGGCTGACCAGCAGAGAGGGTATCGGCTCACCCTGGCGGATGTTCGATCTGGACCTTGATGCGGCTGTCGCACGGGCGGGCATAAAATACAGCAGCGCCTTCAGGATCAAATTCCAGCAGTATGACAATTACCCTGTCACGTCGGATGGATTTGCCTTTGACGACATTGAACTCTATAGGCGCATGACTGACACCGACAGTGACGGTCTTCCCGATGACTGGGAGGTATGCTCATTCGGAAGTCTCCTGGAGGAGGGAACCGGTGATTATGACGTGGATGGACTGAGCAATGCGGATGAATACCTGATGAAAACCAGTCCTGCTGTATCGGACACTGATATGGATGGTATACCCGACGGGTGGGAGAGTCTCTACGGGCTGGATCCCCTTGATGCCGCCGATGCGGGCGATGATCCGGACAGGGACGGCAAATCGAACATCGAGGAATACAGGGCAGGTACCGATCCCCTGGCTGCGTCCGCATCCTTCCCCTTTCGGGAGGATTTCGAGTCGGGAATGCTGGGGAATGTCTGGACCTACACATCTACCGCTGCAGGAAGGATCCAGGTAACATCGAGTGACGGCCCCTATGCAGGGATCTATCACGTCACTATGGACAGTTACCAGAGCGGCGCATATTCCAGCAACGAGCTTGTCCTGACCATCGATCTTGCCGGAAGAGACGGGGTGATGCTGCGATTCTACCACAAGGAGTTTAGCGACGAGGACAATTCCCTTCCCGCTGTCTTTACCGGCTCCGCCAACGGGGACGGGGTGGCGGTTAGTGCGGATGGGGTCACCTGGCACACCTTGCAAGGGCTGACCAGCCGGGAGGGCATCGGTTCATCCTGGCGGATGTTCGAGATGGACCTCGATGCGGCTGTCGCACGGGCGGGGATCAGCTACACCGGGACATTCGGGATCAAATTCCAGCAGTATGACAATTACTATATCACATCGGACGGATTTGCCTTTGACGATATCGAGGTCTACCGCCGCATCACTGACAGCGATAGCGACGGACTCCCCGACGACTGGGAGGTACGTTTTTTCGGAAGCCTCTCAGACAATGGAACGGGTGATTATGACGGGGATGGTCTGAACAATGCGGATGAATACCTGATGAAGACCGATCCCACAGTCACCGACAGCGATGCGGATGGTATGCCCGACGGCTGGGAGAGTCTCTACGGGTTGGATCCCCTTGATGCCGCCGATAAGGATGACGATCCGGATGGGGACGGGAAGACGAATATTGTGGAATACAGGGCAGGGACCGATCCCCTGGCTGCGTCCGCATTATTCCCCTTTCGGGAGGATTTCGAGTCAGGGGTGTTAGGGAATTTTTGGACGTATGCATCCACTGCAGCAGGAAGGATCCAGGTCACCTTAAGTAACGGCCCTTATGCAGGGATCTGCCACCTCACCATGGATAGCTCCCGGAGCGGCACCTATTCAAGCAACGAGCTTGTCCTAACCATCGACCTTGCCGGAAGAAGCGGGGTGATGCTGCGGTTTTGCCACAAGGAGTTCAACGACGAGGACAATTTTCTTCCCGATGTCTTCACCGGCTCCGCCAATGGGGACGGCGTGGCGGTCAGCTCGGACGGGATTACCTGGCATACTCTGCAAGGGCTGACCAGCCGGGAGGGTATCGGCCCGTACTGGCGGATGTTCGAGGCGGACCTCGACGCGGCTGTCGCACGGGCGGGTATCAGCTATACCAGGGCCTTCAGGATCAAATTCCAACAGTTTGACAATTACCCTGCCATGTCGGACGGATTCGCATTTGACGACATCGAGGTCTATTGATCCTTGACGGTCCCCAGCCGGATGGCCACGCTTTTGCTCCATGAAAGAAATCGTCATGCGTTGATATCTCACTCCTTGCAGTGGGGTAGTTCATTCGTGGTCCGCAATGATGGCAGAGGCGGACTATTTGAGCCCAATCAAGGGGTTTGAGGCCGCACAATCATCTTCCGCCTGAACCTGGGGAGAAAGAATCCGGTGCGCTTCCGGTATTCTCCGTATTCAGGGAAATGAGCGATCATTTTTTTCTCTTCTATAAGCGCCCTCACGGTCTGCATGATAAGAAGCAATACAAACAGGCCGTATGCCGTCTTATTGTTAAAAAGCAGCGAAATCCCGAAGAAATGGATGAGCTCTCCCGCGTAGAGAGGATGGCGTATCCTGCCGTATATCCCTTTGGTGATGAGGGGCCGCACCTCCGCCATGATACTGAATGACCTTTTCAATTTCCACATGGCCATGCAGTCCAGGGATACACCGAGCACGGAGATGGCGATGCCCGCGATGTAAAGGGTGAGATTGAGGCGGAATTTTGTGAACATGGCAATGAGGTAGGAGCCAAAGAGATGAAAAAATACCACAAAGAGGGGAAAGAACCGCTCCATAAACCCCGTTGCCCTGTGGGTCGGTTTGCTCCTGATGATATAGCTTGTAATGGTAAGGGCCATAAATAGCAGGATCAAGAGGTTGTTGACCGATATCAGGATCAGGATATGGGGCTTGCCCGTCCATCGCATAACGATGGTTATGGCCCGCCAGAGGATACGGGAGGTCATGAAGAGAAAGAACAGGATGGGGATAAGAGAATCCTTAACCCATTCCCGTTTTGCGGGTGGTAACAGCCAATACAGAAGAAGGATCAGGAAGAGCGGCACGATAATGTAGGGCCAGTAGATTTTCATAAAGACATTGAATCGAGAAAAAACGAAGCCCCAATCGACCTTCACGGTGACGCACCTCTTTGCCGATATTTTTGTTTTTGCCAATATTTCTGTTACAAGAAGAACGCTCTTCCCTGGCTCGACTTTTTATATACATAAGGAATATGGGTGTAGGTAATTGGAAGTATACGCACCAGGATGTGATTATGTCAATAGAGTCCAACAGTTTTCCTGCTCATACTTTCCTGACCACTTATCACTTATCCCTTTATCCTTCTATATTATATGGTCAATCCCTAGAAATTGCCTTGTCTCAATCATTCGTGATATAGTGCATTTTAGTACTCGTCCCAGAATGAGATTTCATTCGCATCACCCGGGTTAATGGGTATATATATCTCCTTGAATAAGTTGGAAGATTAACTATCAATTATCAAAGATGATGGCCTCGTAAAAAGTCGTCAAACGTGTCACTCCGGCGAAGGCCGGAGTCCAGAACTATTTGAAAACACTTCATTCCGTGTCAAGCATGGAATGACAGAATAGGGCAAAATCGACTTTTTACGATTCCATCAAAGATGATAGTGACCTAAAATAAAGCCTATGAAGGCATCCGTAATTTGAGACGGATGTTTTGCAGGTAATGAATTTCGAAGAAACGGAAAAAAAGAGGGGAAACTCTAACAGCCCCTTCTTTTCACATACCGCGTTCATTTTTTTTCATTATATATTTCCCTTTTTAAATTTTACTTTAATAAATATCGTATTTGTTTTCTTGATAAAGACTTCCTTTAAGAAGTAAAGTCTTTAACAGAATTCCAAGCTCCGGGAGTCTTCTGCTATTGCCATTAGCAAGAAAGTCAGGAAATGGAACATGGAAAATTTCTTCAAAGATATCGGGAAAATATTTTTTATCATACTTATTCTTCTAGTTTCCCTAAGAAATGCTGAAGGAATCTGGGAGCATTTCGATCCCAATAATACCGATTATTTCCCTTCCTCTCGCATCGTCAGCCTTGCATCGGACCCCGACAGGGTTTGGGTCGCGGCCGATGAGGGGTTGGTGGATTATGACCTCCTGCTGGATGATCCGAATATGGGATGGACATTACATGTCTTGATTGATTCCTATACCCCTTTAACAAGTATGGATATAGACCAGAATAATGTGCTCTGGCTCGGTACATCGCAGGGCCTCGTCTCCTATGATCCCGACAATCTTCTCGATCCCAATAATCCCCGGACATTTACAAACAGTTTACTTTACCCCAATGAAATCGTGGATATCACGGCGGATGCAAATTACGTGTGGATCGCACGAACCGGCAATTTGGACCTTGATGACGGTCTCCATCGATTCGACAAGAATACACATCAGTTTACCCTTTATAACTATGATACGTCCTTATTTGATTCCATCTCGTGCCGGGGGGTAGACTCGGCTGGGGATGGCACTGTCTGGGCGCTCTCATTCCTCTTCGGCGTCTACCGCTATAAGGTCAGCGGCAATGCGTGGGATTACTTTCTCCCTTCCGGATGGGATACCCTCGTGTTTAATAGCATCAAGATCGGGCACAGCGGCGATCTGTGGCTGGGGAGTGATGATTCCGGGTTGTGGCATTTTCAACCCGATCCGAATGTATGGGACCACTGGGAGGCATCCGAGTTTGGTCTTCCCTCTAATAACATACGTGCGCTCGGCGTCTATGAGGACGCAAACCGGATCATTGTGGTCACCAATGAAGGCATCGCGCGCTACGACCTCGATTTTGACCTGTGGCAGCCGATCGGTTTCCCCGCCTCCGTTGACCTCGAAGAACAGGTGATCACCGATGTCATGGTGGACACTGTGGGCACCATGAATCACCAGGTATGGTTCGGAACCCAGGAGGGGGGGCTGTACCGTTGGAAGGAGGGGGCGCTCATCTGGACGAGCCCGGCAAACGGGAGCGTGGAGGTGCCCCTGGAGACCAGCACCATCGAGGTGGTGTTCAACGAGCGCATCAACGACACCACCGTTGTACTGGGTGTTGCGGGCAGCAGCCTGACCTTCGAGATGCTCGACGCAAATTTCATGATCATCAACGATCCCGACATATATAACCCGAATGACTTCACCTGGCGCTTCCGTGATTCCGGAACGGACACCCATCTCATCATTGAGCCGAGGGAGGCGGGCTATCAGCTCCATCCCAACACTTACTACCGGTTCAAGTTTACCTCCGCCATCCTGGATCAGTCCGGTTTGCCAATCCTGCCCCCCGATTACGATCTGCAGTTCAAGACCCTTATCCCGTCGGAGGTGACCGATACCGACCCCGATCCCGACGAGACCGGAGTGGCCCTGGATGCCACCATCACCATTACGTTCAACAAGCTGATGGATCACACCAGCTTTTTCGGCTTTCCCTCGAACATCCGGCTCCAGCGCTCGGGATACCCCGTGGAAAATATCCAGCAGGGCGAGACGAGCTTTCTGGATGCAAACAACCGGACCATCCTCTACATAACAAAATCCGGTGGATTCGTCCCGGGGAGCCAGTACACCCTGACCATGATCAACGATGTGACGGACCTCTTTGGGAATCCCCTCGCAGAGGACCTTGTCCTGACCTTTACCACCGTGCTCCCCGCCGCATACCCGCTTGATCCATACCAGGCATGGCCTGCCGTTGCCATCGATCCCAATGGTATCACGATCGATCCCAACGACATTGGGTTCTCCGCTATGGGCATTAGCCCTGCGGATGGGAGCCTCTGGACGGGGCTCGCCTCCATCGATTCCGGCACCGGGATCTGGACGGGGCTCGGGCTGTACCGTTTCGATGGAATCGGGTGGACGCACTACACGGCCTCCGATCCAAACTGCGGGCTGACGAGCGACTACATCACCGATGTAGCCTTTGACAGCACGGGGAACGTCTGGGTGGCGACGGAGCCCGATCCCAACAATATCGGAGGCGGGGTGGCCCGGTTCGACGGACAGGATTGGTCGCTTTATTCACCCGCCAGCGATCCCAGCCGGTTCTACATCGTGGACAGGGCAGGCCTGACCCCGGAGGCCATCCAGGCATTCTTCAGGGTCAATGCCATTGACGTTTATCCAACAGGCACTGGAGATCTGATCTGGATCGCCACCACCGGAGGGATCGGCGTAGGGCAATACGATGCCAACCTGGGGGACTGGAAGTGGTCAGCCAAGGCGGACCCCCAGACACTGCACATGCTTGCCGCGGACCCGGTCACCGGCACCATCTGGCTTGAGAGCGGAAACCCGATCTGGGACCCGAGTGATCCCTGCAATTACATCGCCGGGATCGACGCACTGAAATTCGCCGAGCGACTTGATCAATGGCCGGAGGTGTGGGACCCCAATATATGGGCCTGGAACCCGAACGGGGGCCTGCCCAAGGTCAGGCTCATCGGGCAGGTGCGTCCCTTCCTGAGGGGCATGACTGTGGACGGAAACGGCAGCCTCTGGCTCGCCGCCTACGATGGGCTCTACACCATAAACATTGACAATCTGCTTCTGGGGGTGTGCGATTTTGTGGCGTATGACTACACCGATACCGCCGGGGGGCTCCTGTATGATTCCATTTACGAGGTGACGAAGAGCCAGGACGACCCGAACCTGCTCTGGGTGGTGACCTCAGCAGATCCGAATCAGGGGGCGGGCATCAGCAGCTATGATGTCACTGCGCCCACAGGCTCGCCCGATAGCTGGGCCCGTTACGCCTTTGCGGGTGACGAGGTGTTTACTGTGTTCCCGATCAAAAACGGCGGCATCATGGCGGGGACGAGCGAAGGCTTGCTGATCGTCGGCGATAACGGGAGTCCTGCCGTTACCGGCTCCTACCCCTCCGATTCGAACACCAATATACCGGTCTGCGGACCATTTTGGGTACAATTTTCCGAGTTGATGGATACCGATGGTGTGCAGGCGGTCTTTTCCCTAATGGATGCATCTTCAAACACGGTTGCAGGGTCTTTCTCGTGGGAGGGGACACGACTCATATTCACCCCGAGCAGCCCCCTGATTACCAGTACGCTCTATTCCATGAGGGTGGCTGCCACTGGCGAGGATCTTTCCGGTAATCCACTCAGCCAAACCTATCAGGTGAGCTTCAGGACCTCCTCCGGGTGGATCGTGTCCACCAGTCCCCATCAGGGACAGCAGGAGGTCAGCATCGCGGAGCGGGTTGTCATCCGCTTTGATCGGGCTATGGATCCGAACAGCGTACAGGGTGCCTTCTGCCTGAAGATAGATCCCGATTGGGCAGGACCGGGATATTCATGTGCAGGCGGCAGTTTCGTGTGGCCTGCTGCACAATATAACGAGGTTCTTTACTTTTATCCAAATCAGCCCTTATCACAGGGAATGCTTTATATATTCAGCATCGAAGAAACTGCAAGGGATTCTATCGGCAATGCGATGCCCTCTCCACTCTCAATCAAATTTGTGACAAGATCCGACTCTTTCACATCAGTACTGCCGGGAGATCCAATTATTTTCCAACAAGATCAAAACCGAAGAACCAATAGAAAACTCAATACGAGGATCGCCTCGAATGGTGAGGGATATCTCTGCGTATGGCAGGAGCATAAGGGAACGGAAAGGGACGTCCATGCCCAGTTGCTTGACCGGGAAGGCGCCGTTCAGGGGGATCTTGTGACCGTCGGTTCCATTGCCGGAAATCAAAGAAACCCGGATGTCGGCTCCGACGGCGACCGCTACCTCGTGGTATGGGCGGACGGCAGGAATGAAGATCCGGACAATACCGAGGGTCTGGACATCTACGGCGCAATTGTCAGCGCACAGGGTGACCTGGTGGATGAGGTTCCCATTGCAGCGGGCACGGGGAGCCAGAACTTCCCCAGGGTGAAATGGCACGGCGATCACTACCTGGTGGTGTGGGAGGATTGGACGGAGCATGACGCCGAGAAGGGCAAGGTCTCCCTGTACGGGAAGAGGCTTGATGCGGACGGTGCGATCATCGACCAGGATCCCGTGGAGATCAGCACGGACATGGCATACAACAAAAAGGGGATCAGGCCCTGCTTCGATATCGCCTCTCTCGAGGACCCCAATGGTGTTTCCTGGATCGTTGCGTGGAGCGGGAGCGTGCAGGATCCCTCCGAATACGGTCTGGACATCCTGGCGCGTTTCATTCAGGTGGACCCCAGCGGCACCCTTGAATTGTCCCTCCTTCTTGCCCAGATCCCCATCTCCGGCCTGGATCAATACAACCCATCGGTGGAAGGGCTCAACAATCAATTTCTGGTTGTCTGGGAGCAATGGGCGGACGACGAGGGCACCGATACGGATGTCTGGGGCATCATGCTCAATATGCACGGGGAATTTGCCGGGGGGCTCATCAATATCGGCTCCGCCTCCAAAAAGCAGCGCTACCCCGAGCTTGCAACCAACGGAAGGGGATTTTTCGCTGTCTGGCTTGATCAACGGGATTCCACCACCGAGCAACCGGTCGAGCACATCTACGGGATCCGCATCTCGCCAGAGGGGTATCTCCTTCAGGATGACCCCGAATCATTCGGCGGCACGCGCCTCAGCGAGGATGCAAACCAGTTTATCTGGCTGACCGATGCTGCCACCCCCGGGGGAGATGATGACCGCTATTTTTGCCTCTGGTCTGCACGAGATGATGATGTGTGGACATTGCAGGGAAGGATGTACGATCCTCCCCCCCCGCCCTGGCTGGAATGGGTGGGGATCGACGATTACGAGGAAGACGGGGTCAATCCGGACCAGGCCGCCGGAGGAAGCATCTTCACCTTCAAGGTGAAGTATTTCTCTGATCCGGAAATCGATGAAGGGCCCGAGGTCGCCCAGGTATGGATCGACCTGGACGGCAGCGGTCGCTTCGGGAGTGACGAGCGTTTCGATATGACCGCAGAGGGCTCGGGCGACTTTACGCTCGGCAGGGCATACACACTCCAGAAGAAGATCCTCTATGACGGGGAGGGAACCCTCACCTACCGCTTCTTTTTTGCCGATCCCTACAACGTGGCCACCGGCGATCCGGCTGAGGGTGACACCTTCGAGGTGGAACTCGTTGGTAAGCGGCCTTTCTTGGATTGGACGGAGGAGGTTGGCTTCACCGCAGACGGTGCGAGACCCGATGGAATCCGGTGGGGAGAGAGCTCCTCCATTGAATTCCGCGTCCTGTACCAGGACGAAAACAACGATGCGCCGGCGACCAAGAGGCTGTGGGTGGACAGGAATGAGGATGGATACTACGATCCGAATGAGGTCTGGGACATGCATGCGAGCGGGTCCGACTATCAGAATGGTGAGATCTTCACCACAACGCTCACCCTTGAATCGGACGAGGTGACCACCATGACCTATCGGTTCGAATTCGATGACGGGAAAAACCGGTCAACCGGCGAGCCCCTGTCCGGGAGCTATCTGAGCTTCAATCCCCTTGGTGAAACCGCCGCCTGCCTGAACACCCATCAACAGCTCTTTCCCTCTATCACCGTCACCCTTGACGGATACCAGGTATTCTGGCAGGACAGCAGGGATTGGGAGCTTGACGCCGATGACGCACTGATCAAGCGAAGCCATATCTACATGGAGCTGCTCGACGCGAATATGCGGGTGATGGATGCTGCAGGCGAGCCGGGCCAGATAAAGCTCGATACGGGAGACATGGGCGCCTTCAAGCCCTCTGCCATCCACAGTAAGGCAACAGGCAAAACCCTGGTGATCTGGGAGGACCTGAGAAACGGCGCCACAATAGACCCTTCGGAGGATGCCGGAAACTACTTCAAGCCCGAGGCCATATACGAGGGACTGGACATATATGGAATATTCCTGGATGAAAACGGGACACCCTTCACCGACACCGGCAATGCCAATGAGGCGGGGGAATTTGTCATTGCGGATGCAAGCTGCATTTCAGATCCGAGTATCGACCGGAACGCACTGAATCCCGCCATGGCCATGGGGTATAACGGACAGTACCTGGTGGCGTGGGAGGATGAGTCCAAGATAGCCAGGTCAGCGAAGACCGACATCCATGCGCGTTTTGTGAATCATCCCGGGGGCGCCTTCGGCGAGGTATTTGAACTGAAGATCAACAACTGGGCGGAAACGGGAGGGGAACTTGGTGATGAGCACCAGCTCCTGCCGAGGGTTGCCTGGAACGGCGAATACTATATGGTGGTGTGGATGGACGTCGCCGGCGCATCCCCCAGTTCCGGGTACCATTATAGCAGGATCTACGGCTTACGGATCTCCCCCGGGGGGGATTTGTATCCGGAAGGGGTCGGGTTCAAGCTGTTCGATGAGGATTACAGAGCCGATCCAAACAGGAACCAGATCCTTCCCGACATTGCCTCGGACGGTAACGATTTTCTCGTTGTGTGGCAGGATGACCGTTTTGTAAACACCGACCGCGGATACGATATCTACGGAATGAGGATCAACAGCAACGGCGAGGCCCTCGACCTGCCCTTCAAGGAGATACCCATCTGCACCGCAGACGGTTATCAGGTACGGCCCAGGGTCGTCTGGGACCCGCAGGGGAATCAGTACCTGATTTCATGGCTTGATATCGCGTACGAGCTTGCACCTGAGGATATGCTGGCGCATCGGTTGAGCGTTCCCTATCCAAGGACCGGGAATGTCAGGGTGGTGCGGATGGACTCGAACGGACGGCTCCTGGATGGTTCTCCCGTTTCCAGCGGAAAATATGAGGGTATGCAACCGGTGGGGGTTTCCCTGTCCCAGGACCGCCCTGCAATGACCTGCGATTCCGCTTCAGGCTGCGCCTTCATCTGGGAGGACATACGGAACAGCCGCTCCTATGACCTCTATACCACGTCATTTCAGACCACGCTGAACTGGGTGGACGAGGATGATTACGGCAACAAGGGGGTGCACCCCGCATCCGCCTCACCGGGGGAGACCTTCACCTTTAAGGTCCATTACCGGGATCGGTTGGAGAATCCCCCTGCAAAGGCCCAGGTATGGATCGACCTTAACGACGACGGCGACTTCGAGGATGAGGGTGAGAAAATCGACATGGGGTCGGAGGACCCGAACGCCACGATGGAAAACGGTATGATATATACGTATTCCAAAGAGATCGGTTTTCCCGAGGACACTGACGGGGTGCTTGCATACCGGTTCTATTTCGAGGATGAGAATGGGGCTGAGGCCCCGGGCATCGCAAGCGGCATCAATTTCCTCACCCTGACAATAACCGAGGCCCCACAGCTTGACTGGGCGGGAGGGACGGGCTTCACCAGCGACGGTGTCGCGCCGAATCAGGGAGACAGCGGATCGCTCTTCGTGTTCAAGGTGAAGTATACCGATCCTGCAAATATCGAACCCGAGGTGACGAGTGTCTGGATCGACATCGATGACAGTGGTGCATATGGCTCGACGGAGAAACTTCTCATGAAGGAAGAGGATGAGGACGATGTCGATTACTCAGACGGGAAGATCTATACCCTTTCGGTCAACCTCACCTACCGCGGGGATGGGACCATCAACTACCGATTTTATTTCCACAACGGGGTGATGGAGGCGCAGGGCGACCCCACCGAGGATCATTCCTTCCGAATTAATGAGTTCCCTCCCTCTGAAAGGTGGACGTTTTTTCATATGGATGAGGGGCCTGGTGATGGCCCTGCGGGAAATTATGTCACCTGCCTGGAGGTGGACGGGGATAACGTCCTGTGGGCGGGGTTCTATCCCGACCAGGATGATCCGGAGAATTTCGGCGGGGTATCCAGCTATGATGGAGACGTATGGAGGACCTTCAGGGAGGGATCGGGGATCCCCGGCAACTCGGTGGTCAGAATAGCGATCACCCCTGATGATGAGGTGTGGATTGGCACGTGGGAGGGGATCGCCCGCTATGACGGGTCTCAATGGGAAACGGTGCTGGACATCGTGGACCCCAACAGCTTTGTGAGCAGCCTGATTGCCGGTGGAGAGGGACAAGTGTGGTTTTCCACCTATCCCACACAGGATCCCGATACCCTGGAAATTTCCGATTCGGTGCTCACGAAGTACGAGAACGGTATAAAGACACTGTACTCAAGCAGGGAAAAACTGGGAGGAAACTGGATATCGGCCCTGGCTGCTGACCAGGATGGTCGGATCTGGGCGGGGGTCACCGATGTCAGATTGGATGCCAATCAAATGGTCGTGTTCGACTATAAAGGGATCGTGGTGCTCGACCCGGACACTGAAGAGATAGTGGAATACAGCAAATCCCAGGGCACCTATCCCGGCGGCGACCTCGTGCGCACCATCTATGTCGACGATGAGGGGGATGTGTGGGTGGGCAGCCAGGACCCGGGCACCAGCTCCGATTATGCCGTACCCCTGGCGATGGGCCTTTCCCACTTCGATGCAGATCAGGATACGTGGACCCAGTACAAGAACGGGGTAGGGGGGGTGAAGATGGGCAGTAATATGGTCACCGCCGTATGCCGCCGGGGAAACGATCTTTACATCGGTCACTGGCCGGAGTCGGAAACACTGATAGGCGGCGCCACACACCACAATCTCGCCACCGGCACGTGGCAGCTTCTGAACAGCGATACCGAACCTGTTGATACGAGTTTTAATGCGATCAGCGATATTGTCATTGATGAAGGCGGCAATGTATGGTTTGGTACCATAGATGGGCTTGTGAGGTATTCCCATCCCAGTACGGTTTTGACGTTCATGGATTCGGATTTCAAAAACGGGGTGTCCCCCCAGATTGGAATGATGGGCACGCATTTCGAATTCAGGGTTGACTATCTTCAAAAAGAGAATGATCCGCCGGATGCGGCACAGGTATGGATCGATCTGAATGATGACGGCGCATATACGCAACAAGAGATGTTCGATATGCTCCCATGTGATCCCTATGATCAGAATTATGCAAATGGCATGAGTTATTACTTCTCAATCCCCATTGATTACATGGGGGATGGTTATCTATCGTATAGATTCCATTTTGAGAGAGATGGGATATCGGTTCCCGGTACTCCTTCGGAGGATCACGAACTTACGGTCACTGACTATTGTATACATGATGATTCCGGTTCACTGGACATAATCGATGCCTATGGCATGATCGGCTATGAAATTCTCATCCCGGTGAAGGTGCAGAATGCACCCAATTCGGTTGAATCCTTTTCTTTTGAAATAACCTATAATCCGAGTATTCTGGAATATACCGGGTTTTTCCCTGGAAAGGGAATGGCGAATTTTGACTTTTTTGACGTGATAGAGCCGGAAGGTGCAGGTACACTCAGGATCGGCGGATTTGAGCTTGGAGATGACTCCATTCAGTCCGGCTCTCACAAGAACATCATATTCCTTGAGTTTTTCGTTATTGGGTGTGAAGGTTTCGATATCGGCACCGGTTTTGATCTGAGGAATCTTGAGGATGATTTTGAAGGTTGGACAATTTCCGGAGGTTGTTTTACATGTATCGATGACATTGAGCCCCCTGTTCCGGAAATCGATCCACTGCCGGACATCGTTGCGGAATGCAGTGTCGTTCTGAATCCACCAACTGCGATCGATGATTATGCCGGGCATGTAGAGGCAATGACGAATGATCCATTGATATATATGGATCAGGGCACCTACGAGGTGACCTGGGTCTATGATGATGGTTTTGGAAATCTGGCAGTGCAAGAGCAAAGGGTCGAAATCGCGGACAAAACGGCGCCCACTGTCTATGCAGGTAATGACATGGAGGTGGAGGAGATTGGTCTGCTTACATTGACAGCGACGGCATCAGATAATTGCAGTAATGATTTGGTATATGAGTGGTATGAGGGAGGTACCTTGCTTGGGAAAGGGAATCCCCTTAATTATAAATTTAATGCGGGGACGCATGCCGTAGAACTGATTGTAACGGATAAGGGTGGGAATTTTGCAATTGATACGGTTGTTATACGGGTGAAAAATGGAAGTGCGGGTACGGATACTTTTTTCCCACCTTATACCCCCTATATAACAGGCATCCCCCCTTATCAAAAAATTACATTTCTGTATCAATATCAATCGCCTCTCTGGACTCCTGCTGGGCAGTATTCATATCAAGCACCAAACCTTTTTTCATATAGTCACTTGACTCTGTCAAATCTCAATGCAAGCAATCGATCATCTGTCCCATCGTATGGTTACTCTAATAATCAATACGGACAATATCCGTCAACAAATTCGTTTGGAAGGATTTCGTTGAGCACGCAGTTGTTTTCACCCTACAGTTATATCAACAATAGTTATTTTTATTCGAAAGGATATGGATTTTTCAACGGAACACAGCTAAATAATTTTTATCATGGATACGGATTGACATATTATCCTAGGAATCTATTCCCGAAATATCCATAGAAATTTCATTATGTTCGTTATAAGATAACTAATGAGAGCATTCAAAATATCATTAAGGAGCACATTTATGCTGCTTCCCCAGCGGCGAGGATGTCCTGACTAAGATGTCCGCAACCTCCCGTAGATGGTGTACCTGGTGGAGCACTTTCTTGATGTTAACGTAGGCGTTGAATCCGGTGTCAAGATCCTTGGAAATTTGCCTCAGATCGGCTTTGCATGGAACAGCTTATTGAACCATTCCCCGTTCATGGATGAGGAGTTGTCAAAGAGGACAAAGACCTTTCCCGCCGGTTCAGTTTTTGGTCGCGGCAGGTGACGAACCATGGTATATCACCACATATTTTTGTTCGCTCTCATTTCCACTATTCTTGTGGAGTCGATGATATTATTTGTTATGATTCGCGCCCTTTGGGGAATCAATGGGAAGGAGCTGTCATCCGGTCTCATCATTTTCACCGGAATTTTTTGTACCTTCGCCACGTTGCCTTATTTATGGTTTGTGATCCCTAATTTCTTGAAAGATTATTACTTAAATATGATCTTTGGTGAGATTTTCGTATTCCTCATGGAGGCAGTCATAATCTATTTCGTATTACAACTAAGCATTAAAAGATCGATCCTTTTATCATGTGTGTGTAATGCAGTATCTCTTGGTTTAGGACTCATTATTCTGTACTTAAAATTAATATAGTATTTTTTTAATCCTTGCGGGCGTAATTTCCCGCTCCTTGAGGCGGCAAAAGAAATTATTTTACCCCGCTGCTTGTAGCAGGACGCTGCATCAAAAGGAATCGGATGATTGAATATATCATCGCGGGGTCAAAGGAAACAGAAATCCGTAATCGAATGAGGAGTTGTTATTCTGAAACTGGTTGATTGTGGAACCAAATAGAGTATAATTTGTATTTCCGGTTGAGAGTGAATAGGGATTAAAGGAATATTGACTCCAAGAGGAATAGGCACTTTTGTCATGCCAATATACATCTGCTATGTTGAGTGAATCATAAGAGCTGTTGTTCTGCGAGTAATTTCCCGTCCAAAATACGTCTCTGCTTGGTGCATGATATGGCATGTGATTATGAAATAGATCAGGTCCCTGTTTATTTTCAAATTGACCCATATAGAAGGTGTATGTAATCCCGTTAATCGTCAATAACCGTATCGGGCTTTGCCTTGTTGATAAAAAGACTGGTGGATTAGCGAAGGCGAAGGATGAGAAAAAAAGACAAATCACAATTATAATCAGAATATTCCTATTATGTTTCATGATTGCCTCCCTCATTTTTATTCTTATATATGGAAATTATGCAGGTGATATATATATATTTGAGACGACATCGGTCAATATGCGCTTACATCGAAACCTTAAACACGTACCCCGTGATTCAGTTTATGAACGTACTCTGATAGTTGTGCAACCGCTGACCGAGACGCATTTTCCCTTTTTACTGCGATAGGATCACCTGAATGCCCACCCCGGATTTCTCGTATATAAAAATAATAGCACCATAAATGATTATTTACCATAGTAAAAATTACGATACTTCCGTAGTGTTTTTTACCAGGGGTGGCAGTGATTGGCTGAACAAAGAAACACCTCCTCGACCCAATAGCGTCAGGGAATGTTCTGACGGATAGTGAGATATTTCGCAAGGCATCATGGAAGATTGCCCATGATGAGCCGTGTAAGCCAAATCGGATCTGGGTGAAGAGGTGATACGCGACCGGCGATGGCGCTCGGTTTTGCTCCGGAGTTACGGGAAAGGGCAACGATCCCAACGGTGCCCGGTCCGCTAAAAGCTGAACTCCTCCACCTTCTCGCCGTTTACCCAGACGGTGTACGCACCCTCCGTGAAGGATCCCAGGGATACCTTCACGTCAAAGGGATCGAGCACCTGAATGCAGGCCAGGCCGGGATCCACAAGGGAATAAACCTCGACCATGATCCGGTTCCGACCGTCCGGTTCGGATACCCTGGCGCGCAGTTCGTGGCACGGGGTAGGAAGGTCCCCCTTCAATCCGAGCCTCACCTGCATCGGGTAGCTTTCCAGGATATAGATCTCCGTATCCCTCAGATAGACAGCTCCCCGGGCCATGTCTTCGTCTCCCGCCTGCGGATCCAGTGAATTCTGCGATGGAGGCTGGGGATCGTCCGAGCTCACCGCCCTGTTGAATGGATTGTAGGGGGCAAAGGGCGATTTGTAGGATCCGCCGGGGAGGAGGCCGGAATAGGGGAGGGAGTATCCGAAGAAGGGGCGCGAAAGGGACGCGAGGCTGCCAAAGGTGCCGACACTGCCGATAGTGCCGAATCCGCCGATACTGCCGATGTAATCGAAGCTGCCGCCGGCGCTGATGTTGCCGGGGATACCATAGCTGAAAGTCAGCTTTGGAAATGAGGGCTGTGAGGAGCCGCCATAGGAGAAGGCGCCGTAATGGGGAACGCCGCCGGTTGCGTATCGTCCCGAAAATCCAGGGTAGACGCCGAATGAACCGAAGGATTGGGCATAGTCTGTATTATAAAAGGGAAAAGAGAGGGGTGTTGAGGTTGTAAGGCCGGACACGAGGGATGTCGTATTCCACTGTAGGTTTGGAAAACCGCTGTAGTAGCAGCCCGCATGCCTCAATCCCTTCCCGCTCATGAGAAGCAGCGCAGTCAGGAGAAGGGCGGTCAGCAAGCCCCGTTTTGTTTCCAAGCTCATGGATGTGTGGCACCATTCAAACATGGGTGTTCCCCCCTTTATCGGGCATGGATTTCATAGAACATGGCGACGGCGTGATCGCATCGCCCGCGCATTGTTTTTACTCCAAACTCAATAGACGCACCAAAGACTGCCGCAGTTACCGATGCTTCAGGTATCCTTTTTGACTGTTACATGGGATGCCCGGATTGATCGTCACAGAAGAGAAGTATACTGCTCCTCATTAGCAGAGGGGTGGAATTACGTTGGAAGGGGCCCCCGAAAAAGGGAACCTCTTCCACGAAACGACATCAATGGAGTGGTTAGGAAAGGCTCTCCGGATTCTTCTAAAAGGTCTGAGCGGAAAAGACAGAGAGCCGTCAGTCCTGCGCAAAATATCAGTTAGTCCGGACCCATTGTGACCGATGGTGCGGTCAGTTGCTTCGGTTTGGCAGCAGGTCTTTGAAACCCGGAATATCGTCACAAGGAAGCATCTCTTGATCACCGACAGATGGCTCAAGGGCAGAACTGAGACAACAGCTTATAATCAGTCATCTTTAAAATAATTAAATCTTGCAGGGAGTGGCCTGCGATGCCACTTCCTGCAAGAACAAAAATTTTTAGGGTCGTCACCCTCGTCATCTTCCACCAAACATGATACGAATAGAGTATCCACAAAACAGCCATGGTTAAAGGGGAAGAAGCAATCCAGCGTGTTAATAATTTAGGGGAGATATGGGCTGTATGGAGCGAAGTGACAGTATCCTTTGTTATTCTCAAAGTCTTCTAGTTCCGGCTCTCTATTATCCTGATCAATATATACATAAATGTCTGTTACATAACATTCAGCAGGAATAGCAAGACAAATAGTATCAGTATATGATCCTACTGCAAGACCAGCAGGGATTTTATTCACCAATATTCTTTCCACTACTGTCCCATCTTTGCATACAAACTTTACTGCTATATCTGTGTCAATAGAAGTGCTTGTGTCACCCATATTATTTACGACCATACATATTGGATCAGAATTTGATACAGGACATATTACATCAACTGCCAAATCGGGCAGACCCTCAGGCCCTTGTCCTTCTTGTAGATCCAATATAGCGTCTTCCATTTTATTTAATCTATATTCTATATTTGGGTCCATGTATTCTGATAATTCTTCAAGTGCTGCAGTCGTGTTTTGCATTGCACCTGCCATATCTGCAATATCCTCTTGATTTGATTCAACCTGTTCTTGAATTGATTCCACATGCTCTTGAGTTGATTCAGCTTGTTTTTGAAGTAAGCTAATCTGCTCTTCAGTTAATTTCACCTGTTCTTCAATGTCTTTTATTCGATCTAACATGTCTGATATAGCTTCTGCATCATTTACAACCTTTGCAATTTCCCCTAATGTCATATCAGCAACATACCCATAATCACCTGAAACCGTGATTTGTGATATGCCAATACGTGGAAACATTACTATTGATAGTGCTAAAACTATTCCAGTTAAAATTTTTAATGATTTCATTGGATATCTCCATTCTTAGGTTATTACTCTTTGCTTCCTTTTAATATCGCAATTAAAATAAAAGGGCTGAATATATCTTATTTAATCCGTGTCCATAGGCAACACCTCCAAATCTTTTGCATGGCATCGCTTGGTTTTCCTTTCCATATGCATTAGGCCTCCGTATGGGTGTCCCTTCCATTATTTTTGTGGGATGTCCTCTTCTTTTTGAGGGACAGGATATCCCAAAGCTCATTGATATCCTTAAATGCCCTTAGTCCTTTGACGCCAATTTCTTTTACAATACCAACAAGCTTGCCGGGGGGCCTTCTCGCCGGTAAATGCGCACTATGTAACCTCCCGGAATTAACGTTATTTACCTAAAAGATGGTTGATGTATCGTTCATTAAAAATCTACCATACGTATGGTTACAGATTGTTTACACATCAAAACCCTTGAATGAAAGGGGGATTGAGGGAACAAACCGCCTGGGAGATAAAAAGAGGGGGCCTGATTGAGATCAATCCAGGATGATGCCTAAAATATGTAGATTATATTTATTGTCTGAACAAACCCGGCGGGGGAATTTCAAAGGGGCCTTTATTGCTTTACTATAGCATCAATTGCATCGGCCCCTATTGCATATTTGCCGTCGTGCTTCAGGTCCTTGGATTGCGTCTCAGGCGGGAGTACACCATTTTCCCCTATTCCGGAGACCAATGATATGTAAATGTCCTGTGTTTTCGAAGATGGTTCGACCCCAAGGCGGGTCGCAAGGGCCTTTTTGCAGCGATGATACACCGCCAGGGCCTCCGCCTTCCGCTCAAGGCCCATCAGGCAGAACATGAGTTGCTGGTAAAGTCCTTCTGCAAGGTCGTCCGCCTCGAGCCCCCTTTTGAGCCAGTCAATGGCCTGATCACATCTGCCAGCCTTTTCAAGTAAAAGGGCCAATTTTTCCGTATAGCGCAGAAACATATTCCTGAGACGTTCGCGGCACGGCACGGCCCAGGGCTTCATCTCATCCCCTGGCAGGAATGGGCCATGATAGAGGGAAAGTGCCCTTTCCATCCATTGTATGGCGGTCTCGCGGTTGCTGCTTTTGAGGGCCTCATCCGCCTTTCTTAAGAGGCGATCAAATGCATGGGCATCCACCCAGCAGTACCGGTGGTCCAGGGACAATCTGCCCTTCCTCAATCCCGCCTTTTCATCGCCCAGGAGCTTGCGCAGGCGGTGGAGCGTGGTGGCAAATGAGCGATGCGCCATATCCCCGTCCGCGTCCGGCCAGAGGGTGTCGCTCAACTGCATCTCCCTGACCTCTCTGTCCCCATGAGTGATAAGGAGCTTGAGCATCTCAAGGGGCCTTTTCTGGACCCTGCCTGAAACATGCAGGGGGTCGCCATCCTTGAGCACAGAAAACCGTCCCAGCGTATAAATCCTTACAGGCCAGGGCCACAGCTCGCATTCGAGGGGCGGATCATTGGGAATGAGCCCTAGTTTGCGAATGAGTCTTTGCACATGCTCCACCTCAATCCCTGCTTCGAGGGCCTTGACGCATAACCCTGTCATAAGGGTGGGGTGAAACCAGTCTATAAATATGATCCCCTTTTCCCTGCCCAATGACATGGCCTTCCTTGCATAGTGCAGGCCCTCCCTTTCATCGGCGCAGGTAAAGGCCAGTTGCGCCTTGGCCAGCAGCCATTTATACTGAATGAAATCATACCCGCCCCGACGAATTATTTTGTGGGCCTGGTCAAGATGCGATGCGGCCTCACGATTATTTCCACATTTGGTGAGAACGTGGGCACTTGCAATATGCCCGATCATCAATCCAACCCCGTCTTGGCATTCCTCGCCGATTGTTACGGCTATTTCACTATGTTCACACGCCTTATGGAGATCACCCGAAAGCCATGCCTTCCAGGCAACCAAATAATGATATTCGGCGGCATAGGAATTACCCTTACTGGGGGTTATGCATGAGGCCATCCTTTTCAGATATTCCGAGGCAGATGTGAGGTTTAATACACACAATGTACTATACACACCAAAGGCGAAGAGATGAGGGGTGTAGATATGTGCCCCTGAAGTTTCGGCTGTCTCCAAGACCTTTTCGACCAACCTCTGTGCGGTGACAAAATCCCCTGTAAAGCAGCAGTAATTTATCTCTGTCAACCTGGAGAGTATGGTTGTAAGGGGCCGGACCTTGTTATGATCGATTCTGTGTTTTAACCTCTCTAATAGCAGGGCGGCTTTTGATATATTGCCGCTATACAAATAATAGAGTATCAAGAAATGGTGGGTGATCATCACCTGGTCATGATCACTCACGTGTTCCAGGAGCATTTCTGCCCTCGTTGCCCACTCGGGTAAAGGGGGATCTACAGGTTGTTCAGGTATATAAAATACCAACGCAATAAACATACTGAAGGTAACTTGTGCCTCGATCTCAACAGAGGGGAAGTGAGGATAAAGGGTGCGTATCTCGTGGAGTTCCTTGATCCATATATCTAAACGGTAGAGGTTGCTTCGCTCGTGCACAAAGGAATTGATAATGAAGGACCAGCTTAGAAAGATGCCGGCGGCATCCTTTTCACTCTTGAATTGAGAATAGGCCCTCTCAAAATATCCCCTTGCATCAACAGGGCCGAAGGGGAGAAGGGAAACACCCATCCAGTATGAAAGCCAGGGTGTGCCTTTGAGTATCTCTTCCGGAAGGCTGGTTATCCATCCCTCCAGGGTCCGGCTCCTCCCCTGGCACAGCAGTGATTCAGCGTGTCTGGATATGAGTTGCACCAGTCGCTCCCATTGTTTTGCCTTTATATAGAGTTCTGCCGCATCCTCTATATAGCCTGAGGCTTCGAGCAGGTTTGCAGCCTCACAGTGCAGTTGAGTGACCTCAGGTGGAGAAAATTCTTCCTGTGCACGGATCAGTAAGAACTCTTTGAAGAGGTCATGATACTGGTATACTGCCTCCCCATGAACAGACCGTTTCTCTATAAAGCAGTTTTTAGAATGTAACTGGGAAAGGATATGGTCCGCATGAGGATTCCCGGAAAGAGATGCTGCCATGTGTGGGGTCATTTGAGTCAGAAAGGCGCTCTTTACGAGGAAATCCCTTTTCGACATATCCAGCTTTCCAAATATCTCATAGACAAAGTAGTCAAAGATCTCTTTCAGTGAATGACGACCAAGCGGGTGAGAATTCGCCTTTTCCCTTTTTGTCCATAGGAGAATGAGTATAAGGCCGGCTGCCCACCCTTGGGTCGCGTAATGGATCTGTCTCATCATCTCCGCAGAGAACATATCCCCCCCTCTGAGCTTCAAGAGCCTTTTTGACTCGTTTTCGGTAAAATGCAGCTCGTCCCACCCTATGAATTCTGTTTGCTGATTAGCCAGTAGGCGGGCCATCGCAGGGGGAGGGGCATCACGACTGGAGAAAATGATCGTTATTCCTTCCGGTATTCCACTTAGTCCGGCGCAGAGCATCTCATGGAGCATTGACTGGGCAGGAACCTCCTGATAATTATCGAATACGATGACAGAGGGTTGTTTCAAATGATCATAGAGGTCCTCAAAAAAACGCTTGGTAAAGGTAAGGGTATCCAAAAGGTATTCATGGGTTAACAGTGAAAGGGCCCTTTTTCTCTTTGGGGCGGCCCTTTTAACGGCAAGTCCCATATAGTAAAAGAAGGCTGCAATATCGCTGTCTCCTCTGTCAAACTCGTACCACAGGGAGGGCAATTTCCGGTTCTCAAGATAACTTGCAATGAGTGTGGTCTTGCCGGAGCCCGCAGGGCCGGTGATCCACAAAATCGGCCGTTTGATGCCGTTGTCTATATGACAAAACAGTCTTTTTCGGTGTAACACGTCTCTTATACAGGGGGGGGTTATCTTGGGTAGGGAGATACCTTGATTACCGGTTTTTCTTGACATTCTGTCTCACCAATGTATTGCTGAGGTGCTAACGTAATGGAGACCATAGTGAGGCAATCCGGCTTCCAGGATCGTTGGTGGTTCAGTCTCAGGCTGTAACGGGTAACGTCTCCATCTGCAACGGGTAAGATCTCGCAACTCACCTATCGGTTTGGGAGGATAAAGCCGCCTCATAGCGAGGATCAAGCTGCGTTATTTAAATGGACAGAAGGAAACAAATAGGTGATAAGCCGTAATTTTTTATATCAGCCCTTAGATATAAGAAGAGCCAAGTCTCTTTATTGATTAGTATAGCGATGAATAATAAGTTTTGCAATATGAATAGGTAAGTTTTTTTATAAAATAACCCTTCTGTGATACGAAATTGTGGATATTGAGGCCGGAATGGGGCCGTGCATAAATCATGTGAGCTAGATCCTAAGACAACACATCAATCGAAGATGGGACATGGATGAGAACAGCCGGGCGTGCAGCTACCTCAGGTGGTTTCCCGTGAAAATACCGTCATCGCCCATATCCCACTTTTCCACGAACCTGTTATTAAGGCTCCTTTCAACCTTTTTGTCTTTATTCAGAAGCCATAGCAATCATCCGGATTTGTCAAAGTTGTATTCCCGCGCACGATATCGAATGCAGGCGCTCTCATATGGGCAATGGAGGTTGATAAAAATCCCTTTTCTCCATCCTGGAAATGTTTCAACACTATCATTCCAGCCCACTCCTTAAAACCCTTCATATTCTCTTTAAAAATTTTGTCGTTCAATTTAAAATATAGCGCATCTCACAATGGAGTGTATTGATCTAAGTCAAATGGTCGAATATCTTTCTTATCATGGGGAATTATCCGCGATATCATCAATGAAGGGAACAAGTCATGGATGTGATTGCTCATATTGGTCAAATTCCTCTTTTTGAGGGTCTTCCCGAAAATAATCTGGAAGGCCTTGCCAGAATCGTCGTTGACCGGCAATTCGGTGCCGGAGAGACCATATTCCTTGAAGGACAGGAAGGCACTGGATTCTATGTGATGTTCTCCGGACGGGTGAAGGTCTATAAACTTGCTTCCGACGGCAAGGAACAGATCCTCCATATCTTCGGCCCGGGTGAGCCATTCGGGGAGATTGCCCTTTTCGAGGACAGGAGGTTCCCGGCATATGCGGAGACCATAGAGAAAAGCAGGATTCTATTTTTCCCCAGGTCCTCTTTTCTCAATCTGATCAAAAAGGACCCTTCCCTGGCCCTGAATATGCTGGGCCTTTTATCCCAGCGATTGCGCAGGTTTACCTCTCTCATTGAAGACCTTTCCCTGAAGGAGGTTCCCGGAAGACTGGCGGCGTATTTACTTTATCTGAGCCGGAGGAATCACGATGCGGATGACCTTGCCATAGATATATCAAAGGGACAGTTGGCCAGTCTGCTGGGCACCATACCGGAGACCCTTTCACGAATCCTCACCCGCATGATCAAGGCGGGATTTATTCAGGAGGATGCCCGTCACATCATTCATATACTGGACCGGAAAGGTCTGCAGGAGTTGGCTGAGGGGATCAGACGGCTATCGTGAGTGTATGATTTGATAATGTGACGGCGCTATCTCGTCTGTACCACTTTCCCTAAACAGTCGTGCAGTAAAAATGGGTTGAACGTATCAATCTCGTATATGTGGGGAATCGCCTTCAGTGCCCTAAATGCATGCAGAAAATGGGAATTTTCGCCATTATGAATGATGCGCATGCCGCGGAGAAGATGTATGACATCTTTATCTCCGGCGTCTGCAAGTAAACGGCCCTCCGATGAGTGAAGCAAATAAGATGGTTGAAGAAACAGTGTACAACTGCGGTTTCTTTGATTATCTTCCCGCATAACCTCCCCTATCAGGACTCTACCAATATCCTTATTAAAATTTGGGGGGAAAGTAGATTATTTTTACGTCTATTAACAATAGAAGGATTGTATGCTTGAGCCCCGATTTTTTTCCATCGAATAAATCCATCCAAGGTAGGCAAGAACGTTTTTCCGAAAAGAACCTTTTATTAACCAGGGGAATGTCCTCATTGTTGGAGGGAGGTGATACAAGAGACATTCGTTGCTTTATACCTTCCGATTCATAATTTCATGTTTTTCAAGGTTAAGGAGGAAGATCATGAAAAGACAATCTGTAAAATGCCTGGGGATCGGTATGCTGGCTTTTTGCCTGGTTTTTGCCCTTATGGGGCGTGCAACAAGGGCGGCAACGAGCCAACCTGGTGATGATGTCACAAGACAGCAGCAGGAGTATATTAAACGAATTGTGACGAATCCATCCGGAACATGGATTGAGTATATGCAGAGGACCAGCTTGGCGGACCTGTGGCTCACAGGTACAGTCTATCCTCAAATTACCTACAGGGTTCAGATGCCGAATATCTTTCCGAATTGGTGGGCACCCTCTACCGAATACACTGAATATAGTCCCGTTGGTGGTATCGGCGGGATGCAGATCTTCCCGGGATTGTGGGACCTCATAGGATGGGGTGGTGGTGGCATATGGTCCGGAGGTGGATCACCATGGTGGGGTTCAGGAATAACTGGGGGAACATCGCCGCCATCGTCACAATGGGGGAATTTGACTACGGGAATATTTTGGCCTGGAATCAGATGGAATGATTATAATAACCCTTCTAACGTCCTTTATTAGATGTTTTGAAGTCCCAGTAAACGATTAGATTGGGATGTCTTTATAAACCATGCCTATTGTATGAATATAGCCCGAAGGCTTGGTCGTTCGGGCTATATTCACTATAAATTCCCTGTTTTATCTGGGGGAATGCCAGGCTGCACCATCTTCCCATTATATTTCGGTGGTCCGCGCATCATCGGGATCACCTTTCCTGCGGGTGAACCGGGCGAGGACCATGCGGGTGATGGCGGACATCTCGTGGATACCGAGGATCTTCGCCGCGGCAAGATACATGAGGGCACCCGCGCCCGTGCCCGTTCCCACGGCGAGGATCTGTCCGCTGAGGGCATCGCCTGCCATGCTGTGCGTGAGCCTCCAGGCTGCATAGGATACAATCCCTAACAGACATGAGGCGATGAGAATCTTGATCAGGCTGGAGAGTATCCTCCTTCCGTCTATGTCACCCATTCGTCTTCTCAGGATGATGAAGAGACATGCAAAGTTGAAGGTCATGACCAGGGAGGTGGAAAGGGCGATGCCGCCGTGTCCCAGCGGCCGGGAGAGGACCCAGTCACCGAGGTAATTGACGGCGATGGCAGCCACGGTAACGAGGGTGGGAGTCAGGGTGTCCTTGAGGGAATAGAATGCCCTGTTGGTGAGGTGAAGCACGCCTGCCGAGGTAAGCCCCAGGGTGTAGAACACCAGCGCATAGGCAACCGCATTGGTGGACTCCATGCCGAATGCCCCCCGCATGAAGAGCAGCTTTACAATCGGGCGGGCCAGGACGATGATCAACATGGATGCCGGCACCATGATCAGAAACACGCTTCTCAGTCCCAGGGAGTACGATTCCTTCAACCCTGCAAGGTCATTCATCGCGGAATGCCTGGAAAATTTCGGGAAAAGGACCGTGGAGATGGTAACCGCAAAAAGCCCCATAGGAAGATACCAGATGCGGAGGGCATAGTGGAGCGCCGCCACGCTCCCAGCCGCAAGCAGGGAGGCGAAGCGGGTATCCACAAACACGTTGATCTCGATGCTCGCCAGGCTGAAGACAATGGGGATGAACAGCGTGATGATCTGTTTTACCCCTGGGTGATGCCAGGCAAGGGTGAGCGAATAGCGCCAGTTCCTTTTTTTGAGAAAGGGTATCTGGAAGAGAAGCTGGATGAGCCCGCCCAGGGTCACCCCGATTGCCAGGCTCATGGGCCCGAGTCCGCGCGTCAGCACGACCACGGAGGTAATGATCAGGATGTTGAAGCATACGGGGGCAAAGGCGGGTGCGGTGAAATGGTTGTAGGAATGAAGCATGCCCATGACAAACCCCGACATCCCCAGAAAGAGGATGCTCGGAAACATGACCCTGGTCATCAGCACGGTGAGGCGAAATTTTTCGACATCCCCTGCATACCCGGGGGCGATCGCCCTGGTGACCTGCGGGGCAATGAAGAAACCTGCCACCATGCAGAGGAAAAAGAACACGGCCAGGAAGTTCGCCACGCTGCTTGCCACAGTGTTGACGTTTTCGGGTTCCTTGTTGGTGAGGAATGTGGTGATGACCGGGATGAAGGCGGAGCCTATGGCTGCGCTGCCGAAGAGCTGCAGGAGGAGGTTGGGAATCATGTATGCCACCTGGAAAGCGTCGACCGCCATGCCGCTTCCGAAGTAGGCGGCCATGACCATCTCCCTGATGAAGCCGAAGAAGCGGCTGGTCAGTGTCCCGAGCAGCACGACCATCGAGGCCCTGGCCAGGAAGGACCGTTGGCCCGCCTTTTTCCGGTCCTCGGCCTGTGCCCCCTGAGGGACCGCTGCCTCCTCGGCGCTTATCTGCTCAATGGAATCCATGGAATCATCGACCCCCGTGCCCGATGAAAAAGGAACAACTGCTCACTATCTGAAGGGGGTGGGCCAGTAAAACTCTGTCAGGCGAAGCGGAACGAGCTACGGTTTCCCACAATGTATTGATCGGTTACAAAAAAATGGTTCATGGCATCAGGCACCTGTGTGCTGATGCCCCCCTTCATATTCCGGATATATTCCCACGCAAACACACCGGAGTCAATACAGCAAGACCTTTATGATCTTCCGGCAGATGGCGGGTATTGAAAAAAGGATGCCGGGCGCAGGGAATGTATCCACTGCACCCGGCATCACTTATGGTCGGCCATACGATGTGTCGAGTGATATCTTCTCACGTTCACACACGGATGGTGTTGATCCGATCAATCGATACCGAAAACCTCCAGTATTAGAACAGGCTCATCAACAATCCGTGCAATTTGAGGATCAACGGCACAAACACGAGTGAGACAACGGCCATCAACTTCAGGAGGATGTTCAACGAGGGACCGGCCGTATCCTTGTAGGGGTCGCCCACGGTATCGCCCACCACGGAGGCCTTGTGGCAATCCGATCCCTTGCCGCCCAGATTTCCCTCCTCGATATACTTCTTGGCATTGTCCCATGCACCTCCTGCATTGGCGAGCATGATTGCGAGGGGGACGCCGCTGACCAGCGATCCAACCAGGAATCCGCCGAGCGCCTCAATGCCCAGTATGATCCCGATACCCAAGGGGAAGAGCACCGACATGATTCCGGGCACCATCATCTCCTTGAGCGCCCCTCGTGTGGTGATATCAACGCACCGGGCGGAATCGGGCATCGCCTTTCCTTCCATGAGCCCCTTGATCTCCCTGAACTGCCTTCGCACCTCCTCGACGATGGAGAAGGCCGCCCTTCCCACTGCCTGCATGGCCATGGCGCAGAAGAGAAAGGGAACCACGCCGCCGATGAATAATCCTGCCACGACCTTCGAATCGATGGCATTCAGGAAATTCATGCCTGCTGCCTGGCCATAGGCAACAAAGAGGGCGAGTGCGGTCAAGGCAGCCGAGCCGATGGCGAATCCCTTGCCGATCGCAGCGGTGGTGTTTCCGATGGCGTCGAGTCTCTCGGCCCTTTTGCGCACCTCCGGCCCCATGCCGGCCATTTCGGCAATGCCCGCAGCGTTGTCCGCTATGGGACCATAGGCGTCGACCGCCACGGTCATGCCGGTGATGGAGAGCATGCCGATGGCGGAGAGCGCCACCCCGAAGATGCCTGCCGTCCAATAGGAAACGATTGTGGCCAGGGCGATGCCGATGATGGGCAGGGCAGTGGACTTCATCCCTATGGCCGTGCCCTGGATGATGACCGTGGCCGCACCGGTCTTGGATGATTCCGCAATGGACGCCACCGCCTTCCCCGAGGTATAGTACTCGGCGACGTATCCCACGATCATTCCCGCAATGAGCCCTGAGAGCACGGCCCAGAAGAAGTTGAGATTCCCGTACCAGGTGACGGTGAGGACGAACGCGCCGATGGCCAGGAGCACCGCAGAGGCGGTCATCCCTCTGTTGAGGGCCTTCTGGGGATCAGATTTTTCATTGGTCCTGACGAAGAATACCCCGATGGTGGAGGCCACGATTCCCCATGCTGCGAGGAGCAGACAGAGCATGATACCCTTTACGTCGGCACGGGGATTGGGTATCGCAGCGATCACCATGCCGGAGACGATTGCGCCGATATAGGATTCATAGAGGTCTGCGCCCATTCCTGCCACGTCGCCCACGTTGTCACCCACGTTATCGGCGATAACAGCGGGATTTCGCGGATCATCCTCAGGGATGCCCGCTTCCACCTTTCCCACCAGGTCCGCGCCCACATCCGCTGCCTTCGTATAGATCCCTCCGCCGACCCTTGCAAACAACGCCACCAGGGACGCGCCCATCGAAAAGCCGGCAACCATCCGCACCGCCTCGATGATGG
>JBLIRP010000041.1:0-25362 GCA_049472355.1 bacterium | reverse complement strand
TCGATGATGTAATCGGCCTCCTTGATGACCTCCAGGTTGTGTTCGATGATCAGTGTCGTGTTTCCCAGGTCCACCAGTCGTTGGAGCACCCCCATGAGTTTCTTGATGTCCGCGAGGTGGAGACCGGTCGTGGGCTCGTCGAGGATGTACAGGGTCTTCCCATGGCTCTTCTTGGTCAGTTCGGAGGCCAGTTTGATGCGCTCGGCCTCCCCGCCGGAGAGGGTATTGCTCGCCTGGCCGATGTGGAGATACCCGAGTCCCATGTCGTTCAGGATCTTGATGGGGTGTACGATCTGCGGTACGGCGGAGAAGAATTCAAGGCCCTCCTCGATGGTCAGGTCGAGGACCTCGGCGATGTTTTTCCCCCGGTAGGTGACGCCGAGGGTCTCCTCGTTGAACCGTTTTCCCCCGCATACCTCGCACTCCACATACACATCGGGAAGGAAGCTCATCTCCACCCTGATCCTTCCCTGGCCCTGGCACGCCTCGCACCGGCCTCCCTTCACGTTGAAGGAGAACCGCCCCCCCTGATACCCGCGCATCCGCGATTCGGGGAGCATGGCAAAGAGCCTGCGGATGGCGTCGTGAAAACCGATATAGGTGCCGGGCGTTGAACGGGGTGTCTTGCCGATGGGGGAATGGTCCACCTCGAGCACGCGTTCCAGATGCTCCCACCCTTCGATCTGCCTGCAGGTGTGCCCCGGGATGCCCTTTCGGTCGAAGAGCGCCTGGAGCCCTTTGAGAATGACCTCCCTGAGGAGGGTGCTCTTGCCGGACCCTGACACACCGGTGATGCACACCAGGGTGCCGAGGGGGATGCCCACATCGATCTCCTTGAGGTTGTATACCGACGCACCCTTGACCGTGAGCCACCTGTTCTCTGGAGCAGCGCGGCGGTGTGAGGTGATGGTGTGACGATCAGGATGTCCGAGCCATGCTCCGGTGATCGATCCCGGCTCTGCCTGGATCGCCTCCGGCGGGCCCTGGGCCACCACCCGGCCTCCGTGCATGCCCGCCTCAGGACCGAGATCCAGCACGTGATCAGCCCTCCGTATGGTCTCCTCGTCGTGCTCCACGATGATGACGCTGTTTCCCCGGTCCCTCAATTCTGTGAGGGTGTCAAGAAGGGTGGCATTATCGCGGGGGTGGAGCCCGATGGTGGGCTCATCCAGTATGTAGCATACCCCCCGCAGGTTTGAGCCCAACTGTGCTGCCAGACGGATGCGCTGGGTCTCCCCCCCTGACAGGGTGTTTCCGCTCCGGTCGAGGGTGAGATAGGAGAGGCCCACCCTCTGGAGAAAGGCCAACCGAACCATGATCTCGGGGATGAGGAGATCGGCGATGATCCGGTCCCGGGGGGGAAAACGCAGGGAGGGGAAGAACCGCATCGCATCCTCCACGGCGAGGCTCGCCATGTCCGCGATGGTATACTCTCCGATCTTGATGGAAAGGGCGCGCTCGTTCAGCCTGGTGCCCTGACAGCGGGTGCAGCGTTCCCCGGTTTCCGTGGAGATTCCCAGCCCGTCGCAGGCCGGGCATCCGCCGAAACGGCTGTTGAAGGAAAAGAGCCTGGGATCCACCGGTTCGAAGGCGGTGCCGCAGTGCGGGCAGTATCCCTTTCTGCTGAAGGTCTCCTCTATGTTGTTCTCCATGTCCAGTGCATAGAACTGGCCCCTGCCTTCCTGGAGGGCGAGGGATATGGCCGAGACGAGGTGCTCCCTGTCTTCGGGGTCCACCCGGATCCGGTCGATGGCTACGTCCAGGGAGTGCTCCTTGTACCGTGCGATAGAGGGAGGATGCTCCAGGTCCACCATGGCACCGTCCACCCGTGCCTGCCGGTATCCCTTTTTGAAGGCATGCTCCATGACGTCGCGGTGGATTCCTTTTCGCTTTATAACCTTCGGTGATAAAAGAAGAAACTCATGGTTGTTAAAGTAATTTATGAAACGATTCAGCATGTCCTCCTCAGACTGAGGAGCTATGGGTATCCTGCACAGGCAGTGCTGGGTCCCGACCTTGCTGAAGAGGAGGCGCAGGTAGTGGTAGATCTCGGTGATGGTGGCAACCGTGGAGCGAAGGTGGAGCATGCTCATCCGCTGTTCAATGGCGACCGTCGGGGGGATGCCGGTGATCAGGTCGACGTCGCTTCGCTCCATTATCTTGAGGTACTGCCGCACGTAGGTGGGGAGGCTCTCGATATAGCGCCGCTGGCCTTCGGCAAAGAGTACGTCAAAGGCGAGGGTGGATTTCCCCGAGCCGCTTATCCCGGTGATCACCACCATCTTGTCCCTGGGGATGTTCACCGTGATGTTTTTCAGGTTGTGTTCCCGAGCCCCGTTGATGGCGATGGCGTCAGCATGGGGCACCGGGACGGGAGCCGGGGGCGTATCCGGCCGGACCCAGACAGGGTGCGGTTGTTCCAGATATTTCCGCAGGAAGCGTCCGGTATGGGAATCCTTTACCCAGGCAACCTCCTCGGGGGTGCCCTTGGCAACGACCCATCCACCCCCGTCACCCCCCTCCGGGCCAAGGTCGATGATATGGTCGGCGCATTTTGCAATATCCATGTTGTGCTCGATGACGAGCAGGGTCTTTCCCTCGTTGATGAGGCGCTGGAATGCCTCGAGCAGTTTCCGTATATCCGCGAAGTGGAGACCGGTGGAGGGCTCATCGAAGATATACAGGATGTTGCGTCCGGGGCTGAATCCCATGTATTTGGCAAGCTTCAGCCGCTGAGCCTCTCCGCCGGACAGGGTGTTGACCGGCTGACCCAGGCGGAGGTATCCCATTCCCGCGTCCATGATCGGCTGGAACATGGTGGTGATGGACGGGATATCCTCGAAAAAGGTGTCGGCCTCGTCAAAGGTCATGTTCAGGATGTCGCCGATGTTTTTTCCCTTGTAGGTGACCTCCAGGACCTCCTTCCTGAACCGGGAACCGTTGCAGTCGGGACAGGTGATGTATACATCGGACAGAAACTGCATCTCCACCTTCTCGTATCCGTTTCCCATGCAGGTTTCACACCGTCCACCCGGCACGTTGAAGGAGAAGGCGCCCGGCGTGTACCCCCGCTCCCGGGCAAGGGGGGTCTTGGCGAGCAGCTTGCGGATCGGATCGAAGGCCCCGATGTAGGTAAGGGGATTTGCCCGGGGAGTCTTCCCGATGGGGCTTTGATCGATGAGGAGGACATTGTCGATGAGCTCCGTGCCCTCCATGGCGTCGAATTCCCCGGGCCTTTCAACCGCATACCCCTTCACCTGCCTGATCCCCTTGTAGATGATCTCCTCGGCAAGGGTGCTCTTGCCCGAGCCCGAGACCCCGGTGATGCAGACCATGAGCCCCAGGGGGATGGTGATGTCGATGTTCTTCAGGTTGTTCTCCCTGCACCCCTTGATGCGGATGCTGTTTTGTGGATCAGGCTTCGTGCGGCTGGCCGGCACCGGGATCATGGACCTTCCGGTGAGGTAGTCGATGGTGACCGAATCCCTGGATGCGTGGATGTCCGCCAGGGGGCCTGCATAGACCACATTTCCGCCACAGGCCCCCGCCCCGGGGCCGAGGTCGAGGAGATGATCGCACCCTGCAATGATCTCCGGATCGTGCTCCACCACCACGACCGTGTTTTGTGCGGAGATCTCCCTGAGCAGCATCACCAGCCGGTTGCTGTCCCGGGGGTGGAGGCCGATGCTGGGCTCATCGAGCACGTAGAGGGTATTGACCAGGGATGAGCCCAGGGCCTTGGTGAGGCTCACCCGCTCCACCTCGCCCCCGGAGAGTGTCCTGGACTGCCGGTTCAGGGTGAGGTAGGAGAGCCCCACCTCGTTCAGATAGCGCAGGCGGCTGGTGATCTCTCTCTGCAGCATGCGGGACGCATCATCGAGGGGGGCTTCCGGGATTTCCGTGAAGAACCGGAATGCCTGGTCTATGGAGAGGGAATAGATCTCCGCGATGGTGAGCCCCCGTATCCGGTAGAGCAGGGCCTCCGGTTTGAACCGGGTACCCCCGCAATCAGGGCAGGTGAAGTATCCCCGGTACCGGGAGAGGAACACCCGCACGTGCATCTTGTAGGATTTGCCCTCCAGCCACTTGAAAAAGCCGCGAACCCCGAAGAAACGGCGCCCCCCATCAATGATCATCCCCTTATGCTCCTCGCTGAGGGCGGAAAAGGGTATATCCGCCGGTATGCCTTCCCGGGAGCAGAATCTCATCAGCTTGCGGAGCTCGTGGGAATCGGTGTCCCATGGCTTGATCGCGCCGGACTCGAGGGAGATGCGAGGATTGGGGATCACCTTGTCCAGGTCGATATCGATGATCCTCCCGAAGCCGCGGCAGGTGCTGCATGCCCCCAGGGGGCTGTTGAAGGAGAAAAGGTTGGGGACGGGGTCCTTGTAATGGATGTCGCAGTAAGGGCAGTGCAGATGGCTACTGAAGCGGAGAAGCTCTCCCCCCATGATTTTGATCAGGACATGACCATGGCCGTATCGAAGACCCTGTTCGACGGAGTCGATCACCCGTGCCCTTTCCTCCGGCGCGAGCGTCAGGCGGTCCACCATCACCTGCAGAGAAGGGACCTCAAGCCCGGACTCCTCGATATCCACACTATCGTCCCCTTCGAGTATACGGGAGAAACCCTCCCGCATGAGCTCCTGCCTGACCAGTGCAGGGTCGAGATCCGCCTTGGCGCAGGGAAATGCTATGATTACGGGCGAGCCCTGGTGTTCGCGGAACAGGGCATCCCCTATGGTATCGGGGGCTTCCCTGACCACCTTCCGGGAGCAGATCCGGCAATGGAGCTCGCCGGTGCGCGCGAACAGGATCTTGATGAAATCGGTCAGTTCGGTGATGGTGCCCACCGTGGAGCGGGAGGTCCTCACCGGACTCCCCTGCTCGATGGCGATGGCCGGGGGAATCCCCTCGATTCGGTCAACCTGCGGTTTATCCATGCGATCCATGAACTGGCGGGCGTAGGGTGAGAAGGTTTCGATGTAGCGCCGCTGTCCCTCTGCATACAGGGTATCGAAGGCAAGGCTCGATTTTCCCGAACCGCTCACCCCGGTGATCACGGTGATCCGATTGAGGGGGATTGCGCAGTCAAACCCCTTCAGGTTGTGCTGCCGGGCGCCCTCAATGTATATGGCGTTGTTACTGCGTGTTGTCATGATTGAGACCTCTGAAAAAAACCTTTATTCGTTATCAGATACGGTATTTCACTCAATCAGGATACTACAACGCCAGCGCCTGAACAACCTTTATCAGGGCGAAGCGAAGCCACTATGATGCCCCTCCGGTCACCCAAAGCTCCCGAACCAACCTCTATCAGGGCGAAGCGCAGCGGAGCACTAAGCAGCCCTTTCCGGTAATATAAAGGGCCTGGAACCTGACCAACCAAGCTCGACAGGCGAAGGGCAGCTAAGCACTATGTTACCATCCCAGTTACCTGTAAGCCTCGCTTCGGCAAGCCCCCCACGCAACCCATATCACTCCGTAAACATATCTGCCCGCTTCGAGGCAACGCAGAGATCGCAATTGCTGCTCCCCTGCACCCGCACTTGACATTATTGCCATGCCTTGGTAATTTTTAGGAAAATTTATAATTCATCAACAATCGGTAAATGACCATTCATGGCGCGTGTTGCATGGTATGGCTTCATGGAACCGCTCGTTCACATCGGCAGGCATCGTGAGGATGTGATTCAAAATCAGTAGGGGGGCATACGTACCATGGCGATCCTGAAGATTGCGCAGAGGGGAAAGAGATTATCACAAGAGAACCGGATCAGGGAAGGGAATATACTCGAGGGCTTCATCGACGATAAGATTGCCGAAACTCCCCAGCTCCTTGGTGAACCGCTCATGTTGATTGGAAGACAGGTGGGTATGCACACCGCGGAGGACAAGCTCGATTTTCTGGCGCTCGATGTGAAGGGGAATGCCGTGCTTGTCGAGGTCAAGCGCTCCCTTGACCGGGAATCCCTTGAGATCAGGTCGCTCAGATATGCCGCGCACCTTGCCAAGTGGACGCTGAAGGAATTCGAGGCCCAGGCAAAGGGGTTCTTGGCAAGGGGGAGGAATCCCGGCTTTGATTTCAATCGGGTATTCACGGAGTTTTGCAAGGATGCGGGGATAAAGAAGATACCCCCGATAAATCAGGAACAGAGAATCATTGTGACCGGTTCCCTCATCAGCGACAGTCTCGTCACCTATGCCCTCTGGCTTCGAAAGCACGCCATCGATGTCACGATTGTGGAGTTGCAGGCATTCAAAGATGAGGGGACCATACTGATTCAACCCGATATCCTCGTTCCGGCCGAACGTGGTGAAACTTCCGAGGCTGCGGATTCACAAGAACCGGAGGCAATGGAACCGGCAGCGGACACGCCTGATGCCAAGTGGAGGGAATGGCACCTCGAAAAGCGGTGCAGCCCTCAGACAAAGGCGATCTGTGTGAAGCTGGAGCGGGTGCTCAGGGAGCATTTCGATGTGGAAGGCCCCCTATGGGAACAGAAAAGCTACATCATGTACCGTATCAATAATGCCGAGTGGCTTTATCTGGGAACCACACCTGACATTCTCAGGCTCGATTTTACCGTCAGGGAAGATACCTTCACCGCCGATGACATTGCGAAAACACTGAAGATCGAGCGGATTGACAGCGAGGAAATGCTGATCGACGAGGCAGCGTTGCCAAGCTGTGTCTTCGTGAAGAAAAAGGAGGGAGGCATCGATCAGATCCAGCTCCGCATACGGGAGGATGTCAACGTGGAGTCCGATCGATTTCTGGTGTTTCTCGAGGAGGCATACAGGGCATTCCCGCGATAGCGAAATGCAGGAAAATAAAATGCCGGGCCCCTTGTGCCGGGGGCCCGGCATTCACGTTGAACGGAATGTTCAAGACCTCAATTTGTGTAACAATTGCATGTCAGATCAGTGTGCCTGATTACCGATTACCACATCACCGTCGGATAGCTGCCGGCAGAGGCTCCACTGAAAGGAGAGAAGCCGCCGAAGCCGCCGTAGCCGCCGAATCCACCATAGCCGCCATAGCCGCCATAGCCGCCGTAGCCGCCATAGCCGCCGCCCAGCATACCCATAAGCCCAAACATCATGCCGGCCATGGGGTTATACCTTGATTGATACATGCTGACATTCGGACCCCAGAGACTGCCGGAAAGATAGCCCTGGGTGTCATAGCCGGGGGTCGACCCCACCTGCGGCCTGTTGCCGCCGGCATAGGGCCCGTATGACGCCTGCGCCACAGGGCTGAACATACCGCCATACCCCATCATCGCGCCACCGAGTCCCGCTCCCATGCCCACGCTCGAGTAGCTGACATAGGTGCCGGTGCGGGGATCCGTGTACTCATACACCGTTCCCTGCTCCCCAATGCCCACATCCGGTCCGAATTGCCCCATCATCCAGGTTCCCCCCCAGGCGTCGGTCCCATACTGGGTTTCATGCCATGAAGCTGAACGATCGGGTTCTTGCGCCGGAACCGGTGAAGAAGTCATAAAAAGTGCAAACATCAGGATAGACATGATTGCGATTATTGCTGCCGTTAATTTCCTTGACATTGTTATCCCCTCCTAACCATTGATACATAGGATTGTTATGGTACAGTAGCTGTGCCGTTATAGTGATGATTAATAGTATCACCCCCCCCTCTCAGACGAACCCTTGAGGAATCGATTTTGATTCGATAATCACGTTGATACGCGGGTCGAATGGAAGTGCTCGTCGAGGTGATTGAGTTATGAGAAAGATCTAAAAACCGGTTGACGCAGCGAGCTTCGAATCCTTAAAAGATGAGAATAGTTGCCTTGCTTTATCAGAAAATCAATGCCTTCGAACTCGCTTAATTTCTTATATAAGCATAATTAATACCAGGGTAGGGGAGAGTACGGCGATCGTTATAATTGTGGTTATAGGTAACAAAAGAACATAAAGTTTATGATATTTTAAAATGTCCTTTATTCGTGTTGCGCAATACAGGAACAGAGTATCCTTTTTTTGAAACATTCCATGCAACATGGCTCTCACCGCAGTGCATAAAGGGAAGAACGGTGGTTACGATGAGGAAGGGGGCGGCAGAAAGGGAACGATGGCGCGAATCCTTTTACATGAACCGTAGAGGAGGGAAGGGGGTGAAGGAGATCAGACCTTGGCTTCCTTCAAAAAAACACAGGCATCTTCCGGGGGGGTGGGATTGATGTAGAAACCTGTGCCCCACTCAAATCCCGCCACCTTGGTAAGCTTCGGAATGATTTCGATGTGCCAGTGGTAGAAGGTGATGTCCCGTTCATAGAAGGGCGAGGAATGCAGGAGAAAGTTGTACGGGGGATCATTCAGGACAACCTTCATCCTGTTCAGAATATCCTTCATGATCCATGCGAGGGAATCGACCTCGTTATCATTGATATCCTCAAAATAGATGTCGTGGGTCTTGGGAAGCACCCAGGATTCAAAGGGAAATCGCGACGTAAAGGGGGCAATGCAGATAAAGTGCTCATTCTCGTTGATCACCCGGATATTTTCCTTTTTTTCCTGCTGGATGATGTCACAGAATACGCACCGCTCCTTGTAAAGATAGTAGGTCTTTGCGCCCTGAATCTCCTCTGAAACCCTTTTGGGCACGATGGGGAGCGCGATGAGCTGGGAGTGCGTATGGTCCAGTGATGCACCTGCGGCACTTCCGTGATTTTTGAAGATCAGCATATATTTGAATCGATTGTCCTGTTTCAGGTCGAGGATCCGTATCCGGAATGCCCTGATGACATTTGCGATCTCAGGAAGCGACAGGTCCGCAAGGGTGGAATCGTGATTGGGTGTTTCGATGATCACTTCATGGGCCCCGACCCCGTTCATCCGATCATACACCCCCTCGCCCTGCTTGTTGAGCTCCCCCTCGATTTCGAGGGCGGGGAATTTGTTGGGAACCACCCGGATGGACCATCCCGGGGTATCCCGGGCGGTATGGGGGTTGCGCAAGGAATAGACCTCGGGCGGCGTTTTGTCTTCGTTGCCGTTGCAGAAGGGGCAGAACCCCGGTTTTTTGATTTCCTCTGAGGATTTGAAGTCTGAAGGTCTTCTGGCCCGTTCGGTTGCAATGATGACCCAGCGTCCGATAATGGGATCTTTTCGCAGCTCAGGCATATATCCGTTCTCCTAACCTCGCGTCAGCTCGCTTCGCATAACCTTTTGAATAATAGAATGTATTATCGCCCAAATGCAGCCTATACTATCATATCTCCCGCTGGTCTACAAGATTTTTGACCTGTTTCAGGGCCTCTGACATGATCTCCTGGTAGATAGATTTAACCGGCCTATTATATTTTCGGGAAATTTCTGAATAATCTTCATATTCGGGTGAAATGGTGAGGAGTGTCGTATCCCTCCATGCGCACTTCACCCTCACCGGTCCATATGCCGTCTGTATCTTCACGATCCGCCTGGATGCCTTGGACCTGCTCACCCGATGGATACGTACGCCGAGGGTGGACGACTCAGCGAGGAGTATGGCGACGAGCTGGGTGGTGGTGTGAATCCGGCTCAGCACGGTCACCCTGGTGCCGGGCCTCCCCTTTTTCATGATGATCTGGCACAGGGTGACATCCAGGGCGGCGGCGTTGAAAAGACGTTCCGTAAGGTGCGGGTAAAACTCGGGGTTCATGTCATCGATGTCACATTCGAGGACCTCGATGGTTTCCTCCTCATACTCCCCATCCGTTTCCCCCAGGATAAGCCTCAGACAGTTGGGCCGCTCAGGCAGGTCCCGTTCGCCTGCCCCGTAGCCGACCCTTTGTATCTTCATCTGGGGAGGCATGCCGAACCCCTTTGCAAGCTGGGTTGCCAGGAGTGCGCCGGTGGGGGTTACCAGTTCTGCGTCCAGGCCGGTATGGATGACGGGGACGTCCTTAAGGAGCGCCACAGTGGCGGGCGATGGAACGGGAATGGGACCGTGCCGGGTGGAAATGACGCCGCGTCCGAGAGGGAGCGGCGACACGAACAGGGCGTCGATTCCCAGGCGATCGTAGCCGAGGAGCACCCCGATGATCTCCACCAGCGCGTCGAGTGCGCCCAATTCGTGGAAATGGACCTTCTCGACGGGGATGCCGTGTATTGTTGCCTCCGCTTCGCCCAGGACACTGAAGAGGCGAACGGCCTTTTCCTTGATGGATGGCCGAAGAGGGCTTGCTTCGATCATGCCGGTGATTTCCCGGAGGCCCCTCTCGACCGGCGGTCCACCCCTGTCAATGACCCTGCACTGGGTGCACTGGATTGCCCCCTTTCTGACCGTTGCGACCTCAAGGGAGAAGGGAGGAAGTCCGAGGGATGAAAGCGATTCGCACAGCCAGTCCCTTTCCACGCCAAGATCAATAAGCGCTCCAAGGAACATGTCCCCGCTTATTCCCGAGAAACAATCGGCAAAGAGGATGTTCACGGGGTTGTTCCCCTGGTCTCGCCGATTCGGTTGATCTTGTGAGCCAGACATCCGGCGCCGAATCCGTTGTCGATGTTGACGACCGCCACGCCCGGGGCACAGGAGTTTATCATGGTGAGGAGGGCGGCGAGCCCCTGAAACTGGGCGCCGTAGCCCACGCTGGTGGGAACCGCTATAACCGGGCATTCGGTGATACCGCCCACGATACTTGCCAGTGCTCCCTCCATGCCTGCAACCACGCAGATCACCCGGGCCTGGAAAAGCCTCTGCTCCTCATCCAGGAGACGGTGAATCCCCGCAACCCCGACATCGTAGAGGGTATCCACGCGGCTGCCCAAGGCATTGCAGGTGACCTTCGCCTCTTCCGCAACCGGTATGTCACCTGTCCCGGCGGTAATGATCTCCACCAATCCCTCCGTCTCCGGACACGGTTCCTGGATAAGGGTGATCATGCGGGCGACTGGATGGTGGATCACCCGCTCATCCAGATCCTTCAGTGCCCGGTAGATTGACTCCTCAGCCCGGGTGGCCAGAAGATTCCCGCCGCGTTCCAGGATATTTCGGGCTATGGATTTCACCTGGTCAATGCTCTTGCCTGTGCAGAGAATGGCTTCCGGGATGCCGGTCCTCAGGCAGCGATGGTGGTCAACCCGTGCATGGGATAACCGTTCGTAGGGGAAAAAACGGAGTTCCTCCATGGCCTTGTCAATGGACAGGTGACCGTTGTTCACCCTTTCCAGGATATCTCTAAGCCTTTTCTTCAACATTGTCGACCTTTATTAAAGAGGTATAACATGATTCGAAAAAACAAATATATCACATATACACAGATAATTAAACCTTGATTTTTGCCTGATCTATTGATAACATTACCTCAATTTGAAAGGAGGGGGAGGTATGAGCAAGAAAATAATCCTTGGGAGCAGCAGTATCACCATCCTAAAGGAAGTCGAATGGAATCTGACCGATACGGACTATGAGATCATCCCTGCCAATGATATCGATGACTTCAGGCAATCGATGAAATCACAGGGTCCCGATCTTCTCATTATAGACCGCGATATGCAGGAAGGCAGCGGTGTCTCCCTGTGCAACGAAATAAAATCGGACCAGGCATTTGCGCAACTGCCCCTGATCGTACTCGTAAAAAAGGCCGAAGACGGGGGCGATGAACAATTGGAGTCCCTGGGAAAGGATTGCAAGGCGGATAAGGTACTCGGCGTTCCTCTTGAATCCGCAAAACTGCTCAGCACGGTTCAATATTTCATGGCAAAACAGTCTGCTGCCTCAGATCCCCTCACCAAGGACCTCTCCGGCAAAGCAGGGCCGGCGAAAGAAGTGGAAGCGCACGAGGCACCCTCGGAGCTCTTGATGGAGGAGATGCCGCAGGCCGGAGCGGAGATGCCTGAAGCACAGCCGGAGGTGGGGCAGGGGGATGGTGCGCAGGAGCCGTTTGCCGGTTTCGAGGACGTGCTGGAGGGGATCGAGATCAGCCCGGTTGAGGCGTCGCCTGAGGGGGCAGCAGGGCCGGAGCCCGCGGGTGCGGACACGGGAGAGGCGCCTTCGGATCTGCTGATGGAGGAGATGCCGCAGGCCGGAGCGGAGACATCGGAGGCACAGCCGGAAGCGGGGCAGGGGGATGGTGCGCAGGAGCCGTTTGCGGGTTTCGAGGACGTGCTGGAGGGGATCGAGATCAACCCGGTTGAGGAGCCGCCTGAGGGGGCAGCAGGGCCGGAGCCCGCGGGTGCGGACACGGGAGAGGCGCCTTCGGATCTGCTGATGGAGGAGATGCCGCAGGCCGGAGCGGAGATGCCGGAGGCTCAGCCGGAAGCACCCCAGGTGGGCCCCAAGGAGGGCGATGCAATCCTGCGCGAAGGGGAAGTCGAACATCCGACGTTGAGTGCTGAGGAGGCCCTGGAGGAGACCATAAAGGTGGTTGAAGAGGCAATACGACGGGGAAGAGATGCCGAGGGGGACAAGGCCGGTGTGGAATCCCCTCAGGCATACGCCCAGTCCGAAGATAAACAGCAGCAGGCAGCCCCTTCCTCTCACGATGCCCATGCATCTCCCGCAGATGCCGGCGGCGAAGAAGGCCTTTCCCAGGAACAGGTCCAGCAATCGGTATTGGATGAATTCTTCAAGGCTACTTCCACTCCGGGTGAATCCGCCGATAAACCGATCGAAGCTGAAGGTGCTTCACCGGCTCCTCCCGTTGAGAAAGAGGGGGAGGAAACAGCAGGAGGGGTGCCCCTGGAGAAGGCTGCGCCTGCAAAGCCGTTGCTGGATATGCAGGAGATGGAAACGCGTCTTAAGGAGATGCTGCAGGAACAGATGCATACCCTTGCGGAGCAGTCCATTCCGGAGATGACCAAACGGCTTGTGCAGGAGCATATGAATCAGGTGATCAGCCAATCAGTGCCGGATCTCACCAGGAATCTCATTCAGGAACAGATTACCAAATTGACCGAGCAGTCTATTCCGGAGATGACCAAACGGATTGTACAGGAGCACATGAATCAGGCGATCAGCCAATCGGTGCCGGAGCTTGCCAAGAATCTCATTCGGGAACAACTGGGCAATCTGACGCAGCAAGCGGTTCCGGAACTGACCAAACGGCTTGTGCAGGAGCACATGAAGCAGATGGTCACCCAGGCCATTCCGGAACTTACCAGGAACCTCATTCAGGAACAGATGGGCAGGCTCACGGAACAAGCCCTTCCTGAGATGACCAAAAAAATGATTCAGGAGAAGCTCGCCCATATTATCGATGAGAAGAAGATCGCCCACATGGTTCTCAATGAGATCAATCAGAATGTTGAAAGAAGGGTCCCCGACCTGGCGGAGAAGATCATCCGTGAGGAAATCGAGCACATAAAGCAGGGGTATGGGTGAGAGGGAGGTTTTTGAATGTACTCGGTGAAGTTGGACAAGTCGTATGAGCCTGGAAGCATCGAACAACGATGGTTCACCTTCTGGTATGAACAGGGCCTTTTTCGGACGATTATCAAGGACGGCAGGCCGGCTTTTTCAATCGTCATACCCCCGCCCAATATAACCGGCTCCCTCCACATGGGCCATGCGCTCAACAATACCCTTCAGGACATTCTGATCCGATGGAAAAGGATGTCGGATCACAATACCTTGTGGCAGTTCGGCATCGACCATGCGGGGATTGCCACCCAGAATGTGGTCGAGCGCCAACTCGCCGCCGAAGGAATTGACCGGCATGCGCTCGGACGGGAGCGTTTTGTCAAGAGGGTATGGGCATGGAAGAAAGAATCAGGCAACACGATAACAGAACAACTGAAGCGACTTGGTGCTTCATGCGACTGGGACAGAGAGCGCTTCACCATGGACGAAGGTCTCTCCGAGGCGGTCAAGGAGGTGTTTGTCTGCCTGTACGAGGAGGGCCTCGTATATCGAGCCGATTACATCATCAACTGGTGCCCCCGTTGTCACACCGCCCTTTCGGACCTTGAGGTAACCTATGAGAACGAGCAGGCGTATCTCTATTATATAAAATATCCCTTCCCCAACAAGAAAAATGGTATTGTGGTTGCCACCACGAGGCCCGAGACAATGCTGGGGGATACGGCGGTGGCGGTTAATCCTGAGGACCACCGCTATCTGGATGCGCAGGGCAAGCAGGTGATACTCCCCCTGGTGGGACGTCTTATTCCCGTTATCGCGGATGCCTATGTGGACCCTCAATTCGGTACCGGGGCCCTCAAGATAACACCTGCTCATGATCCGAATGATTTTGAGATCGGCAGGAGATACAACCTGGAGAGGGTAAAGGTCATCGACGAAAAGGGGCAGATGACCGAGGATGCCGGAATCTACGAGGGGCTCGACCGGTATAAATGCCGTAAGAGGGTGCTGAAGGACCTCGAAGAGCAGGAACTCCTCGTCAAGGTGGAGCCGTATGAGCACTCGGTGGGTCATTGCTATCGGTGTCAGACCGTGATTGAGCCCATGGTCTCCAAACAGTGGTTCGTCAAGATGGTCCCCCTTGCCGAACCCGCCATTGAGGCGGTCAGAAACGGCTCCATTCGGATCATTCCTTCCCACTGGGAGGCAACCTATTTCGAATGGATGCTCAACATTAGGGACTGGTGTATTTCACGCCAGATATGGTGGGGGCATCGAATCCCTGCATGGTACTGTGAGGAGTGCGGGGAGATCACCGTATCGCGGACCACCCCTGAGCAATGCATCCACTGCAAGGGCTCGAGACTGGTGCAGGATCCGGATGTGCTGGATACCTGGTTCAGTTCAGCCCTGTGGCCATTTTCTACGCTCGGATGGCCGCACACAACAAAGGAACTCGAGATCTTCTATCCCACAAGCGTGATGGTCACCGGATTCGACATCCTCTTTTTCTGGGTGGCCCGGATGATCATGATGGGGCTCAAATTCATGGGGAAGGTCCCCTTTACGGACGTGTACCTTCACGCCCTGGTGCGTGACGAGGCGGGTCAGAAGATGAGCAAGTCGAAGGGAAATGTCATTGATCCGCTGGTGATGATGGAAAAGTACGGAACCGATCCCTTCCGTTTCACCCTGACCGCCTTGACCGCCCAAGGAAGGGATATCTGCCTTTCGGAGAAGAGGATCGAGGGGTATCGCCATTTTGCCAACAAGATATGGAATGCCTCACGCTTCGTGCTTCTCAACCTTGAAGGATATTCACCCGGCAAGCCAAAGGCGGAGAGCATCGCGGATCGCTGGATCCTGCACCGGCTGAATAATCTCATACAGGATGTAACCACCATGCTCGGCGAATATCGATTCAACGATGCGGCGAATCTCCTCTATCAATTCTGGTGGCACGAGTTCTGTGACTGGTATATCGAAATGGCAAAGGAGGCTCTGGCGCCATCCGCCAGCCCTCCCGTCCGCCAGGCAGCCCAGGAGACACTGGTGACCGTGCTGGAGTGCGGTCTGAGGCTCCTTCATCCCATCATGCCGTTTCTTACCGAGCATATCTGGCAGAGTATCCCGCATAATGGCGAGAGCATTACGGTTGCCCCGTGGCCCGTGTATGACGGGCGATGGTACGATCCTGAAGCGGAGGACCAGCTCTCCCTCGCTATGGGGATCATCAAGGCGATTCGAAACATCAGGGGCGAGATGAATATCCCGCCCGGTACAAAGATCAGTGCAATGCTCAAGACAGGCGATCAGGAAAAGGCGGCCATCATTTTCAAGCATGCATCCTATATCGAATCCCTTTCGAAGCTGGAGGCCCTCTCCTGCAGCCCCGACATCGACAGACCCAAGACCTCTGCCACTGCCATACTCCCCGGTATCGAGATATACGTGCCCCTGGAAAAGGTCCTCAACTTCAAGGAGGAATCCGAGCGGCTCAAAAAGGAGATCAGGAAACTTGATAAGGAACTGGAGGTGCTCCATAAGAAACTGGCAAACGAGGATTTCATTGACAAGGCACCGCCGGATGTGGTCAAAAAGGGAAAGGATCGCTCTCTGGAGCTCAATCAGAAGAAGGTGAAACTGGAAGAGATCTACAAGACGGTCGTTGAATATCTCAAGGAGACCAATTCCATCGATGCGCACACCAATGCGTGACTCTCCCGCATTTCCGAATGAACTGATCGTCCGTGCCCTTACAGAAGACAGCGCCTGGATGGACCGGACCAGCCTCGGGCTCCCTGACTGTCATGGAAGGGTTCAGGCGGTCATTGTGGCCAAGGAGGATCTGGTCGTTGCAGGATTGGCCGCGGCTGCGCAAACCTTCCGTATCCTTGGCGAAGGGGGTGTGGAATGGAAATCCGACACCGAGGATGGAAATCGGGTAAAGGCGGGCGGTTCCTTGGCAGGTGTTAAAGCTGACACGTGGGTGATCCTTGCGGGTGAGCGTACCGCCCTCAACTTTCTGCAGCGGCTGTGTGGCATCGCCACCCTTACCAACAGATACGTGGAGAAGATTGGCGGGACAGGGGCAAAGATCGTGGATACGCGCAAGACAACCCCCGGGGTGAGGTTTTTGGAAAAATATGCCGTTCGATGCGGCGGAGGACTCAACCACCGCTTCGGTCTCAATGACGGGTGCCTCATCAAGGATAACCATATCCGGGTGGCCGGTGGAATCACCCGGGCGGTGAATGCAATCCGCGCAAGCATTCCTCACCTCTGGCGGATTGAGGTGGAGGTCGAGAGCCTGAACCAGGTTGAGGAGTGCCTGGACCTCGGGGTTGAAGCGGTTCTCCTTGACAACATGTCGATCCCCGAGATGAGCAAGGCGGTGGCGCTTATCGATGGGAGGATGCTGGTTGAGGCATCGGGAGGCATAACCCTGGAGAACGTCTCGGAGATTGCCAGGACCGGGGTAGACCTGATCTCCGTCGGCGCCTTGACCCATTCAGCCCCATCGGTGGATATCAGCCTGGAACTGAGCTGAAACCCCTGCTGCCTTCCGGCACATCCTTATTTATATAACGGCATCACCACACCGGCATGCCATTCCCCCATGGTTCGCGTAAATGCCCGGGAATCTTTTGCAGCCGTTTTGTGGTTTCGATACAATCGAGCAGACAGCGATTGTATTTCGACTTAGTACATGTTTTGGTTGAGATGACACAAAAAAATAATAATATTAACAATTATATAGGCGAAGTCATGATCAACTTCAAGGAGGTTGATTCCACCAATGAACGGGCCCATGCCTTTGCCCGCCAGGGATTCAGGGAGGGAACCGTCATTACGGCAGACCGTCAGACGAAGGGGAGGGGGAGACGGGGCAGTCGATGGTGTTCACCGAAGGGCGGCCTTTATTGCTCGATCATATTGAGACCTAAGCTGTCTCCGGAGGCCACGGGGATATTCGAAAAGATGGCCGGAATAGCCGTGTGGGAGACCGCAGCCGCACTCGTGCCAAAGAGGCCGTTGATCAAGGTCCCCAATGACCTCCTGATCGAGGGACGGAAGGTGGCCGGCATCCTCATAGAGGCACGGGGCAGGAGGGATATCATCGATTACCTGGTGATCGGCATCGGCATCAACTGCACAGAGGGGCTTGAGCACTTTCCCGTCGATCTGAGATCGCGGATTACCACCCTCTCCGAAGAGGCGGGTCGTCCGGTCAGACCTGCGGAGACCCTGAGGATCCTCCTTGCCCGAATGAACCGATGGTATGCGTCTTTTTTGTCCGGGGGCGGGAAGGACATTGCAGGGCAATGGGAGTTGTTGGTCGGGGAGGGTGCATGTCAGGTCTGCTCATAGCAGTGGATATCGGCAACACCACCATCCTGGTCGGGGTGTTCGACGGCAAACGCCTGGTGAAGGAATGGCGTTTTCACACCAAAAAGGATCAGACCGCGGACGAGTTCGGGTGTCTGGTGCTGGATGCCTTCCGGGGGGCGGATATTTCGGCGGAGAGGATCGCCGGCGCCGTGATGTCCAGCGTGGTGCCTTCCCTTACCGACAGGGTAAAGGAGATGTGCCGGAATTATCTCGGCTGCACCCCTCTGGAGATCGATCCCGGAATGGAGGAATACATCCCGGTTGCCTATCCCGATCCCAAACAGATCGGCGCTGACCGCATCGTCAATGCGGTTGCCGCCAATGAACAGTATGGTGCCCCGCTCATCATCATCGATTTCGGCACCGCCACCACCTTCTGTGCACTGTCCCCGGAGGGTGAATTTTTGGGGGGGTGTATCGTCCCGGGTATCGGTGTTTCTCTGGAAGCGCTCATTGGACGCGCGGAGCGATTGTCACCGGTCACGTGGCAGAGACCCGCCTCCGTGATTGCAAAAAACACCGATGATGCCATCAGGGCGGGTCTCCTGTTCGGATATGCCTCACTGGTGAAGGGCATCGTGGAGCGCATGAGGAGTGAAATGGGCGTGAACAGCCGGGTGGTGGCAACCGGCGGATGGGCCTCGGCCATCCAGGAAGAGGCGGAATGCATCGATGTGGTGGACCCTCATCTCACCCTCCAGGGGTTGAGGATTATCTATGAGAGAAGGAGGGGCGGGGGGCGTTAGGAAGCTGCTCAATACTTCAAGGATTGGCGGGAAGGGGGTGCGCCTTTTGTTTCGGCTCCCTTGCACACAGCCTGTAAGGCTCGCTTCGGGCACGCCTCAACTCGCCCTTTGGGCTCGAAAATGAAACACGCTTTACAGGTTTTCAGAAGAAGCCGCGTTATAGTAGCTTCGCTTCGCTCAGCTCTAACAAAGTTCGGTTGGCGTGCTAAACGTCATCTTCGCGCTACAGGCTGTAGTGCTCATCCGCAGGCACACAGGCGCAACCCCCTTCCCGCAGGATATTGGACATTTATTGTATTGGTTTTCTCGAGGCGCATATGTATCTTGCAAAGATAGAGGAATATTTTTTCAAATACCGGAGGCAGGGGACAGTCCTTTCCCCTCGGAACTGGGTCGTTGCCGAACGATGGGAGCAGATGGGCATCCCCGTCCATATCGTGTGCAAGGGGATCCGGAAGACATGCCGTGGGTTTCGCGCCACCCACCAGGAAGGGGAGGAACGGATCGATCTGTTGACCTACTGCGAGCCCGAGATAATGAGGTTGTGGAAGGAGCATCGACGGTCGCTCCTTGGCGCCCCCGAGGATGACAGGAAAGGCGATCATCACGGAGAGGAACCAATAACCGCAATGCTCCGCACAAGGATGGCCTGCATACGCCGGGGGCTGTGCGATGAGGCCCGGGCAGAGGGAGAGTGGGGGGATCTCAAGGCGCGTGCACTCGACACAGTAAGGTGGTCCGGCGAGTTTGACAGGATTGAGCACGAGATCGAGGCCCCGGAGGACATCAACATCGACGGGATCGAAGGGAGACTCTCCATGCTCGATCAGGGGTATATGCAGGCACTCTTGAGCCTCCTCCCCTCTGAGGCGAAGGAATCGTGGCTGCGGGAGGTGGAGGCGGAATTGGCACCGTATAGACAGCAAATGGATCGAGACACCTACCGCGAAACCCTCGAACTTGGTATGGAGAGCCTGGTGCGCAACAAGGTGAATGCACGGAGGATCAGTCTGTATGCAACTTGAGGAAAGAACCGGTCCCTGTCCGGTGTGTCATGATTCCGGATGGGTCGTGCAGGAGGAAGACGGGATCGAGACTGTTCGCCGGTGCGACTGTTACCTGGTGAAACGGCGCAAGCAGTTGCTCGACTCCGCGAGGATTCCCTTCAGGTACAGGCACTGCCTCCTGGATAATTTTCAGATCATGCCGAAGGGAAAACAGCCGCCTCAGCCACACTCCGGAAGGAATCAGGTAAGCCTCGGGATGGTAAAGGAGATGGCGGAGAAATTCGTTCGCCAATTTCCGGTGGTCAACGAGGGATTCCTTTTCATGGGGCGCTGCGGTGTGGGCAAGACGCACCTTGCGGTGGCCATCATTCTCGAATTGATCAACCGAAAGGGAGTGCCCTGCATCTTCTATGACTTCCGAGATCTCCTTACCGAGATAAAATCCACCTACAATGTGCATTCCTCCCTGTCCGAAAGTGCGGTCCTGGGGCCGGTTCTCGAGAAGGAGGTGCTCGTGCTGGATGAACTGGGGGCCCAAAAGGTCACCGAATGGATGCGCGACACCCTCACCTATATCATCAACCAGCGGTATAGCGAGAAGCGGATCACGATCATCACCTCGAACTGGATGGATGATGCCGAGGACGAGGAGGATACCCTGACCGAACGTATCGGATACCGTCTTCGCTCTCGCCTGTACGAGATGTGCCAGGTGCTGGAGATCGTCGGCGATGACTATCGAAAGAGGGAATAGCGGTGCTGGTGCTCGGTATAGAGACCGCCACGTGGATGGGGGGTGTGGCCCTTGCGGACGACAACAAAGGGATCGTTGCCGAGGTGAACATCAACAGCCCCTCCTCACACTCCGAACGTCTTCTCCCGGGCATTGACCGGATATTTCGGGAAACGGGCACAATGCTCAAGGACTGTGACGGGATATGCGTATCTATAGGCCCCGGCTCCTTCACCGGCTTGAGAATCGGCCTGGCCACGGCAAAAGGCCTGGCCTTTGCGGCAGGGAAACCGATGGCGGGAGTGTCCAGTCTTGAAACACTGGCGCTCGGAATACCCCTTGCCCGGATGCCCATCTGTCCCGTTATCGACGCCCGGAAGGGGGAGGTCTTCGCCTGTATCTTCGAATGGCGCGGATCGGAGTTGGTGAGTCGCACCCCGGAGATGGTTGTTTCCCCGGAGATCCTTATGGAGAAGATCACCGAGCCGACCATCCTGGTGGGAAACGGCCTGATTCCCTATGGGGCGTTTTTTCGACAGGGCCTCAAGGAGAAGGCGGTGTTTCTTACGCCCCCCTTCAATTTTCCGAGGGCCTCCGTCCTGGCGATGAGGGGCATGGATCGGCTCTCCCAGGGGAAGGGCGTGGGACCCGAGGATCTCGTTCCGGTCTATATTCGGCCTTCCGAGGCCGAGATCAACTGGCGATCGAGCCCGAGACATCGCTGATATCGAGCAATTCTCGTAATTCAAAACATCGTTTCTTTTTTAAAATATTTTGTTATACAGTTATTTCAAATTATGATTAATCATATGATATCACAATAATAATAATCAATTTTATACACAGAAACCTATTCTGAATCCTACCCAAAAGATATTCATCAGACTTGATTTTACAAAAAGGTTGTGATATTTTGAGGCAGCCTTTGCAAAAAAAATTCCGGGAAACTAAACCCTTAAGTCTCTACCAACATACTGATTTTATATGAAATAATATCACAGGATTCACACAAAGCGTGCCCACGCGCATGTTGTGATAAAACGGCTTTTTACCTTCAGGCCATGCATTAATACGGTATAGGGAAAGAAGGAAGGAGAATGTGGAGACATGAAGAGATTGTTCTCGGTAGCTGACCTGAAACAGTTACGAGAGGAAATTAATAAGCAGCGGGATACCGAAAAGAGCATCATATCAATCTGCACCGGAACCGGCTGCAGGGCCTATAAATGCATGGATGTGGTCGATACCTTTCGCAGGGAGATCGAGAAACATGGAATAAGCGATAAGGTTGATTTGAAATTAACCGGGTGCCACGGCTTTTGCGAACGCGGTCCACTAATCGTCATTCACCCGAAAAAGATCCTCTACCAGAGGGTAGGCATTGAGGATATTCCCGCGATCGTTGAAGAGACCATTCTCAAGGGGAACATCATCGAAAAGCTTCTCTATGTGGACCCGGTGACCGGCAACCGTGCGCAGTACGAGGAGGAGGTGCCCTTTTATAAAGGACAGGAACGGATCATTTTCGGCAATAACGGCATTCTGGATCCCACCAGCATAGAGGATTATGTCATGATCGGCGGCTATGCCGCCCTTGCCAAGGCCCTCTCCTCCATGACCCCTGTCCAGGTGATCGAGGAGATAAAGAAATCGGGGCTTCGGGGACGAGGCGGCGGCGGGTTCCATACCGGCAGGAAATGGGAATCAGCCCACAAGGCCCATGCGCCCGACGGGGTCCGCTACATCATCTGCAATGCCGACGAGGGCGATCCAGGGGCATACATGGATCGAAGCCTCCTTGAAGGGAACCCCCACAGCGTGGTGGAAGGGATGATCATCGGCGCCTATGCCATCGGCTCACGCCACGGATATGTATACGTGCGCAACGAATACCCCCTTGCCGTTGAAAACCTGACCATCGCCTTGAAACAGGCGCGGGAATCGGGGCTTCTCGGGGAGCGGATCCTCGGTTTTGATTTCGACTTTGATATCGTGATTTCAAAAGGGGGAGGGGCCTTCGTATGCGGGGAATCCACCGCGCTCATTGCCTCGCTGGAGGGAAAGCCGGGGGAACCGCGGCCCAAATATATCCACACCGTTGAGAGCGGGCTGTATAACAAACCTACGGTCATCAACAATGTGGAGACCTTGGCAAATGTCCCCCTGATCATCGACCGCGGCGCTGACTGGTATTCACAGATCGGGACCGACGGGAGCAAGGGGACGAAGATTTTCTCCCTGGTCGGAAAGATAAACAACACCGGACTGGTTGAGGTGCCCATGGGGATCAGCCTCAGGGAGATCATCTTTGATATCGGCGGGGGTATCCCTGGAGGAAAGAAGTTCAAGGCGGTGCAGACAGGGGGACCGTCCGGTGGGTGTATCCCGGAATCCATCATCGATATTCCTGTTGACTTTGACAAGCTGACCGAGGCGGGATCGATGATGGGGTCGGGCGGCATGATCGTCATGGATGAGGTCACCTGCATGGTGGACGTGGCGAAATACTTCATTGCCTTTCTCACCGAGGAGTCCTGCGGCAAATGCGTCCCCTGCCGTGAGGGGTTGAACAGGATGCTGGAGATACTCACCAACATCACCGAGGGAAGGGGAAATGAGGGGGATATTGATTTGCTCCAGGAGTTGAGCGAGTTTATCAAGGAGAACTCCCTCTGTGCCCTCGGTGGGTCCGCTCCCAATCCCGTCCTTTCAACGATTCGCTATTTCCGCGAGGAGTACGATGCCCACATCAAGGATAAACGCTGTCCTGCCGGGGTATGCAAGGAGCTTATCACCTTTTCCATCAATGAGCAGAAATGCATCGGGTGCGGCCGCTGCGTAAAGTTCTGCCCCCAGGGGGCTATAAGCGGCGAGAAGAAAAAACCGCATACCATAGACCAGGAAAAGTGCATCAAGTGCGGCATCTGTCGCGAGAACTGCAAATTCGAGGCAATTAAGGTTGTGTAACGGATCGGGATTTCAGATGAACCCTCTGTGGAGTAATGAGCACAATGGAAAAAACATCGATAGTCGTCTGTAACATCAAGCATTGTCTCAATTGCGCGAACTGTATCGATGCGTGCAAGCGCAGGCACAAGGATGTGTCGAGGCACGTAAGGGAACGCTCCGCGCTTATCGGGATCAGCCTTGTTCCCAACCTGTGTAGGATCTGCCGGGACCCGAGGTGCATCGAGGCGTGCAACCGGGGTGGGGTCGAACGTGACGAGGAAGGACATATTGTCGTAACCGCCAATTGCGTGGGGTGCGGTTTATGTATGAGGAGCTGCCCCTACAATGCAATCCTCGTGTTCTCCGGGCAGGATACCGAGGCCTCCTACAAGGAGAAATTCCTTTCCATTTTGGGATTGAAAACCGTAAAACCGGTGGAAGAAAAGAAACCGGCCTCAATCGACACCGGAAAGATCGAGGAGATCGTCGGCAAATACCAGCGGAACCCGAGTTTTCTGATCGGCATGCTGCAGGACATCCAGGGTGTATTCAATTACCTGCCCAGGGAGGCCCTGCTGGCCCTTTCGAGCAGCATCGGCGTGCCCCTGAATCGGATCTATAATGTGGTGACCTTTTATGCCGCCTTCAGTCTTACCCCCCGGGGCAGGCACACCATTCACGTATGTTTGGGAACCGCTTGCCATGTAAGGGGTGCGGGGAAGATCCTGGAAGAGCTGGAGAGGTCTCTCAAGATAAAGGCCGGCGGAACCACGCAGGATTTAAAATTCACCCTGGAAACGGTCAACTGCCTGGGGGCATGCGCCTTGGGTCCGGTTATCGTTATTGACGGAGAGTATTTCGGGAAGGTTACCCCTGATAAGATCAACCTGATCCTGAGTAAATTTTCGTAACGCCGATACTCGTCTATCATGTGGGAGTATTTGCCCTCTAACAGCATGCCATTCCGGAATTAAGGAGGAATAAAGAGGTGAGGTCATGGAAAAGCCGATGGTAACGATTCTAATGGTCGAGGACGACCCTATCCATGCCCAGTTGATGAAGAAGGAGATCCATGCATTTGACGAATCCTTTGTGATCGAGCATATCAATACGGCGGAGCAGTGCTTTGACCGTCTGGGTAAATCCGCAGGATACGATCTGATCATCATCGACAACGATTTGCCTGAAATGGAGGGCAGACAAGCATTGAGACAGATCAGGCAGACATACCGGTTTAGAAAGCCGGTGATCATGCTGGTCAGCCTGAGAAACGAGGGTATTGCCGAGGATGTGGTGCGGATGGGTGCCACGGATTGTATCATCAAGACGGAGGATTACACGAGCCGGCTTCTTGTCGCGATCAAGGACTACCTCAAGAAGCACCCGAGTATGGAGGAACGGGTTGTCCTTGAATACCGGCCACAGGAGGAACTGATCGAATTCAGCATCGACGGGGAACGGGTGGTCGGTAAGAAGGGAGAGACCCTCATCGAGGTCGCGGACCGCTACGGTATCAAGATCCCGCGGCTGTGTTACCACCAGTCGGTGAGCACGGTTGGGGTGTGCCGATTGTGCATCGTGGAGGTGACGCGGGGAAACCGCACCCGGCGTGTCCCTTCCTGCGTATATCCGGTGCAGGAGGGCATCGCGGTGAAAACCACCTCGGAAAAAATCGAGAAGTACCGGCGCATGATCCTGGAGCTGCTCATGGCCCGGTGCCCGGAGTCTGAATTGATCAGGGACATGGCCCGTGAGATGGGCCTCGAAAAAAGCCGTTTCAGTCCACGGCATGACCCTGACAAATGCATACTCTGCGGCCTTTGTATTCGCGTGTGCGAAGAGGTGATCGGCGCCAATGCGATCTGTTTTTCAGAGCGCGGGGTTCGGCGAAGGATCGGCACACCCTTCATGGAACTCTCCGATACCTGCACCGGGTGCGGTGAGTGTGCGAAGATCTGTCCGACCGATGCCATTACCCTCGAGTACATCGACAACAATATTATGAAGAGACGGAAGGCTCGCATCGCCATAAAGTGTGATGGGTGTGCCGAGTACAGTACAAGGGCATGCGTGAGCAATTGCCCCACCGGGGCCTTGCAGGTGATGACCATACAAAAGTTTCTTTCGAAGAATAAGGGATCGATCAATGTCGAATTGAGAGAACTTTTGAAATATTCCCTTGGTGAAGCAGAGGAGAAAAATGCCTGAAAACAGACTTTACAACAA